>JANLPN010000369.1:0-34306 GCA_031367285.1 Betaproteobacteria bacterium | reverse complement strand
GTTGCAACCTCTACTTTCCGGATGTGCTGGACCATTGGCCGGTACTGGGTATCACGGTCTGGGTCGTGTTGTTGCTGACCGCTGGATACCGCAGGCCCACGTGGAGCCTGGTTCCTGGCGCGTTCAAGGGCTCCATCTTCCTGCTGTCGCTGGTGGTATGTGCGTCCCTGATGCCGGTAGAGAAACTGCCCGAGGCCAGTTGGCAAAGTGCCTTGGGCCTGGGTTTTGTATCGGCGGTGTTCGACAACATCCCCCTGACTGCCCTGGCACTCAAACAGGGCGGGTTCGATTGGGGTTTTCTGGCTTACGGCGTAGGTTTTGGCGGCAGCATGATCTGGTTTGGCTCCAGCGCCGGCGTGGCCTTGTCCAACATGTACCCGCAAGCAAAAAGTGTCAGCGCCTGGTTGCGCGGCGGGTGGCACGTAGCCGTGGGTTACGTGCTCGGGTTCTTCGTCTTATTGCTGGTCCAGGGCTGGCACCCGCAACCAAAACACCATAAGGCCGCGCCCAATGCTGCGGAAATTTCAGTGCCCGACAGCACATCCATCCTGACCCGAACCGCGTCGGCACCTTCAGATGGCTCTCCGAGGTTATGAATCCCTGCGTAGGCTCTTAAAGCAGGAACATAGCCGCCGCTACCACCGTGGGCAACGCCGCACCCAGTAGCAGCCCGCCCGCGCCGATGGATTCATCATTGAAACCGCGCTTGAGCAGGGTTACACCGGCCGGGTTGGGCGCGTTGGCGATCACGGTGAGCCCGCCCCCGGCAACGGCGCCGGCCACCAGCATGTATTTGGCCGCATCGCTCATGCCTTCGATCAGCGAGCCCAGGTAGGTCAAAGCGGCGTTGTCGGTGATGGCGGTCAAACCCAGGGCGCCAAAAAACAGCGCGGTGGGTTGCAGGCCGGACACGATGGGTTGCAGCCACCATTGCTGCATGCCACCCAGTACCACCAGGCCCGCAAGAAAGAACCCCACCAGCAAGGCCTCCTTCAGGATCAGCGGCGTCTGGTAGTGCGCGTAGGCCTGCGTGAACCCCATAAACAGCAGGAACAGGCCCAGAAATATTACGGGGTGGTGGGCGAACGCCACAACGGCGGCAAGGAACGCGAGGTGAATCACGCTGACGATGGCGGGAACAGGCGGAGGATCCGTACCAAGGAAGTCTGACGGCGCATCCACAAGATGCCGGCGCATAAGGAAAGTGACGGCCGTCGCGTTGACGAGGACCGCAATCA
The DNA here is from genome assembly GCA_031367285.1 of Betaproteobacteria bacterium. GTDB lineage: Bacteria > Pseudomonadota > Gammaproteobacteria > Burkholderiales > Burkholderiaceae_C > CAISIP01. Next base: position 33,068 of record JANLPN010000369.1, on the reverse strand, counting down.
CCGCCTTCCAACCGAACTGGGACACCATGAAGGCACTGTCCCAATTCCAGGTGGCGGCCACCATCAACACCGGCGGCGCCGCAAAAGAAGTCAGTGTGCCGCCAACCGATATGTTCACAAATAACACTCCGAGTGCGCCGTATTTCAACCACTCGGGGATGCCAGGGCGAAAGACCAGCGGTGCCAACATCAAGGCGGCCAGTGTCATGGCCGCGGGCTCGGTAATCAGCGAGCCGATCAAGGGCACCAGCGCCAAACAGAGCCACGTCCGTGCAACCACCGTGCGAACCGGCGCCAGTCGGGCGACCAACGCTACCTGCGCCTGAATGACCTCGACCACGGGTCGCGACGCGGCGACCACCATGATCACGAATACAAACAGGGGCTCGGTGTATTGGCGCGACTCCGCATATTCAATGGCTTGAGCCCCTCCCACCAGAAGCGCCATTGTTGCAACCAGCACGGTGGCCCAGAACCCGAAGACCACCTCCACTTCACCCAGCAGATGAAAAAGTCCGGCGTGGCGCGGATGGTCATGCGCGAGCCGCTCGAAAAACTTGGTCGAGAAGGTATGAACCAGGGCGATGGCAAAAAGAATGGCAGCAACGGTTTCGATAAGAGGCATGCGGGTGTGTTTTCAAGGTTACGGGCCATCCAGCGCTGCCAGCGCACGCTTGATTGCCGGCAAGGCAACATCGAGTTGCGCAGCCACTGCCAGGTCACGCAGCCGAACCAGCTCCGCATGTAATGCGGCATCGCGCTCACCGCGCCCGAAGCGCGCCAGGGCACGACCGCGGTCGCACAGAAACATGCTCCACGGCAAGGGATTGGCGCCGGTGTAACGATCCATCCGGGCGCACAGGTCTTCAACCGCCTGCCAGTCGCCTGCCGCAAGGCAGGCCTCGATCCCGTGTTCGCGCAAGATGAAGTGGTTGTGGCTCACGCAGCCCTTGACGAGTTGCGCCTCGCCTTGCGCCAGTGCGTTTTCCCGCCCCTCCCTGTCCGGCTCGAGCCGCGCCAGCACACCGTACACGGCGGCTCCGACGAAGCCCATGCCGTGTTCACGGCAAATGGCAAGCGCGGTGTCGATGTGGGAACGCGCGCTCGCGAGGTCGCCAAGACGGATATCCAGCTGCGCACGCAGTTGCCAGTGTTGCGCCTCGAAGCGTTTGGCACCCAGCGCTCTTGTCAGCGGCAGCACAGCGTCGAGTTGCTGCCGCGCCTGCGCGCAGTCGCCGTGTAGCCATCCGCACACGTGCACCACCAGCAGGCGCGCCAACACCTCGGCGCGCGTATGCGATGCGCGGACCGACAGATCGACCGCTTCACAACCGACCTTGTACGCGCCACGTGTGTCGTTGAGGTAGAGGGCGGTCCAGCCAACCATGTGCAGGATGGAGACTTCGAGCCGGCCATAACCCTGTTCACGCGCCAGTGCGACGCAGCGCCGGAACTGCTCGTGCGCCAGGCGCATGTGGCCGCGCAGATAGTGGGCGTCGCCCAGCCCGCCCAGCGCAACCGCCTGTGCTTCCAACGCCCCGGCCTCTTTGGCGCATTCAAGGGCCAGCGTGTGTTCGCGCAAACACTCTTCGAGGCGGCCCAAGGGAAAGAACAGGTTGCCCCGCAAGTGGTGCAGACGCGACAGCTCGAGCGGCTGCGCGCATTCGCGGGCAAAGGGTTCTGCCTCGGCGAGAGCGGCCAGTCCGTCATCAAGCCGGTCGAGTATGCGCATTCCGGCGGCCATTTCCGTCAGCGCCTGCGCGCGCGCTGTCGGACTTTCCGCCACGGCAAGCGCGACGCGGCAGGCCTCTATGGCTTCACTCACGCGCCCGAGTTCGAGCAGACTGCGGGCACAGGCCATCTGTAGCGCGAAGCGCACCCCGGGTTCGGTGGCAAGGGTATGCCCGCGTTCGGCCAGCGCAAGCGCGCTCGGGTAACGGAACTGCGCCGCCGCCGCATTGCTGGCGGCCAGGTAGGCACCTGCGGCGCGTGGTTCACCGGCGCGGTCGAAGTGCTCGGCGGCGAGCGCCACATCGCTGGAGTGGAACCATTCGGCGGCACGGGTATGCAGACGGCGCTGGCGCGAATGCAGCAGGGACGCATAGGCCCCGTCTCGAATGAGTGCATGGCAAAACTGCAATTCCCCGCCGTCACGCCGCACCAGGAATTGCTCGACCAGCAGGCCGCAATCGTAGGACGGGTCCTTGATGAGGTGCCGTAGCGCATCCAGCGTATAGCGCTGGCCAAGCACCGCCGCGGCCTGCATGGCGGTCTTGTCCAGGGGCGCCAGCCGGTCCATGCGCGCATGGACCAGGGCCTGGATCGAACCCGGCAAAAGCGTCTGTCCGGCTTGTCCCGCATTGAGCATCAACTGTTCGAGAAACAGCGGGTTGCCCTCGGCACGTTCGACGCAGCCGCGCAGCAGCGCCTCGGGCAGGGACGCGACATTCGCCGCAAGCCGCAACGCGTCGTCGGCCGGCAACGGTCTCAGGTCCACGCTCGTGATGGGCGCGCCATGCAGGGCCGTGCGCCACGCGCCCACCGCCGGATCACCCGCGAAACGCGTCGTCATGACCAACAGCAGCGGATGGCTTCCCGCAAGCGCGGCAAGCGCCGCGAGTCTTTCGAGCGCCCAACCGTCGGCCCAGTGAATGTCCTCCACCAACAACATGACCGGCGCCGACCCGGCCTCCGCTCCGGTTGCCTCAGGTATTGCACCACCACCCTGAAGCGCTGCCACCGGGGACGACCCGGCGGCAGGGATGCCGCCATCCCTGACCAGACTGCAGAGTGCTTCCAGCGCACCTTTTTCCCGGGCAACACCGTTCATGGCCGCGAGCAGCGCGCGCAACTCGGGTGGAGGCGCGACATCCACCAGGTCATACAAAAACAGCGCCTGGTCGTCGGCGATATTTCGTTGCGCGACTGCGTCGCGGCGGGCTGACTCATCCGCATTCAGTGGCAGTCCAAGCAGGCTTTGCACCAGATCGCGAACCACGTCTCGCCCGGTCCTGGGCCCGAAATCGAGCACGGCGGCGCTGTGGCAGGCGAACCCTTGCTCACGCGCCACGCGCAGAAACTCGGCAACCAGGCGGGACTTGCCCAATCCGGGATCGCCCCGGACAAAGACCACGCGGCCCCGTGCGCGTTGCAGGCAGGCCTCGCTGAGCGTCAGGAACTGGTGCAATTCCTCCGCCCGGCCCACCATCGGGCGCCGGCTCGACGAATGCTCGGCGCCCCCGCGCCGGATGCGGTACGGCGCAACCGGCTGCTCCTTGCCCCTCACTTCGACCGCCGCGACCGGTTCCGCGTCAAAGAATTCGGCCACCTGCTGCCAGGTTTCCGCACTGACCAGAATATCCCCCGGTGGCGCCAGACTGCGCAGCCTGGCGGCGGTATTCACCGTGTCCCCCGTGAGGTTGAACTCCCCGGAACGGTGGTCGCTGCGGCGCGCAACTACCAGGCCGCCATGGATCCCGGTATGCATGCGCAACACGCGGCCAATCTGCGCTTCGACGCTTGCGGCAATGGCATCCACCACGCGGTGCAGTTCCAACGCCGCGCGCACCGCGTTGCGCGCATCGTCGCGGCGCGCCAGCGGCACGCCGAACAGCGCCATGATTTCGTCGCCGACAAACTGGTTGACCGTGCCGCCGTGGCGTTCGATCACGGCGCTTGCCTCGCGTTTAACGCGCTCCATGATTTCCTCGACATCTTCCGGGTCGATCGATTCACCCAGCGCGGTATACCCCGAAAGATCCGAAAACATCACGGTAGCATGGCGCCGCTCCCCGGTGTCAGCCGTCGCCACTGGCGCTGGATCTTCCGGCGGACGCCGGTGGGCGGAAGCAGGCGCTTGTGCGCCAAGGGAATGTCCGCAAGCGGTGCAAAACTTCTGGCCTGCCAAAACCGCGCCTTGGCAGCCGGGGCACAACAATGGCAGCTTCGTCCCACAAGCGGCGCAGAAACGCGCGCCCGACGGATTCTCATGGGCACAGGCGGCGCAATTCATGCGGTGCGGACGACCGGTTCAGGCGCGTTGATGACCATGAGTTGCTCCTGCAAATGTGGAGGGGAACCTCAGAATACGCCGAACCTTCATGCGCCGCAACGACCCATACCGGTCGGAGTCCGCGTCGGCTGCGCATCGGGCAAATCCTTGGGTGGAATCGCTGCTGGGCGATTGGTAAACTTGAGGTGAGGCCACTTCACGGCCTCTGGCCAATTGTCCCCGATCACACCCCTTCACCCCATGAGCACCACCACCATCCAGCAAGCCGACCTGATCGAGTCCATTGCGGCATCGCTGCAATTCATCAGCTACTACCACCCGGCCGACTACATCGCACACCTGGCGCGCGCCTACGAGCGCGAGCAAAGCCCGGCCGCCAAGGATGCGATTGCCCAAATACTGACCAATTCGCGCATGAGCGCTGAAGGCCACCGCCCGATCTGCCAGGACACCGGCATCGTGAACGTATTCCTCAAGATCGGCATGGACGTGCGCCTGGAAGGCTTTACCGGCAACCTGGAAGACGCTGTCAACGAAGGCGTGCGCCAGGGCTACAACCACCCCGACAACACGCTGCGTGCATCCATCGTGGCCGACCCGCAGTTTGCGCGCAAGAACACGAAAGACAACACCCCCGCCGTGATCCATGTGGAGATAGTGGCCGGCAACAAGCTGGACGTCACGGTGGCGGCCAAGGGCGGCGGCTCCGAGAACAAGTCCAAACTGGTGATGCTCAACCCGTCTGATTCGGTGGTGGACTGGGTGCTCAAGACCGTGCCCACCATGGGTGCGGGCTGGTGCCCGCCCGGCATGCTGGGCATAGGCATAGGCGGTACGGCCGAGAAAGCCATGCTGATGGCCAAGCAGGCGCTGATGGAAGACATAGACATGTACGAGCTGCTGCAGCGCGGCCCGCGGAACAAGATCGAGGAACTGCGCATCGAGCTGTTCGAGAAGGTCAACGCACTGGGTATTGGTGCGCAAGGCCTGGGCGGGTTGACCACGGTGCTGGACGTCAAGATCAATATGTACCCGACCCACGCGGCAGGCAAGCCGGTGGCCATGATCCCCAATTGCGCCGCCACCCGCCACGCCCATTTTGTGATGGACGGCAGCGGCCCGGTGTACCTGGAGGCACCGGCCCTGAGCCTGTGGCCCGATGTGCATTGGGCGCCCGACTACCAGAAGAGCAAAAAGGTCGACCTCAACACCTTGAGCAAGGCCGAGATCGGCACCTGGAAAGCCGGCGACACGCTGCTGCTGAGCGGCAAGATGCTGACCGGCCGCGATGCCGCGCACAAACGTATCCAGGACATGCTGGCCAAGGGCGAGCCTCTGCCGGTGGACTTTGCCAACCGCACGATTTATTACGTGGGCCCGGTAGACCCGGTGCGCGGGGAAGCCGTGGGCCCGGCCGGCCCCACCACCGCCACGCGTATGGACGGCTTTACCGAGATGATGCTGGCCAGGACCGGCCTGATCAGCATGATAGGCAAGGCCGAGCGCGGGCCGGCTGCCATCGAGGCCATCCGCAAGCACAAAAGCGCCTACCTGATGGCCGTGGGCGGCGCCGCCTACCTGGTCAGCAAGGCCATTAAAAGCGCCAAGGTGGTCGGTTTTGCCGACCTGGGCATGGAAGCCATCTACGAGTTCGACGTGGTCGATATGCCGGTCACCGTCGCTGTCGATTCAGGCGGCACCAGTGCCCACATTACCGGCCCGGCCGAGTGGGAGAAGAAGATTGCCACGGGGCAGTTCAAGAATATTGCGGTGACGAGCGCTTGAGACTGACGCAAATAGCCGCTGTCCAACGGATCGCTCGAACCCGGCCATTGGCCTGCCTTTAAACAAAGTCCTGCCAGGCGCTTGGCTTGGGCAATCGGTAGGCCAACTGGCGCTCGTGCCGCAGTGAGAGCAACACTACCCCCCGCTCAGAGTGGGCATACAGCACCACGTGACGAGCCAGTACGATCTCTCGCAAACCAGGCATGCCGAGTTGCCCGGCGAGTGCCCTGGCCTGCTCGGCTTGAAACTGCCCCCAACCCGACTTGGCGTCAAGGAATCGAGCGGGTCGCCCGCTCGTGGGGGCAAAGGAAAGCAATGCCCGCGCTTTCAACACCTCCGCCTGCAATTTCTTGAAGCGCGTCGGAGCGGAAGCAGCGTCCTGCGCATCCATGAAGCTGAGTGCGGTGTGCAGGCACGCCAGAAAGTTCGGAACCGCTCGAACCTTGGCGTTAACGGGAATGCTCACGGCGCCGGTGCGACGCCGAGTGCCTGGTCCAGTTCATCGTCGGACACGAACTGCCCCGCCAGGGCCTGCCGCAGGCCAGTGATGGCATCGTCGGCCAGTACGAGGTTGGCGTGCTCGGATTCGAGGGCATGGTAGTAGTCCAGCCGGCGCGCATCGACCAGGGCCACGTAGCTTGCACCGTTCTTGGTCAGCACCTTCTCCGAGCCGCTGCCCACCACGTCTTCGGCCAACTCCGTCAGCCTGGCGCGCGCTTCGCTGATGGGAACAATGTCTGACGCTCGAAAAAACATTTGCATGTATCCCTTAATTTATACGTTAACTACAGTGTAGCGTTCAAAGCCTGTTTTCTGCAATACTGCTGCTGTCGAAGCTCCGCCCGACCTCGAACCCAACCGAAAAAATCTCTGGCTGCCGCTACGCCAGCAGGCAGGCCGCCTCGGTTTCGCTACTCAATCGGCGCAACTCCGGCACCTCCTGCGCGCAACGCCCGATGGCCTGCGGACAACGCGTTCTGAACACGCAACCCGAGGGTGGGTTGATAGGTGACGGCAGATCGCCGTGTAATAGCTGGATGACCTTCTTGCGCTCCAGCTCCGGGTCGGGAATGGGGATGGCGGACAACAGGGCACGGGTGTAAGGGTGTCGCGGCGACGCATACAGCGCCTTCTTCCGCGCAACCTCCATTTCATGGCCCAGGTACATCACCAGGATACGGTTGCTGATGTGTTTGACAACGGCCAGATCATGCGCGATAAAAATCAGCGCCAGGCCCATGGACTGCTGCAATTCCTTGAGCAGGTTGATGATCTGGGCCTGGATGGACACGTCGAGCGCCGACACCGGCTCGTCGCAGATGATGAGTTTGGGTTCCAGGATCAATGCGCGGGCAATGCCAATGCGCTGGCATTGCCCACCCGAAAATTCATGCGGGTAGCGGTTGATCTGCTGCTGCGTCAAACCTACCCGCGCCATCATGGCCTGCACCCGCTCCATCACGGCTGCCGCGGACATCCCGGGACGGTGTGTCTTGAGCGGCTCGGCAATGATCTGGGCAATTGTCATGCGCGGGTCCAGCGAGGCCAGCGGGTCCTGAAAAATCATCTGCACATCCTTGCGCACGCCGAGCCAGGCCTGCCCGGAGGCGCCTTGCATCTCCTGCCCCATCCACAGGATGCTGCCGGACGTAGCGGGGATCAGGTTCAGTATGGCCCGCGCCAGCGTGGACTTGCCGCAGCCGGACTCGCCCACCACGCCCAATGTTTCACCAGCATGGACGTCGAACGACACGCCGTCCACGGCCTTGAGGGTGCGCGAGGGCGACCACGGCCAGCCTTTGCTGTCGCGCACGTTGAAGTACACCTTGAGGTCGCGTACCGACAGGATGGGGGAGGCAGTCTCAGACATGGCTGCCATGTCGTTCGCCGGGCCGCCCCAAGGACGACTGCACCCCCTCGGGGGGCCTGGCGGAGCCAGGGCTGGGGGCTGCTACATCCTGTTCCATGTTGCCCAGCACTTCCAGCGTGGTCCGATGGCAGGCCCGCAGCGCATGGGAACCGGGCTCGGAGTCGGACGCCTGGAGCGGCGGCATGGTGGCGTGGCACACGGCGTCGGCCAGGGTGCAACGCTCGCTGAACGGGCAGCCCAAGGGCTGCCGCGCCATGTTCGGAGGTGCACCGGGGATCGCGACCAACGGCTCATCTTCGTGGTCCAGCCGGGGTACGGCGCCCAGCAGGCCCAAAGTGTAGGGGTGCGACGCGCGGTAAAAGATATCCTGCGCACTGCCCTGCTCCATGACCCGTCCGCCGTACAGCACCATGACCTGGTCACACAGGCCGGCCACGACGCCCAGGTCGTGCGTGATCAACACGATTGCGGTTCCAAAGTCGCGCTGCAAGTCGCGCAGCAAGCCCAGGATCTGCGCCTGCACCGTGACGTCGAGCGCCGTCGTGGGCTCGTCGGCAATCAGCACTTCAGGCTCGCACAGCAGCGCCATGGCGATCATTACGCGCTGGCGCATGCCGCCCGAGAACTCGTGCGGGTACATGGTGATGCGCCGCGCGGCCTCCGGGATCTTGACGGCATCGAGCAAGGCCACCGAACGCGTGCGCGCATCCTTGCGGCCCATGCCCTTGTGGAACTGCAGCACCTCGGTCATCTGCCGCTCCACCGTCAGGTAGGGGTTGAGCGAGGTCATCGGGTCCTGGAAGATCATCGCCACGCGGTTGCCGCGAATCCGGTTCAGCGCGCTGGCTTTCATGGTCAGCAAGTCCTCCCCGGCATACAAGGCCTGGCCGCTGGCGCGGCCGTTCTGCGCCAGCAGGCCCATCATGGCCAGCACACTCTGGCTCTTGCCCGAGCCGCTCTCCCCCACGATGCCCAGCGTTTGCCCCCGGTCCAGGCAGAAGTTGATGCCGTTGACGGCGTACACCAGCCCGTCACTGGTCTTGAACCGGACCCCGAGGTCCTTGACCTCTATCAGTGCCATCAGCGGTCTTTCGGATCGAGCGCGTCACGCAGCCCGTCGCCAATGTAGTTGAAGCAGTACAGCGTGAGCGACAGCAGGCCAGCCGGGAACAGCAGCATCCAGGGCGAGATTTCCATCACCGACGTGCCATCATGGATCAATACGCCCCAGCTTGTCATTGGCTCCTGGATACCCAGGCCCAGAAACGACAACACCGACTCGGTGAGGATCACGCCCGGCACCGTGACCGTGGTGTAGATCACCACCACGCCCAAGAGGTTGGGAACAATGTGCTGGAAAATAATGCGCCGCGTGGGCACCCCGACCGCGCGCGCGGCTTCGATGAACTCCTTGGAGCGCAACGAGAGCGTTTGCCCGCGCACCACGCGCGCCATGTCCATCCACGAAAAAACGGTGATCGTGATGACCACCAGATAAAACGCGCGCCCCAGAATGGTGACCATCAGGATCGCGATCAGCAAGTAGGGCACGGCGTACATCATGTCGACCACCCGCATCATGAACGCGTCCACCTTGCCGCCCATGAAGCCCGCCGTCGCGCCCCAGGCGATACCCACCGCCACCGATGCCAGCGTGGCCAGCATGCCCACTACCAGGGATACACGCCCGCCAATCAGCGAGCGCACCAGCAGGTCCCGGCCTGACTCGTCGGTACCAAAAAAATGCGCGTTCTTGAGTGTTGGCGGCAGGCTCATCGCATCCCAGTCAGCGCTGTCAAACGCGTGCGGCAACAGGTAGGGCCCCAGGCCGCACACCAGCACGACCAGCACCAGCAGGCACAGGCTCACCACGGCGGCCTTGTTGCGCAGAAAGCGGGCCCGGGCGTCGGACCAGGGGCTGCGCCCGGGCACGGCCGCCTGGGCTGCATCGCCGAGCGCGCGCACCAGGGCGTCTTGCTTGTTGCCGATCAGCATGCTGGCTTGGGTCAATAACGTATCTTGGGATCGAGCGCTGCGTAGGCCAGGTCCACCAGAAGATTGAAGGTGACCGCGATGACCGTGACCAGCACCACCAGGCCCAGTACCAGGGTGTAGTCACGGTTGCCGGCACCGTTGACGATCAGCTTGCCCAGGCCGGGCAGGGAAAACACCGACTCGGTGACCACCGCCGACGTGATGGACGAGATGGCCAGCGGCCCGATCAGCGACACCACGGGAAGCAGCGCGGGTTTGAGCGCGTGGCGCAGGATCACCGTGTGCAAGGGCAGGCCCTTGGCGCGTGCGGTGCGTATGAAGTTGCTGTGCAGCACCTCGATCAGGCTGCCGCGCATGACCCGGCCGATGGTGGCCACGTTGATGAAAATCAGCAAAGCCATGGGAAGCACCATGTACTTCGGCGCAAACGCATTCCACCCGCCAGAGGGCACGAGCCGCAGCCAGATCGCGAACACCAGTATCAACACCGGCCCGATCACGAACGACGGCACCGCATGGCCAGCATTGCCCACCAGCATCACCAGGTAGTCGACCACGCTGTTCTGTCGTAAGGCCGCAATGGTTCCCAGCAGCACGCCAATGAAAAGCGCGATCACGATCGACCCACCGCCGATGACGGCCGATACCGGCAAGGCTTTGGCCACCAGTTCGTTGACGGACCAGTCCTCGTAGCGGAAAGACGCCCCCAGGTCACCGTGCAACAGGTTGTTGAGGTAGTAAAGGTACTGCTTCCACAGCGGCTGGTCCAGGTGGTACTTGGCCTGCAGGTTGGCCAGCACCGCCGCGGAGACTTTGCGTTCTTCATCAAACGGGCCACCCGGCGTGGCGTGCAACAGCAGATAACAGACGGTGATGACCGCCAGCAGCGTGGGAATGGTCGCCAGGACGCGGCGAAAGGCATACGACCACATGTGCAAACTCCGTCTGGTTCAGTCGCCGCTCAGCCGGATTGAGTCGCGCAGCAGAAAGTTCGCCGCCGCTCTCAATGCTTGATGATGTACAGGTCCTTGGCCCGGTAACGGTCCAGCGCGTTGGTGGTTGAATAACCGCCCACGTACGACTTGACCAGGCGCGGCACGGTGTACTGGAGCAGCGGGATCATGGGATAGTCGTCCATGATCATCTTGGCGGCCTGGGTCAGCAGGGTTTTGCGCTTGTTCTGGTCAAGCGACTTGTTGCCTTCGTCGATCAGCGCCTCGGCCTTGCGGTTGCAGTTGCCCTGGCTGTTCTGGTCGGAGTCGCATTGCACCAGCGTCAGGAAGGTGGTGGCATCGTCGTAGTCGGCGACCCAGCCGTTGCGTGCCATCTGGTAATCGCGGTCATTGCGTTTCTTGATCAGCACCTTGAACTCCATCGCTTCCAGTTCCAGGTCCAGACCCAGTTTTGTTTTCCATTCGGAGGCCGCAAAAATCGCCATCTTCTTGTGGTATTCGCTGGTGTTGTAGGCGAACTTCATCTTGGTACCCGGGGCAACCCCCGCAGCGGCCAGCAGTTTCTTGGCCTCCTCGACCTTTTTGGCCATGGGCCACTTGGCCCAGTCGTATTCGGTAACGTTGGCGCCGGCCACACCCCGCACGATTACGCCATAAGACGGCACCTGACCGTCGGCCGTCACCTTCTGCGCCAGGATATCGCGGTCGATCACCAGAGAGAGCGCCTTGCGTACACGCACGTCCTTGAAGAGTGGGTCGGCATTGTTGAGCGAGTAGTAACGCAGGCCAAGCATGTTGGTGTTGCGGATTTCCTTCGGGTACTGCTCCTTGTACTTTTCGTAGGTGCTGGCCGGCAACTGGTAGACCCAGTCGTTTTCGCCCGACTCGAACAGTTTGACGTCCGCATTTTGTTCTTCAACCGCCAGATAGGTCATCTGGTTGAGCTGGACGTTTTTGGCATCCCAATAGTTGCTGCTTTTTGCCAGCACGATCTTGCTGTTGACCTGCCAGTCCTTGAGCGTGAAGGCCCCATTGCCGACCATATTGCCGGGCTTGGTCCATTCCTTGCCAAACTTCTCCAGCGTCGCCTTGTGTACTGGCCCCAGTTGCAGATTCGACACCACCTCGGGCAGGAAACCGGCCGGGAACGGCGTCTTGATTTCGAGCGTATAGGCGTCGGATGCCTTCACGCCGAGCTCGGCTGGCGGCTTTTTGCCGTCGATGATTTCTTTCGCGTTTTGCAGGAAGATGCCATAGGTCGAGGCATATTTGGACGCCGTTGCCGGGTCCACGAAACGGCGCATGCCAAAAACGAAGTCCTCTGCCGTCACCGGGTCGCCGTTGGACCACTTCGCGTTCTTGCGCAACTTGAAAATCCAGGTCTGCGGGTCGGTCTGTTTCCAGCTTTCCGCGACGCCCGGCACCACCTTGCCGTTGGAATCCACCGCTGTCAGACCTTCAAACAGATCGCGAATCACATTGTTGGCCGGCACACCGGATGCGGTCGCGGGATCCAGGGTCTCCGGCTCAGAGCCGTTGTTGCGTACCAGTTCCTGCTTGTCATGCAGTTTGACCCCGGCCGGCACCACGGCGGCCAGCGCCACCGTGCCATAGACCATGCCAAGACCCATCACCAGCGCGCAGATTTTGAGTTTGATTTTCATGAGAACACTCCTGATAGAAAGAGATCACGCATTGCGCGTCCAGATGCCAGAACCAACGGGGCAGATCGTGCAAGAACTACACCACTGTTGCCCAGGCGAGGCCCGATACAACCAGCTTTTGAATATACCGCCGGCGCCCGAGCTATCCTGTAGGGAGTAACCCTTCTTGGCGCAAACCGGCAAGAGTTTGCTCGCAACGCTCAAATGCGGCAAACACTTCTACGACGCCCTGCAGCAGTACCAGGGCGGCCTCGGTGGGAACAAGACGTTTGCCCTGCAGGTCAAACAGGCGCACGCCCAGGGCCTCGCTGAGTTTGCGCAAGTGGCCTGACAGGGTCGGCTGCGCCATACACAGGGCCTCGGCGGCCCGCGTGACGCTGCCCAAGCGCACTACGGCTTCAAAGGCTGCAAGCTGGGGCAACATGCCATGGCGCAGATAGCGGCGCAATAAGCGGTGGGTCAGTCTGGACGTCATTGCCGTTCCTCAGTTGATTTGGGGAAGGCAAAGGTCTGGTCTATGCCAATGGGCCTGGGGCGCCCGGCTTGGCAATCCGCGCGCCGGGGCTTGAAGGCCCGTATTGACGACCGCGCGGCACACCCGGCGAGCCGGGCGCGAGACTACTCCCGCTTTGCATCGCGCAAGGCCTGGGGCCCCCACGACACGGTTTTTATAACATGCCGGCATGTATTCTCAAACGCGGCCGGCACCAGCAGCCACATGAATACTGTGGTCTTCGATTGCGATTTCTGATGGATTGCGAATCGCGAACCTCCGCACCTCGAACGCGCAAACAATTCCGGTTATGGAGCCTGCCCAATTTCTTTCCGCGTTGCTGGCCATCATCGTCATCGACCTGGTGCTGGCAGGCGACAACGCCATCGTGATCGCCCTGGCGGCGCGTGCGCTGCCGCCGCACCTGCAAAAGCGTGCCATCGTATGGGGCGCGGCCGGCGCCATTGTTGTGCGCAGCTTGATGACCGTGATCGTGGTCTGGCTGCTCAAGATACCTGGCCTGCTGATGGCCGGCGGCTTGATGCTGCTATGGATAGCCTACAGCCTGTTGCGGCCCGATGAGGGCGAGGGCACAAGCCACGGCCCCGCCGCCACTACCTTCTGGAGCGCCATGCGCACCATTGTGGTCGCCGACGCAGTCATGGGCCTGGACAATGTTCTGGCAGTCGCCGGGGCGGCGCATGGCAGCTATCTGCTGGTAGTTGCCGGGCTGCTGATCAGCGTCCCGGTCGTGGTCTGGGGCAGTACCGTGGTGCTCATGGTCGTCGACCGCTATCCCGGAGTGGTCTATCTCGGGTCGGGCGTGCTGGTATGGACAGCCGTGAAAATGCTTGCCGGCGAACCGCTGTTCCAAGCCTGGTTGGCGGCCAATCCGCTGCTTGCCGGGCTGGTCTACCTCGCGATTCCACTGGTGTTGTGGGCGGGCTTCGTGCGCAACCACAAACATCTCGAGTCCCGTATTCATGCCCGCCTGCGGGAATTCGCCGGGCAGCGCCCACAAGGCGCAAGTTCCGCGCCGCAAGCCGGACCCGCGCCGGTCCCCCTTTTTCAACCACCAGGAGACAAAACCATGCTGAAAGTTCTCGTACCCGTGGACGGGTCGGTGAATGCCCTGGGCGCAATTCGGCACGCAATCACCGAATACCAGCGCCACCATGAACTGGAAATCCACCTGCTCAACGTGCAGCCGCGCCTGACGCGGCACATCGCGCGTTTCATAAGCCGCGGCAACCGCGACGGGTGGCACCGCGACCGGGCTCAGAGCGCCTTGGCCGGGGCACGCGCCCTGTTGACGCAGGCCGGGGTGCCGCACCAGACCCATTGGGTGTTGGGCGAACGCGTTACCGAGATATGCCGTGCCGCCGAACGCCTGGGTGTACACCATATCGTGATGGGCACGGCACGCAAGCGATCCCTGACCCGCATGCTGGAAGCGTCGGTGAGCCACCGCGTACTGGAAGCCACGCCGGTGCCGGTTGAAATCATCTCCGGCAATGCCGTATCGAAATGGGAACGCTGGGGAATACCAGCCGGCGTGTTGGGCGTGGGCGGGTTGCTGTTGCTGGCGATGGACTGAACTCCGGCAGTTGGTCTGCCCGGAGGGGATCGAACCCCCGACCCTCAGCTTAGAAGGCTGATGCTCTATCCAACTGAGCTACGGGCAGAAACCCGGAGAAGAAACAAAATTATTGGTCGGGGCGAAAGGATTCGAACCTTCGACCCTCTGGTCCCAAACCAGATGCGCTACCAGGCTGCGCTACGCCCCGACTGAACCGTATTCTAACTGCTGGCATGGCCCGGATCAGCAGCGCGGCGCAAATCGCCACGACAGTTCACGAACCGTCGCAAGAGCAGTTGGCACGCTGCAACCCTGTGTCGGCTAAAGTCACCGGAATGCGCAAGAACAACGGCCTGGCACTTCCATGGCTGAGCCCCGGGGAACCGTTTCCTACCGTGGACCAGACCTGGGGCGCCGACTCGGGCGCGCCAGGCTTGCTGGCTGCCGGCGGGCAACTCGACGTGCCGACCTTGTGCACCGCCTACGGCCAGGGCATCTTCCCGTGGTTCAGTGACGGCCAGCCAATTTTGTGGTGGAGCCCGGATCCGCGTATGGTGCTGACCGTTGCGAACTTCCGGCTGCACCAATCCTTGCGCAAGACACTGCGCCGCTTCAGGCAATCGGGTAGCTGCGAAATTCGCTTCGACTCGGTGTTTGCGCAGGTTGTACACCAATGCGCCACCCACAAGCGCGCGGGATCAGACAGCACCTGGATCGTGCCCGAAATGCAGCTGGCTTACCTGGATCTGCATCGCGCCGGTTTTGCCCACAGTGTGGAGACCTGGATCGATGGCCAACTGGTGGGCGGTTTGTACTGCGTTGCGCTGGGCCAGGCCGTGTTCGGCGAATCCATGTTCAGCAGCCGTCCGGATGCCTCAAAGATCGCACTGGCGGCGCTGGTCTGCTTTTGCCGCGTTCACGGGATCGCGCATATCGATTGCCAGCAGAACACCCGCCACCTGGCCTCCATGGGTGCGACCGAAATGTCCCGGTCAGCCTTTCTCGCCAATTCCACCCAGGCCATGCGCAGGCCAGCTCCGCTCTGGAATTTCGACACCCTATACTGGCATGAATTCCTGCCGGAAAGGCTCGCGCACCAGTGACCCATCTCAAGGACCTCCCGCTACAGGCATTGCAGTTTTACGCCACCGCGCCTTACCCGTGCAGCTACCTGGGTGGTCGCTTGGCCCGCTCTCAGGTTGCCACGCCCAGCCACCTGATCAATAACGCCACTTACTCCGAGCTGGTGAGCCAAGGCTTCCGGCGCAGCGGTCTGTTCACCTACCGGCCCCACTGCGACGGTTGCCTGGCCTGTACGCCGCTGCGTGTGTTGGCCAACGCGTTTGTGCCCGACCGCAGCCAACGCCGCGCCTGGACCCGCCATGCAAACCTGCGGGCGCGTGTGATCAAGCTCGGTTTCGTGCCTGAGCATTACCAGTTGTACCTGCGCTACCAGAACGGTCGCCACGCGGGTGGCGGCATGGACCAGGACAGCATCGAACAGTACACCCAGTTCCTGCTGCAAAGCCGGGTCAACTCGCGCCTGGTGGAGTTCCGGGAAACACTGGCCGACAACAGCCCGGGGCCGCTAAAGATGGTGTCCATCCTCGACGTGCTCGAAGACGGTATTTCAGCTGTCTACACGTTTTATGAACCGGACCCGCGCGCCAGCTACGGCACCTACGGTGTGTTGTGGCAAATCGAGCAGGCACGCCAACTCGGTTTGCCTCACCTCTATCTGGGGTACTGGATTGGAGCCAGTCCCAAGATGAGCTACAAGGCCCGTTTCCATCCCCAGCAGACGTTGGTGGATGGGGTTTGGCTATCCAGGAGCAACGCTTGAGAAAATCTGACCCTGGGGTCGTGGCCACACCCGCCGTTCAAGTCATCGAGCGCATGTTTGCGCTGATAGACGTGCTGGCGTCGCGAGAAGACGCGATTTCCTTGAAGGACATCAGTGAAAAAACCGGCCTGCATCCGTCCACAGCGCACCGGATTCTGAACGACCTGGCTATCGGCCGATTTGTGGAGCGCCCGCAGCCTGGAAGCTACCGCCTGGGCATGCGCCTGCTGGAGCTTGGAAATCTGGTCAAAGGGCGCCTCAATGTGCGTGACGCCGCGCTGGTGCCGATGCGTGAACTGCACAAGCGCATCCAGCAGCCAGTGAATCTGAGCATGCGCCAGGGCGACGAAATCGTCTACGTCGAGCGCGCCTACAGTGAACGCTCCGGCATGCAGGTGGTGCGGGCCATTGGCGGGCGGGCGCCACTGCATCTGACTTCCGTGGGCAAACTGTTCCTGGCCGCGGACGATGCACAACGCATTCGCGCCTACGCCAGCCGTACCGGCCTGCATGGCCAAACCAAGAACAGCATCACGCAGTTGTCGGCGCTGGAACGCGAGTTGGCGCGGGTGCGACAATTTCACTCGGCGCACGACAACGAAGAACTGGAACTGGGTGTGCGTTGTATGGCAGCGGGAATTTACGACGACCAAGGCAAGCTGGTGGCGGGCTTGTCTATCTCTGCGCCTGCAAGCAGGATGGACGAGGCCTGGCTCGCGCAACTGCAGGCCACGGCGCACGAGATATCCCACACACTGGGCCTCGCGCCCAACGGCTCACGCCAATAAGCCGGCTTCAGCCGAGCGGCTTTGCTACTGCGGGAACCGACTCTACCCAGCGCCGTACGCGCTCGGCATCAGCTATCCGTGTCAGGGTGCCGGCTGAATCGAGGAACACCATGATCAGCTTGCGCCCGGCAATCGTGGCCTGCATGACAAGGCAACGGCCCGCTTCCGAGATGTAGCCGGTTTTTTGCAGGCCGATTTGCCATGCCGGGTTATTGACCAGTCGATTGGTATTGTTGAACTGCAATGTCCGGTTGCCAACTTCCACCTCGTACCGCGGCGAAGTAGACAACTCGCGCATGGTCGGATCCTCGTAGGCACTATTGACCAGGCGGGCCAGGTCTTGCGCGCTTGACTGGTTCTTGCTGGACAAACCAGTTGGCTCGACATAACTTGTGTCCTTCATGCCCAGCAGGTGCGCTTTTTCGTTCATGTGGCCGACAAATACCGCAAGCCCGCCAGGATAGGTACGACCCAAGGCATGGGCCGCGCGGTTTTCGCTGGACATAAGCGCCAGGTGCATCAACTCGCCCCGACTGAGTTCAGTGCCGACCTTGAGTCTTGACCGGCTACCTTTTTCGGTGTCCACATCATCCTGTGTAATCACGATCATCTCGTCCATGGGCAGCTTGGCTTCACTGATGATCAACCCCGTCATCAGTTTGGTCAACGAGGCAATTGGCAATACCGCCTGGTCGTTCTTGCGGAACAACACTTCACGCGTATCCTGGTCTATCACCAGCGCCACGCTGGACTTCAAGTCGAGCGCATCATGCTTCTGGTGCAATCCGGCAATCTGTCCGAACGAGGGCTGGGCCGCTACAACCACCGTCGGCCCTACGCGCTTGCGCCTGAGCACCACTACGATTCTGGCTGGACTGCGCTTGGTAATCGCTGCGTTTTTGGCCGCCTTGACAGCAGTACTCTTGCTGGTTACGGCGTGCGCCGCCGGGATCATCAATACCGCAAAAAGCCAGGACAGTGCGAGGAAACGGGCAATTGTGTTCAAGAGGTACCTCGGCGCAACAAAATGGTGCGTTTAAGGGACGCAATGCGCCCAATAAACACTATCGCTGAGTTTAATCAGAAAAGTTATGCAAGATCAAGTACTTGCACGACTTTTTTAAAGTTGCCCAAGGAAACCCTTGCCAAAGCTAGCCTTGTGCAGACACTCGCTCAGCTTTGCTGTGCAACTTGTTGAGTGCGCTCAGGTATGCCTTTGCGGACGCAACCACAATGTCGGGGTCGGCACCGACACCATTCACGACTCGCCCGCTGTTTTGCAGCCGTACCGTCACCTCGCCCTGGCTTTCGGTAGAGCCGCTGATCGCATTGACGGAATACAGCACCATCTCAGCGCCGCTTTTCACGTGCATTTCAATCGCTTTCAGTGACGCGTCCACGGGTCCATTGCCATCCGACGATCCCCTGATCTCCTTGCCTTCGACGGTAATCACAATTGTCGCGTGTGGCCGCTCACCGGTCTCGCTTTGCTGGGACAAGGACACGAAGCCAAAATGCTCGTTATCGCGGGCCAGGCTTTCGTCGCTGACGAGTGCCAGGATGTCTTCATCAAAGATTTCACTCTTGCGGTCCGCCAGTTCCTTGAAGCGGGCGAACGCGGTGTTGATGTCGGCTTCGCTTTCCATCGCCACGCCAAGCTCGACCAGGCGCTGCTTGAACGCGTTGCGGCCGCTGAGCTTGCCCAGCACGATTTTGTTAGCCGACCAGCCCACGTCTTCCGCGCGCATGATCTCGTAGGTGTCGCGCGCCTTGAGCACGCCATCCTGGTGGATACCCGAGGCGTGGGCGAAGGCATTGGCACCCACTACTGCCTTGTTCGGTTGCACCACAAAACCGGTCGTCTGACTGACCATGCGGCTGGCGGCAAGGAGTTGCTGGGTGTCGATGCCCATGTCCAAACCGAAGTAGTCCTTACGGGTTTTCACCGCCATGACGACCTCCTCCAGTGAGCAATTACCGGCCCGTTCGCCCAAGCCGTTGATGGTGCACTCGACCTGGCGCGCGCCACCGATCTTTACGCCCGCCAGCGAATTGGCCACGGCCATGCCCAGATCATTGTGGCAATGTACCGACCACACTGCCTTGTCGCTGTTGGGAATACGTTCGCGCAGCGTCTTGATGAAGTTCCCGTAAAGCTCGGGTATCGCGTAGCCCACCGTGTCCGGCACGTTGATGGTGGTCGCACCTTCACGAATGGCGGCCTCGATCACACGGCACAAAAAGTCCACGTCGCTGCGGTAGCCGTCCTCCGGGCTGAACTCCACATCTGCCACCAGGTTGCGCGCAAACCGCACCGACTGCCTCGCCTGCTCAATCACCTGGTCGGGTGTCATGCGCAGCTTCTTTTCCATGTGCAGCGCGGATGTTGCGATAAAGGTGTGAATCCGCGCATTGTTGGCGCCCTGCAATGCCGCGGCGGCTCTGGCGATGTCCTTGTCGTTGGCGCGCGCCAGCGAACACACGGTGGACTCCTTGATCGCGTGCGCAATGGCCGTAACCGCCTCGAAGTCACCGTTCGAACTGGCAGCAAAGCCCGCTTCGATTACATCGACGCGCAGGCGCTCGAGCTGCCGGGCGATGCGCAGCTTTTCGTCCTTGGTCATGGACGCTCCCGGAGATTGCTCACCGTCGCGCAAGGTGGTGTCAAAAATTATCAGTTTTTCGTTCATGGAAAGCTCCTTGATCGTCAAAGGCCAAAAATAACGTCGCAGCCTTGCGGCGCGCCGCCTTCACCAGCTAAGCTGCCGCTGCCGCGAACTCAAGGGCAGGCGATTTTGTACGACCGATTTTGGCACGCGCCAAGGCACACACAATTGCCTTGAGCGAGGCGGTCACAAAACTGGCGTCCACCCCTACGCCAAACAAGGTGTACTGCTCGTCAATGCGCAACTCCAGATACGCGATAGCCCGCGCGTCGGCCCCGGAACCCATTGCATGTTCGTGGTAATCCAGCACGCGCACTGCGTGGCCCGTGGCCTGGTTCACGCCATTCACGAACGCATCAATCGGCCCGGTCCCCTGCCCCTGGATGGCAAACGTCTGGCCGGCGAGCTCCATGCTGGCGCTCATGCTGACACGCGCATGTGCGGCGGCGCGCGCGTCTTCGGTCACGTGATGGCTGGGTACCGCCAATGCTTTCAGCGCGTATTCGCGCTCAAAAATCTGCCAGATGTCCTTCGCAGTCAGCTCTTTGCCGCTATCGTCCATGACGCGTTGCACCACCTGGCTGAATTCGATCTGCAGGCGCCTGGGCAATTCAACCCCGTAATGGGTTTCCAGCAGATAGGAAATCCCTCCTTTGCCGGACTGGCTGTTGACGCGAATCACGGCCTCGTAACTGCGGCCCAGATCTTCCGGGTCAATCGGCAAGTAGGGGATATCCCATATCTGGTCGCCAGCCGCGCGTTGCGGCCGGGCGGCGAGCGCTTTTTTGATCGCATCCTGGTGCGAGCCGGAGAACGAGGTGTACACAAGGTCGCCGACGTAGGGGTGGCGCGGATGCACCGGCAACTGGTTGCAATATTCGACGGTGCGGCGGATCTCGTCGATGTCCGAGAAGTCAAGACCCGGTGAAACGCCCTGGGTGTAGAGGTTGAGCGCAATATTGACCAGGTCCACATTGCCGGTGCGTTCCCCGTTGCCGAACAGGCAACCTTCTATGCGGTCCGCCCCCGCCATGAGCGCAAACTCACCAGCGGCGGTACCGGTGCCGCGGTCATTGTGCGGATGCACCGACAACACAATGGCGTCACGCCTGGCCAGGTTGTTGTGCATCCACTCCATCATGTCGGCAAAGATATTCGGTGTTGAATACTCCACCGTGGAAGGCAGGTTGACGATGCATTTGCGCGACGGCGCTGGTTGCCAGATTTCGGTCACCGCATCGACGACCCGTTTGGCGAACGCCAGCTCGGTGCCGGAAAAATGTTCGGGTGAATATTCGAAAGTCCAGCAGGTCTCTGGTTGCCGCGCCGCCAGGCTCTGGATCAGACGGGCATTCTCAACCGCCAGTTCGACAATCTGGTCTTCGTTCATGCCCAGCGCCACACGGCGCATGATGGGTGAAGTGGCGTTGTACAGATGCACGATGGCGCTTTTCGCTCCGATCAGCGATTCGAAAGTGCGCTGGATCAGGTGCGTGCGTGCCTGAGTCAAGACCTGAATCGTCACGTTGTCGGGGATCAGGTCTTCTTCAATCAACTTGCGGATAAAGTCGAATTCGGTCTGTGAAGCAGAAGGGAAGCCCACCTCGATCTCCGTAAATCCGATCTTGACCAAAGCCTGGAACAGCTTCAACTTGCGTTCGCTGTCCATCGGTTCGATCAGTGCCTGGTTGCCGTCCCGCAAGTCCACGCTGCACCACAGGGGCGCACGCATCAGCACAACGTCAGGCCAGGTGCGGTTCTTGAGCTGGACCGGGGCAAAGGCCCGGTACTTGGTGCTGGGTTGTTGCAACATCATGGTTCCTTGAGTTGGAACTTGTGCGCGAATAAGCTGGGGTCGCCAGCTTATTCGCGCACAACTTCCTGTAAACCAGCAACCCAAAACAAAACGGCTCGTTGCTGGTGCATACGAGCCGTTTGATCGATTAGCGCAAGCTACCGTCTTCGCCCGTATTGGCGTTGCAGTAGTAGCACTAGCGCGAGTTGTTTCATGGCTTCAATGTACCACAGGATTTGACGAGCCGGAATACCGTGTTGTCACACGCCGACAGCTCAGTGCGTGAGAGGCGGTCCACGCTCTCAGTGCAACCCGCGTTCGTCCGGTTCGTCGGTAGAGGTGCTGATCACGCTGGTTTGCAGGCCTTTCGCCTTGCGCCAGATGTAAATCACATAACCGCTGACGCCATAGGCCGCAAAAACAACAAACATGCTCGGCTCGGGATAAATGCTGACAGCTCCGATCCCCAAAGCGACCATCACGATCACCACAAAGGGCACGCTTTTTTTCATGCCAATGTCCTTGAAACTGTAGAACGGCACGTTTGTCACCATGGTCAACCCGGCATACAAAGCCAGGCCAAACATCTCCCAAGCGACGCTCGGTCCTTTAATACCCAACTCGTTCATCAAATAGATAAAGCTGGCGAGGATTGCCGCCGCCGCTGGAGATGGCAACCCCTGGAAATACCGCTTGTCCACGACCGCCGTGTTGACATTGAATCGCGCCAGCCGCAACGCAGCACAGGAGCAATACACAAAGGCGGCGATCCAGCCCCAACGACCCAGCCCTCGCAAAGCCCATTCGTACGAAATTAGCGCCGGCGCGGCACCGAAGGACACCATGTCGGATAACGAATCCATCTGCTCACCGAACGCACTCTGCGTATTGGTCATACGCGCAACGCGGCCATCCAGGCTATCCAGCACCATTGCGCAAAACACCCCGATGGCCGCCATATCAAAGCGGCCGTTCATGGCCATCACAATGGAGTAAAAGCCGCCGAAGAGAGCCGCCAGAGTGACCAGGTTGGGCAGGATGTAAATACCCTTGCGGCGCTTGCGCACTACCGTGGTTTCTTCCTCCCCCAACCCGGAATCTGCGGCGTCGGTCATGTTGCTGCCACGTGCGGCCTGGTCTGCATGGCGTCAGTTACGGGTTTGGTCAACCAGCTTGTTTTTCTTTATCCACGGCATCATGGCGCGCAAAGTCTCGCCCACCGTTTCAATCTGGTGCTCCGACATCAAACGGCGGCGGCTCAGCAGCGTCGGCGCTCCGGCTTTGTTCTCGAGAATGAAGCTCTTGGCATATTCGCCGGTCTGGATATCCTTCAGGCACTGGCGCATCGCTTCCTTGGTGGCGGACGTGACAATTTTCGGTCCGGTGACGTATTCGCCATATTCCGCGTTGTTGGAAATCGAATAGTTCATGTTGGCGATACCGCCTTCATAAATCATGTCCACGATCAGCTTGAGTTCGTGCAGGCACTCGAAGTATGCCATTTCGGGCGCGTAACCCGCCTCGACCAGGGTCTCAAAACCGGCCTTGATGAGCTCCACCGTGCCGCCACACAACACCGCCTGTTCACCGAAGAGATCGGTCTCGGTTTCTTCACGGAAGTTGGTCTCGATGATGCCGGCCTTGCCGCCGCCATTGGCCATCGCGTAGCTGAGTGCCATGTCGCGCGACCGGCCGGATTTGTCCTGTGCTATCGCAATCAGGTGCGGTACGCCGCCACCTTGCGTATACGTACCGCGCACCGTATGGCCCGGTGCCTTGGGCGCCACCATCCAGACGTCCAGATCCGCACGCGGAGTCACCAGGCCGTAGTGCACATTGAATCCATGTGCAAACACGAGCGCGGCGCCAGACTTGATATTGGGGGCAATGTCGTTCGTGTATACCGTGCCGATCTGCTCGTCAGGCAGCAGGATCATGACCACGTCGGCAGCCTTGACCGCATCCGCCACTTCGGCGACCTTCAAGCCCGCCTTTTCCACCTTGGGCCACGACGCACCGCCCTTGCGCAGACCAACCACGACCTTGACGCCGCTGTCGTTGAGATTCTGTGCGTGCGCATGGCCCTGGCTGCCGTAGCCGACGATGGCCACGGTCTTGCCCTTGATCAGGCTCAGATCACAATCCTTGTCGTAATAGACTTTCAATTTCTTCTCCTGTGTAAAAAATCAAACCCGCAAAATGCGCTCGCCGCGGCCTATGCCACTCGAGCCTGTACGTACCGTCTCCAGAATCGCACTGCGTTCGATGGCCTCCAGGAACGCATCGTTCTTGGACTGCACGCCAGTCAGCTCGATCGTGTAGCTCTTTTCGGTGACGTCAATGATGCGCCCCCGAAAGATATCGGCCATGCGTTTCATCTCCTCGCGCTCCTTGCCCACGGCGCGCACTTTGACCATCATCAACTCACGCTCGGTGTAGGCACCCTCGGTCAGGTCCACGACCTTGACGACTTCTATCAGCCGGTTGAGATGTTTCGTGATCTGTTCTATCACATCGTCTGAACCGGTAGTCTGGATTGTCATGCGCGACAGGCTGGCATCCTCGGTGGGCGCCACGGTCAGCGATTCGATGTTGTAACCCCGGGCGGAAAAAAGACCTACGACACGCGACAGGGCGCCGGGCTCGTTCTCCAGCAAAACTGCGATGATATGTTTCATGTATGGACTCCTCTTTTCGCTGCCCTCCTCCGGTTGCGGTAACAACCGGGCTTGGCAAACAATAGACTCATCAGTGGGTGGTTGGTTGGGCCAGACCGAAAACGCCATCATGCGGCTGGTCCGGCCCGCAATATGTCGAATCTCGAAGTGCTAGAGATCCTCCGATCCAAGCAGCATTTCCGTAATACCCATGCCGGCCTTGACCATGGGGAAAACGTTCTCGGTCGGGTCGGTGCGGAAATCCATGAATACGGTTCTGTCCTTGAGCTTGCGCGCCTCGCGCAGCGCCGGTTCGACGTCTTGCGGCTTCTCGATAAGCAGACCCACATGCCCATAAGCTTCGGCCAGTTTGACGAAGTTGGGCAGCGCATCCATGTAACTATGGCTGTAGCGCCCCTCGTAATCAATCTCCTGCCATTGGCGCACCATGCCCAGATAGCGGTTGTTGAGCGACACGATCTTGATCGGTGTGTTATATTGCAGGCAGGTTGACAGCTCCTGAATACACATTTGCACCGAGCCTTCACCCGTGATGCAAAAAACCTCACTCTCCGGTTTGGCCAGCTTGATGCCCATCGCGTACGGGATGCCCACTCCCATGGTGCCCAGGCCACCCGAGTTGATCCAGCGCCGCGGCTGGTCGAACCGGTAGTACTGCGCGGCCCACATCTGGTGCTGGCCCACGTCGGACGTGATATAGGTATCACTGTCCTTGGTCATATTCCACAGAGTTTCCACCACAAACTGGGGTTTGATCACGTCCCCTTTACCCGGATCGTATTTCAAGCAATTGCGTTTGCGCCAGACTTCTATGGTGTCCCACCAAGCGCCCAACGCACTCGCGTCTGGTCGAATGCTGCCTTCGCGGATCATCGAGATCATCTCGGTCAGAACATCCTTGACGTCGCCGACGATAGGAATATCCACCTTGACGCGTTTGGAAATGCTCGACGGGTCGATGTCGATGTGGATGATCTTGCGTTCGTTCTGGGCGAAGTGCTTCGGATTGCCGATCACCCGGTCATCAAAACGGGCTCCGACCGCGAGCAACACGTCGCAACTCTGCATCGCATTGTTGGCTTCGATCGTGCCGTGCATGCCCAGCATGCCCAGGAATTTCCGGTCGCTGGCCGGATAGGCTCCCAGGCCCATCAAGGTATTTGTACACGGGTAACCCAGCATGTCCACCAGCGTGCGCAACTCGGTAGAGGCATTGCTTGCCAATACGCCGCCTCCGGTATAGATATACGGCCTCTTGGCGGCCAGCAGCAACTGCAGGGCTTTGCGAATCTGCCCTCCGTGTCCTTTGCGCACCGGGTTGTACGAGCGCATGGTTATCGACTTTGGGTAACCTTCGTAAGGCGTCTTTTTGTAGGAAATATCCTTGGGGACGTCCACCACCACGGGACCGGGGCGTCCGGTGCGGGCGATGTGAAACGCCTTCTTCATCACGTCCGCCATATCACGGGCGTCCTTAACCAGAAAGTTGTGCTTGACGATGGGCCGCGTGATGCCCACGGTGTCGCATTCCTGGAACGCGTCGAGTCCGATCGCCGGCAGAGGTACCTGGCCGGTAATGATCACCATCGGGATACTGTCCATGTAAGCAGTGGCGATGCCGGTCACTGCATTGGTAACGCCCGGCCCTGAAGTGACAAGCGCCACACCTACTTCGCCGGTGGCCCGCGCGTAACCGTCCGCGGCATGGACGGCCGCCTGCTCGTGGCGCACCAGAATGTGCTGGATCGAGTCCTGCTTGTAAAAAGCGTCGTAAATGTGCAGTACCGCCCCGCCCGGATAACCCCAAACGTATTTCACGCCTTCGGCCTGCAGGGCCTTGACCAGTATCTCGGCCCCGCGGAGCTCGGGAATTTGAGGGGCTGTGGCAATTGCGCGGACCGCAGGCGCTGCTGCAGCGGCCGAGGCGAGCTCGGCTTTGGATATTTCCATGATGAACCTTTGCGAATTTCTCTGACGAAAGACCTTGGGTGCCCCTTCGCAAACACTTTTGGCGCTGCGTCGGAACTTGAGGTCAAAGCCACAAGCGCAGCGAATTTTGCGCCAGACCATGACCCGTTTGCCGTTTGAATTGCAACTCGCATTATCGCACTGCAACATTCGAGCAACGGCAGAGTTGGCAAAAAAGCCGCGTGCCAATGCCATAATTTGTGGAAACGGCGCACCGACATTGGATACCGCGCGCGCCAAAAGAGCGTTACACACATAGCCTCCCGGCCGACCCACTTGGCAACTGAACTAGAACTGTCCGAGTTTCTGAAGAGCGTGGAGAAGCGCGCTTTCAAACGTTCGGTTTACCACGTGCGCAATGAAGAGTCGGCGCTGGACATCGTGCAGGACAGCATGATGAAACTGGCCGAGCATTACGGGGATAAACCGGCGTCTGAACTGCCCATGTTGTTCCAGCGGATTCTGGTCAACTGCACGCTGGACTGGTTTCGGCGCAACAAGACCCGGAACGCGCTTTTCTCCAACATGAGCGACTTCGAATCCCCCGGAGAAGACGGGGATTTCGATCTGTTGGAAACTTATTCCGGTGTTGAAGACTCGCAGCAAAGCGAGAGTGCGGAAGACGCAACACGACGCGCCCAGACGCTGCGCGGCATCGAATTGGAGATTCAGCAGTTGCCGGGACGTCAACGAGAAGCTTTCATGATGCGTTACTGGGAGGAGATGGATGTAGCCGAGACGGCGGCAGCTATGGGTTGCTCGGAAGGCAGCGTCAAAACCCACTGTTCAAGGGCGGTGCAAGCCCTGAGCAAGGCATTGCGGGCAAAGGGAATCACTTTATGACGAACTCACACCAATATCAGGCAGAAATTCTGCAGGACCGCTATGGGCTGAGGGTGGCTGCGCGGCTCTCAGGCGGTGTAGCGGAGTTGCCGCACGACATTTCCGAACGTCTTCGTGTCGCGCGTATACAGGCGGTCGCCAAGCGCAAGATTCACCGGCTGGTGGCTTCAAGCTCCGCAATCGCGTCGGGCGGCTCCGTGGCTCTGGGCGGCGACGACGAGGGCTTGAATTGGTGGAGCAGCATCGCATCCGCTTTGCCCTTGTTGGCGTTGGTAATCGGGCTTGTGACTATCAATGCGGTCCAGAACGACAAAATTGCCAACGAATTGGCGGGGGTGGATGTAGCCTTGCTGGTGGACGATTTGCCCCCGGCGGCGTATGCGGACCCTGGCTTTGTGCAGTTCATCAAAGCCGGCAATAGCGAAGCGCAATAGGCTTGGTATTGAACATGCCCTTGGCGCCATTGCGAACAATTGGCCATGCAAGGTCGGCGCCAGCCGCGACCGCAGTGCTGCTTTTGGCTCTGCTCTCCGGCTCGCCGGCGCAAGCACAGGCTTCACTCCCTGCTGCCGCCAAAGCCGGACCGACAAAGGTCCAGAGTCCGCCTCCTTCCACAAAACCTGAATGGGCCCGATTAACGGCTGCCCAGCAAGCCGCGCTGAAGCCGCTCGCTCCGGCTTGGAGCGGTATCAGTGAGCCTCAAAAACGCAAGTGGATTGCACTGTCGCAGAACTATCCCAATCTGTCCGCCGCCGAACAAGCCACCTTGCACGGCCGCATGTCGGAATGGGCCGGTCTGAGCGCGGCCCAGCGCAACCAGGCGCGCCTGAATTTTGCGCAAACCAAAAGTCTGTCGACCGAAGAGAAAAAGGCGCAATGGCAGGCCTACCAGGCACTGAGCCCGGAGCAAAAGAAACAGCTCGCGGCGGGCGCCCAGTCCAAGGCGGCAGGCGCGGCTCCCGCCGTGACGCCAATTGCGCCCAACAAGCTGGCGGCGGTCCCTGTCACACGGTCCGAGGCCGGTAGTCCTGCCGCGGCGGCATCCAGACCACAGCTTGGTCACGCGGATATGGTGGTTCCAAAAACAGGCGCGTCCGCACCTGTTCCCGCGGCGCGCCTGTAACTCTTGTTGGCTTTGACCTCCACCCAGTTTATTGCTGACCCTGGTACCGTCCCGTCCGCCCTGCCAACTGTTTTGATGGCACCGCCGCTGGCGCGGCGGATGGCCTGCTGGCTCTACGAAGGCATGCTGCTTTTCGGCGTGGTTTTCATAGCCGGCTACCTGTTCGGGACGCTGAGCCAGACACGCAATGCACTGGACAACCGGCACGCGCTGCAGGCTTTTCTGTTTGTTATTTTCGGGATTTACTTCATCTGGTTTTGGGCCAAAGGCCAAACCCTGGCCATGAAAACCTGGGATATCTGGCTTGTTGACGGGGCGGGACGGCCTGTAACCCAGCAACGGGCACTCCTGCGTTATCTGGCAAGCTGGTTATGGCTTCTGCCACCCCTTGCGGCCATTGCTCCGTTCAGGCTTTCCGGCGGCGAGTCGTTTGTCATCGTGGCCGGCTGGGTACTGGTTTGGGCACTTCTGAGCCGGTTTCACCCTCAACACCAGTTCTTGCACGATGCCTGGGTCGGAACGCGGCTGGTATCCCGCGCCCGGCCCACAGTATGAAAAGCGGGCCTCCCGCGCAAACTGCCGGGCCTGCCGTGAATCCGCAGAAGGCGCGCAGCGGCCTGAACCGGATGTGGCATGCAACCCGTTACTCGCTCGATGGGCTGCGCGCCGCCTGGTTCGAAACCGCTTTCCGCCAGGAGTTGCTGGCGGCAATAGCTCTGTTGCCGGTGTCGCTCTGGCTGGGTCAAAGCTGGGCGGAGCGCGCGTTGCTGGCGGGCACCGTGGTGCTCGTCCTGATCGTCGAGTTGCTCAACACCAGCATAGAGACCGCAATCGACCGCATTGGCCCGGAATGGCACGAACTGTCAAAACGCGCCAAGGACATGGGCAGCGCCGCCGTATTACTGAGCCTGTTGCTGTGCTGCGGTACCTGGTCCGGCGCCTTGTGGCACCGGTTCATGCCGTGAAGCCAGCGTAAAAGTCGGCTCTGATTCAGACGGCAGTTTCGTCTTCTTCCCCGGTGCGGATACGTACCACCCGCTCGACGGAGGTGATAAAAATCTTGCCGTCGCCGATCTTCCCGGTGCGCGCGGCCTTGACGATTGCCTCCACACAACGCTCTACATCGTCGGACTTGACAACCACCTCCACCTTGACCTTGGGAAGGAAGTCCACCACATACTCGGCACCGCGGTAGAGCTCGGTATGGCCTTTTTGCCGCCCAAAGCCCTTGACCTCGGTAACGGTCAGACCGGTCACACCACAGGCGGCCAGTGCCTCGCGGACCTCTTCAAGTTTGAACGGTTTGACGATGGCGGTGATCTGCTTCATGTTCAAAGTGTCTTTCCAAGTACGTGGTAACCGGACCAAGGGGTTTTGCGCGGTCATCCGGGCAGGAAATTGCGCTCCACCGTACCCGGAGGATAGCGCCAATCGGTAGCCGCGTGGCGCGACGCAACAACAATGCCCGCCAATTTACTGCCGAAACTTGCTTGTAATCGGATAACGCCAGTCCTTGCCAAAGCTGCGGTGGGTCACCCGGATGCCAATCGGCGCCTGACGGCGTTTGTATTCGTTGATCTTGATCAGTTTGGTAACGCGCTCCACATCGGCACGTGCGATACCGGCGGCGACAATGGATTCGATGCTTTCGTCGTTTTCCATGTAGCGCTCCACAATCGCGTCCAGCACCTCGTAGGCGGGCAGACTGTCCTGGTCCTTCTGGTCCGGCCGCAGCTCAGCGCTTGGTGGACGGGTAATGATGCGCTCGGGGATAGGCGCGCGGCAGGTGCCGTACGGGTCGTGGTTGTTGCGCCAGCGTGCAAGCCGGAACACCGTGGTTTTCGCCAGATCCTTGATGGCTGCAAATCCGCCCGCCATATCACCGTACAAAGTGCAGTAGCCGGTGGCAAGCTCACTCTTGTTGCCGGTGGTGAGCACGATGGCGCCGAACTTGTTCGAAAGCGCCATCAGCAGCGTGCCGCGGATACGCGCCTGGATATTTTCCTCGGTGGTGTCTTCGGCCAGGCCCGCGAACTCGCCTGCCAGTGAAGCCTTGAACGCTTCGAATTCCGGCACGATGGAAATCTCGTCGTAACGTACGCCCATACGAGCCGCCATCTCGCGCGCGTCGATCCAGCTGATGTCGGCCGTATAGGGCGAAGGCATCATGACGGTACGTATGCGGTCCTTGCCCAGGGCATCCACCGCAATCGCCAGCACGAGCGCCGAATCAATGCCGCCCGACAGGCCGAGGATCGCGCCGGGAAAACCATTCTTGCCCAGATAGTCGCGCACCCCCAGCACCAGCGCGTCCCACAGGTCGGCGTCGTGGCTGCGCTCCGGCTCGATCTGTCCGGCCAGCCGGATCGGCTGCCCGGCCATCACCTCGACCGCCACCGAAAAAAGCTGCTCCCGGAAACTCTGGGCCCGCCCGGCCAGCCCGCCACCCGCATCCAATGCAAACGAATGGCCCTCGAACACCACTTCGTCCTGGCCACCCACCAGGTGGGCGTAAACCATGGGAAGACCGCAGGACACCACCCGCTCACGCATGATCTGCTCGCGTTCGTAACCCTTGCCGACATGGAACGGAGAAGCATTGACGACCGCCAGCAATTGCGCCCCGCCCGCCCGGGCCAGGCGCGCCGGCTCATCAAACCAGGCGTCCTCGCAAATCAGCAAACCGACGCGCAGTTTGTCATCGCCCTCCCCGGCCTCGAACACACACACGCCCTGTCCAGGTGTGAAGTAACGCCGCTCATCAAACACCTGGTAGTTGGGCAACTCGCGTTTGGCATAGGTTTGCAACACCCGCCCTTCCCGGATCACGCTGGCCGCGTTGAAACGGCTCTGCACCGCAACCGACTTCGTGCGGCTGTCGCCACCCGTCGGGTGACCGACCACCACCGTCATGTCCTTTAACCCTGCCAGCTCGCGCACCACCGTTTTCACGGCATCATCACAGGCAGCAATAAAAGCCGGACGCAGGAACAGGTCTTCGGCGGCGTAACCACAGATGGACAACTCGGGGGTCAGCAGCAAGCGCGCACCGCCGGCATGGGCCGTACGCGCCGCATCGACGATTTTTTGCGCGTTTCCGGCAAGGTCACCAACGACAAAATTCAACTGGGCTACACAGATTTTGAGATTCATGGCACCACAAATTACGACACTGGCAAGGGGTTGGTGTGAGTGAAACTGATTATGTCATCGAGGTTTCGGATTCACCCCTGCACATCGACGCCATGCGCTGGAACCAGTTGCTCGCCCTGCAGGCGGATGGCAATCCGTTCCAGCGCCATGAGTACCTGGCTGCCATGTCCGGGAGCGCAAGCGCCTCCGCCAAAACCGGCTGGACCGCGCGCTTCGTCACCCTGTGGCGCACCGACCCGCGCCATCCGGCCGCCGGGCGTGAACTGCACGCGGCATGTGCCATGTACCTCAAGGACCATTCCTACGGTGAGTACGTGTTTGACCACGCTTGGGCCAACGCCTACCACCAACATGGGGTGGCGTATTACCCCAAAGCCCTGGTCGCCCCGCCGTTCACTCCGGTACCCGGTGTGCGGTTGCTGGCGCGTGACCCCGAGGCCCGCGTCGCGCTTGCGCGCGCGTTGATCACCTGGTGCGCCAACGCCAGGCTGTCATCTTTGCATGTGCTGTTCGCCAGCGATGCCGACGTGCTGGCCTGCGGCGCAGCCGGTTTCATGCTGCGCCACAACGTGCAGTTCCACTGGACCAACCAGCAGCCCGGTTACCGCGACTTTGACGATTTTCTGGCCTCACTGAGCCAGGACAAACGCAAGAAGATACGCCAGGAACGGCGCAAAGTGGCGCAGGCCGGTGTCCTGTTCCGCGCATCCCTGGGGGCCGACATCGCGCCAAAGGACTGGGACTTTTTCTACCGTTGTTATGAGCGTACCTATTACGAACACGGCAATGCCCCGTATCTGAGCCGCGACTTTTTCCGTCGGATGGAGCGCACCATGGCGCGGAACTGGCTGCTTTTTGTGGGCGAACGCGACGGTAAACCGATAGCCGCCAGCCTGATAGCCGTCAACGATCCCGGAAGCGGTGCCAACACCGCCAAAGTCGCCTATGGCCGTTATTGGGGCGCACTCGAACGGGTCGACTGTCTGCACTTCGAAGCCTGTTATTACCAACCCTTGCAATGGTGCATCGAACATGGCTACCAGCGTTTCGAAGGTGGCGCCCAGGGTGAACACAAGATGGCGCGGGCCTTGTTGCCCGTCAAGACCACCAGCGCCCACTGGCTGGCGCATCCCGCGTTTGCCGATGCGGTGCAGAAGTTCCTTGAGCGCGAAGGTAGCGGTATCGAGAATTACATGGAAGAGCTGGAGCAGCGCAACCCCTTCAAGGCCATCCCTCATCCCTCTTGATTATGCAAGTCGGCGGCGGGAGTCGCTGGCGCGACTCGGTGGCCCGGAAAGCGGCCAAAAACTGTTAACTTCGGCGTGTCCCTACAGCCCAAGACAAGCATGGCAAGCAGACCAGCGACGATTGACCACCCAGCCCCCAGTGCCCTGCTATTGGCCATGGAGTTTCGGGCGCCGTGGGAGTTTGGCGCTGTTATTCCGGCGTGGTTGACCTTGCGGCGGGCGCCCAAGGGTGACGGACATGCGGTGGTGGTGTTCCCCGGTCTGTCCGCCAGCGACGCGTCCACGCTACCGCTGCGCGGCTATCTGGACCGCCTGGGTTACGCCACGGCCGGATGGAACCAGGGTTTCAACTTTGGTCCGCGTGCCGGTGTGTTGCACTCAGCCAGGTTGCAATTGAAAAATACGGTAGAGGTCACGGGCAAAAAGGTCAGCCTGATCGGCTGGAGCCTGGGTGGCGTCTACGCCCGGGAGTTGGCCAAGGAATTGCCGGACCTGGTGCGCAGCGTCATCACGCTTGGAACGCCGTTTGCGGGTTCCCACAAAAGCACCAATGCCTGGCGCATCTACGAACTCACCAGCGGCCGCGATGCCGGCCGCGAGGCCGCGCAGTACC
>JANLPN010000522.1:0-3620 GCA_031367285.1 Betaproteobacteria bacterium | reverse complement strand
GTTATGGTGTTCTCCGAACGTTCGGTATAACGGCCCAGCCAGTAAAGGTTTTCCGCCGCGCGGCTGGTGACCAGGCGTTTGCGCTGCGCCACCGTTCCGGGTGTCAGCGCGGGCTGCAGCAGCGTGGTGCGGTCCACTGCGCCACGGGTCATGACCCATACATCGGCGCTGCTGCCGCCCCGCTGCATGGTGGCGATTTCCATGTTGGCCAGCGCCACGCGCGACAAGCCGCCCGGCAATACCTGCCAGGACTGGGGCCCGTTGGACACCGCAAACACGCGCAGCATGAACGAGCGCGGCACGATACGCCCACCGCGCGTCCGGCCCGATGCGTCGTGTTGCCAGGTGGGCATCTGGGCCAGTGGCAAATAGGCCTGGATGGTGTGGTCGTCGCCCTGGCGGGCGATGCGCCCGGCCCATTCGTCGAGTTCACGCGGCGACAGATCACGCCCCAGCACCGCCTCGAAGTTGCCATGGTGCACCGAGCCGGGGTAGGTAGGCTTGATCGCGCATTCGGCCAGTTGCGGCAACACCTCTTCCATCGCGCTGCGTTCGCCGCACCACCAGGTCGGCAATGCAGGCAGTTCGAGTTCCTGGCCCAGCACGTGTTTGGAGAGCGCCGGCAAAAAACCCAGCAAGGCGGGCGACTCCAGGAAGTCCGAGCCCGGCGCATTGGCCACCAGCACGTTGCCGGCCCGGATCGCCTGCAGCAAACCTGGTACCCCCAGCGTGGAATCCGAGCGCAGTTCCAGCGGGTCCAGGTACTGGTCGTCCATGCGTTTTAGCAACACGTGCACCGGTACCAGCCCCTTGAGCGTCTTGAGGTAGACCCGCTCTTCGCGTACCAGCATGTCGCCGCCTTCGACCAGCGTCAGTCCCAGGTAACGCGCGATGTAGGCGTGCTCAAAATAGGTCTCGTTATAAGGACCTGGTGTGAGCAGCGCGATGTGGGAGTCCTGCCCGCCGGGGCTCATGCGCTTGAGGCTGTCCATGAGTGCGCGGTAGGCACTGGCCAGGCGCTGTACGTGCATGTTCTCGAACGCCTGCGGAAAAAGGCGCGACACCGCGAGCCGGTTTTCCAGCAGATAACCCAGGCCCGAAGGCGCCTGGGTGCGTTGTGAAACCAGCCACCAGCCGCCGTCCGGCCCGCGCGCCAGGTCAAACGCGGCGATATGCAGATGGGTGCCTCCCACCGGT
The DNA here is from genome assembly GCA_031367285.1 of Betaproteobacteria bacterium. Classification (GTDB taxonomy): domain Bacteria; phylum Pseudomonadota; class Gammaproteobacteria; order Burkholderiales; family Burkholderiaceae_C; genus CAISIP01. The sequence goes on along the minus strand of JANLPN010000522.1, from coordinate 2,423 downwards.
GCCGCGCCGTGCATGGAGCGCAGATAGCCGGGATGCCCCTGCACCAGGGCCGGCGGCAACAGCCCGCGCGCAAGCAGGTTCTGCGGCCCGTAAACGTCGGCCATCACCCGATCCAGCAGACGCACCCGCTGCAACACGCCGGACTCGATCTGTTGCCAGCTCTCGGGGGTGACGATCAGCGGAAACAGGTCCAGCGACCAGGGGCGCTGCGGCCCGCCCGCGTCGGCATACACGTTGTAGGTGACGCCGTTATCACGTATTTGCCGCTCCAGGCTGGCCGAGCGCTGGTTCAGGTCGCCCAGTCCGTCCGCGCCCAGGTGGTGGAAAAACTGCAACCACGGTTCGCCTACCCGCGGGCTGGCTGCGGCAGTACCCGGCGATGCTTCGGCTTGCGGCGCCGTGGCGCCTGCTTTGCCCCCGTGTAATTCGTCGAAGTGGCCACCTGCGGCAGGCGCGATCAGGTCGTGCAGCGCCGTCGATGGGTTGGGGGCTTGTTGCATCTGGCCAGCGCTTCAGGGCGCGCGCCGCAAGTCCAGCGTAAATGGGAACTCGCGGCTGGCGGCAACCTTGATGCTGGCAGGCGGAATATGCATGGTGCCGGGAGTATGGCCCATGGCCACAAAACGCGACAGGCGCCGGCTTTCGGCCTCGTAGGAGTTGACCGGAAAACTCTCGTAACTCAGGCCACCGGGGTGGGCCACATGGTACTGGCAACCGCCCAGCGAACGCTTCATCCAGGTGTCCACGATGTCGAAAGTGAGCGGCACGTGGATGCCTATCGACGGATGCAGGGCCGAAGGCGGGCTCCAGGCTTTGTAACGCACGCCGGCAACAAACTCACCCACCGTACCGGTGGATTGCAGCGGCAAGGCCCGGCCGTTGCAGGTAATCACGTAGCGGCTCTCGTTGAGGCCGGTGGCGCGCACTTCCACGCGTTCCAGCGACGAATCCACATAACGGGCTGTACCGCCAGGCGCGCCTTCCTCACCCATCACATGCCAGGGCTCCAGCGCGTTGCGCAAGGTGAGTTCGATACCCGAGGATTGCACGCTGCCGAGAATCGGGAACCGGAACTCCAGGTGCGGCGCAAACCACGACTGGTCGAACGCATAACCGGCCATGCGCATTTCGTCGATCACATCTTCAAAGTCCTGCCGGATAAAAGTCGGCAGCAGGAAGCGGTCGTGCAACTCGGTGCCCCAGTGGCTGGCGTTCTCGCGGTAGGGTTGTTTCCAGAAGCGCGCCACCAGGGCACGCAACAGCAACTGCTGGGCAATACTCATGCGGGCGTGCGGCGGCATCTCGAAGGCGCGGAACTCCAGCAGGCCCAGGCGTCCGGTAGCGGAATCGGGCGAATACATCTTGTCGATCGAGAATTCGCTGCGGTGGGTGTTGCCGGTGGCGTCGATCAGGATATTGCGCAAGGTGCGGTCCACCAGCCAGGGAGGCATGGACTGGCCATGCAGCTCACGGTTGTGGTGGATCTGCTGCAGCGCTATTTCAAGTTCGTAGAGCTGGTCGTTGCGCGCTTCGTCCACCCGCGGCGCCTGGCTGGTCGGGCCCACGAACATGCCGCTGAACAGGTAACTAAGGCTCGGGTGGTTGTGCCAGTACAGCAGCAGGCTGGCCAGCAGCTCGGGCCGGCGCAGGAACGGGCTGTCGGACGGTGTGGCGCCGCCCATCACAAAATGGTTGCCACCCCCGGTGCCGGTGTGCCGGCCGTCGGTCATGAACTTTTCGGCCGACAGACGCGATTCGAACGCGGCCTGGTACAGGAACTCGGTGTTCTTGACCAGTTCGCCCCAATTGCTGACGGGGTGGATATTGACCTCGATCACGCCCGGGTCCGGCGTGACCTGCAGCAACTTCAGGCGCGGGTCGCGCGGCGGCGGGTAACCCTCCAGCACCAGTTGCACGCCTTGTTCCTGGGCCGTGGCTTCAATCGCGGCCAGCAGGTCCAGGTAGTCTTCGAGTTTTTCCAGCGGCGGCATGAACACATACAACACGCCGGACGCGGTGCCCTCGGCCTCAGCCTTGGGGCCGCTGGCGCGGCGCGGGTCACGCACCTCCACACACAGCGCGGTACGGCTGGTCCAGGCGGCGGATTCGTTGCGTTGGGGTAAGCGTGCGAAATCCGGCGGCTCGTGTTGCGCCGCGCTTTGTGCATGCGCGGCAGCCTGGCTGGCCGCTGCGTCCGGCCCGCTGGCGCTTTGCATCCTGCGCGTGGCCTCCGGCTGCGGGCCGGTACCCGACAGATAAGGCGTGCCGCCAGGGCCAGCTCCCGCTGCCGTTGTGGACGCCGCCGCATCGCCAGCAGCAGAACCGCCCTTGCTTTCATAGGCAGTGCCTGCATGGGCAGCGCCGGTGGTTGCCGCGGCATTTGCCGCAGCACTGGCTGCGCCGGGCGCGTAACGGTCGGCATA
>JANLPN010000514.1:0-8480 GCA_031367285.1 Betaproteobacteria bacterium | reverse complement strand
GTCCCGACGTGTCATCACAACTCGGCTCAAGGACCGTGGCTTCGGTCACGGACGGTGCAAAAGGCGAAATCAAGGCTGACCATCGGCTGGTGCGAGAAGACGCGTGTTGACGCCGACCGAAAACTGACCCACTTATAGAGGTTGTGCTGATCCAAAACTGACCCAGGTGTTTTACTGGCTCTGCCTTAATTTTAGGCAGGAGCAAAAAGGTGATCACCATGGAAATGTTGGGCAAGGTTCGACGGATGCATTTACGCGACAAGGTGTCGCTGCATGAGATCAGCAAAGACCACTGGTTTATCGCGCAACACGATACGCAGATGGCTCAGAACGGCCGATGAGACGGCGGCGCCGGTGTGCCGGCGTAGTGAGCATCCAGGCAAACTGACTGCCTTCCACGCGGCGCTGGTGTCGGGCAATGCAATTGGGCGTCCTTCAGTGTCCGCTGGTGTCGAGGTCCATATTCGTGAGCTTCGGTCAGAGGGTATGGGAATGATCAAGATTGCCAAGCAAGCTGAATGTGGAGTGTCTGTTGTGCAGAGGGTATTAGCCTCAAATGCATGAGCCAACTTCTGCTGACTGTACAATTTGGTAGGTGGTCCACGACCTACGACCCGGACTGGTATCACTCGATCTGCGATCCAGTGTCAACAATGTCTGCTCCTCCAGTTCAACTCTAAAATCAATTTGCAAATTGACCAGCCTAGCCACTGGGCTTAGACGTAGTGCGATGGTCCACACTAGTCCGGCACCCACGATGCACTGGGTTGTGGCATACCCCTGCAGGAGTCCCTTTGAGCAGTGACTTTGCTTTCCAAAGCGCCCTCGAACTGTCACGCGCCATCGCCGCCAAACAGATCTCTGCGGTCGAGTTGATGCAGGCAACGCTGGCACGCGTCGAGCGCATCAACCCCCAACTCAACTGCTTTGCCAGTTATGCCCCGGAGCAGGCGCTGGAGGCCGCCAAACGTGCCGACCTGGCTCTCAAATCAGGCCAACCGATTGGTCCCCTGCACGGGCTGCCGATCTCGGTCAAGGACCTGATCGCGGTCAAGGACCTCAAATTCACCTTTGGCTCCAAGGCCATGGTGAACAATGTGGCCACCGCCGATGCACCGTCAGTGGAGCGCCTGCGCGCGGCCGGTGCCTGCATCATCGGCAAAACCACGACCAGCGAATTCGGTTGTAAAGCCGTGGGCGATTCGCCGCTGACTGGTATCACACGCAACCCCTGGCACACCGGCAAGACGCCTGGCGGGTCAAGCGCCGGCGCGGCAGCTAGCGTGGCCGCTGGTATCACGCCCTTCGCTTTGGGCACTGATGGCGGTGGCTCGGTCCGGATCCCAGCATCGCTTTGCGGGCTGTTCGGCATCAAGGCCCAGTTTGGCCGTGTTCCGGTGTACCCGGTCTCGGCCACGCCGACGCTCGCGCATGTTGGGCCACTGACGCGCACCGTGCGCGATGCAGCGCTGCTGCTGTCGGTCATCAGTGGCCATGACCTGCGCGACGCGTTTTCGGTGGCTGCTGCCGTGCCGGATTTTGTAGGGGCCTGCGAGCGACCAGTTAATGGCCTGCGCATCGCTTGGAGCCGCACTCTGGGCTATGCCCGGCCTGATCCGGAGGTGGCTGCAATCGCTGAGCGCGCAGCACGCGTGTTCGAGGACCTGGGCTGCCAAGTGATCGAAGTGGATCGGGTGATGGACGAAGACCCGGTGGATTTGTGGACCTCCGAGTTTTATGCTGGCGTCGGCGTGCGCCTAAAAAAACAACTCACGGAACAGCGCGATCTGCTGGACCCCACCGTGGTAGACCTGCTTAAGAACGCCCTGGCGCAGACTTCTGAGTCGTATTACGACAAGGTGTTTCGCCGCTATGAGTTGCGGGAAAAGATGCGATTGTTCTTTGAGCGCTTCGACCTGCTGCTCACGCCGACCTTGCCTTGCCCCGCATTTGACGTAGGTCTGAACACGCCACCCCACTTGCAGGACCGCAATACCGTTGACTGGGTGTACTACACCTACCCGTTCAACCTGACAGGTCAACCCGCTGCCTCAATCCCCGCCGGGTGGACTCGGGCCGGATTGCCTGTGGGGCTGCAGATGGTGGCCAGGAGCCACCGGGAAACAGACATCTTTCGTGCGGCGGCCGCACTTGAGGCCAGCCAGCCCTGGTCTGATCGAAAACCACTTGGCTTTGCCACCTGAAAACTTTGAAGGACTTCAAAGCCTTATCGGGCCTGTGCGGGATTGGATTTGTTTGAGTGCGCTCGCATAGCGACAGGCGCTCAGGCAGCCTCTTAAAATGAACCGGACTACCCGCCGAATTGCCCGCCAATGTGGATAACCCGCCCACGGTGAACATACCTAAGGAGGCCATAGGGGCCGAGGCCACAGGCGCGGATGCGCTGGGTATTGGAAACTTTTCATGGCTCATTTCCGGACAGTATGCGAGCGACGGCAAACGCTGGTGGTTCAAAGGCGAAGTAAAACCGAAGGACGGTCCTTACAAGTTCGACAAGAAGACGTGGGGCACACGAGACTGGTGGGCGGAAGTGTCCACCCGTATCGGTTCGAATTTCTCGGGAACCAAGTTCGACGTCTATATGACTGGCTCTTTCAAGGTCAGCATCGACGGCGTCTGCAATGTATCCGAACGCGTGCCACTGCAGATCGCCAAATCAGTCAACGAGGTGTGGAGTATGGATTTTGTGAGCGACAGCCTGTCCAATGGACGGCGCATCAAATGCCTGACGGTGGCCGACGACTTTAGCCACGAGTGCGTGGACATCACGGCCAACTACGGCATTTCGGGACAGTACGTGACCCGCCTACTGGATCGCGCCGCAGTCTTTCGGGGCTACCCGCTGGCGGTGAGAACTGACAACGGTCCTGAGTTCACCAGCCGGGCCTTCATGGCATGGGCGCAAAGCCACGGCATCCGGCACATCCTCATCGAGCCGGGTAGGCCGATGCAGAACGGCTACATCGAGAGCTTCAATGGCAAGTTCCGCGACGAATGCTTGAACGACCACTGGTTCCGGACGTTGCACCAGGCCAGATCGACGATTGCCATCTGGCGGCAGGACTACAACGAAGTCAGGCCGCACAGCAGCGTGGGACGCATCCCGCCGGCGTATTTCGCCAAGCTTCATCGCCAGCGCGCTGGCGATGAAGCTCGAAAGCCAACAACCCCCACGGAAATCAATTAACCTTGCAAACCCCGGACTTCAGCTTTATGACTGGTACGGCTGGAGGGGGCAGGTCACACCCAGGATGGCAAAGTCCGCGATATGCCGATGGGTTGGGCGGAGCAGCGCAAGCGGGTTGCCTAACCGGCTCCAAAGCAGCGGAGGAGGCGTCCACCACGGTCGGCTTCCTGGCAGCCCAGTTGCGTGAATTTGGGTGCCGGTCAGCCCTCATTCGTGTGGGCTGGCAACCGACCCAAACCGGGCATCAGATTGCCGAGATTGAAAGTCGTGAAGCAGTCACTCTTGGGTGCAGCGTCGGCCGTGGCACCAACGCCGCCAGCCGCTGCATGTACTCCAGCTTCGACATGACCAGGTGCGTGGTGCCGTCGCGTCAGGCCGTCTTCAACATCGCACCTCCTGTGCGGTAGATGCCGGTTGGGGGCGGGCGGGCTTTTGATGCGCCTAAACCCTGACGGGTGTCTCCAAACCCTTCGGCTACCGGGTTTCAGGAGCTGTGTCCAGCGAAAGGCTCTTTGCTGCTCAAACCGCCAGCTTTTTCAGCGTGTCGGCCACCAGTTGGGCCGCAGGCAGCTTGACTGAATTGCGCAGCGTGATGAAAACCAGGAAATCGGGCTGGAAGGGATGTGCCAGATCCAGCTTGCGAACCCTGCCCAGCGCAACATAGGACAACACTGCACTGCGTGGCGCCAGCGTCAGCAGATGGCTGGAGGCCACGGTGGCCAGGTTGGTATGGAATGCGGAGCACTCGATGTGCGGCTGTGGCGGCGGCAGGCCCTGGCTAGCAAAGGCCGTCTCGAACACCTGGCGCGTGTAGGTGCCACGGACTGCCACGGCCCAGGCTTGTACACGCAGCCGGGCCAGACCTAGCTTGCGTGCACGTGCCAGCGGATGCTGGGGTGCGCACGCCACCTCATAGCCCTCATCCGACAGGGGTGCGATGTCGAATTCGTTGCCATGGCGGCTTGCGTTGTCGGCGTCCACCCGACCGATGACGCAATCGATCTCGCCGTTGCGCAGCCGGTCGAGCAGCAGCGCGACCGTGCCTTCAATCAGGCGCAGCCGCGGCAGTTGCCCGCTTGTCGACAGTTCTGCCACCATGCGGGGAATGAGCGCGACTCCCGCCAGCGGCAACATGCCGATGCGCACCAGCGCGGTATGCGGCTCTTCTGCCAGAGCCTGGCCCGCCGCATCCAGCGCGCCGGTGGCAATGCGCAGACGCTCCAGTGCACGTGCGCCGGCGATGGACAAGGTGCCGCCGCGTGCCGATCGGTCCACCAACACGCAGCCGAATGCGTGCTCGAGTTCCTGCAACATCTTGGTGGTGCTGGGCTGGCTAATGTGCAGTGCTTCCGCCGCCGCCGTCAACGAGCCCATGGTGACCACGAGTTCCAGCAGGCGCAAATGGCGCACGCGCAATCGGTCGATCCGATGTGTCGCGGAACGTCCTGAAGCCAGAGTGGAAGCAGCACCAGCGAGAGCCATCAGAAAACGGAATGGTTAGATTCAATTTCAATAGTGTACGGACAAGCGTCCGCGCAACATAATGAACCACTGTGAGTCATGGATGGCAGCAATGGCACTTCAAAGTGCGCTATTCCCATCCACAAAGGAGACAAATCATGAAGAACCTGCGTTGCCCTTCGGGCCGATCAAACCGTGGCCTGCGCAGCGGCGTTGCAACGTTGATCGGGGGGGTGCTTTTCGGCGCGACCATCCTGCCGGTGCAAGCCCAGTCCTCCGCGGCTGCGGCTTATCCCAACCGCCCTGTGCGCATGGTGGTGAGTTATGCCGCCGGCAATGTGACGGATATACTGGCGCGCATCGTGGCCGACAAGCTGGGCGAGAAGTGGAACCAGCCCGTGACGGTGGATAACAAGCCGGGGCAAGGCGGCAGTCTGGGCGCCCAACTGGCGGCGAAAGCGCCCGCAGACGGCTACACGCTGCTGTTCTCCGCAATGGCAGCCATGGCAATCAATCCGCATGTGTATGCCAATCTCGGTTATGACGTGCGCAAGGATTTCGCGCCCATCATCAACGTGGCCTATCCGAGCGGCGTGATTGTGGCATCGCCTGCGCTCCACATCACGAGCCTCAAGGCGCTGGTGGACTACAGCAAGGCCAACCCCACCGCGCTCAACTATGGGACTGCCGGCAACGGCACGGTGCCGCATCTGAACATGGAAGCGATCAAGAGCATAACCGGGCTGCTGGCACAGCATGTGCCCTACAAGGCCGCGGCCGGCGTGATGACGGATGTGATGGGAGGGCGCCTGCAGCTGCAGGGCGAATCCCTGTCGGTGGTGCTGCCGCAGATCAAGGCGGGCAAGCTCGTGCCGATCGCCGCGACATCGCTCACGCGGCTGCCCCAGTTGCCGGATTTGCCCACGGTGACGGAGACCGTGCCGGGGTACGTGCCTGTCGTCCCGTGGCTGGGCATCTTCGCGCCAGTGGGCACGCCGCCCGCCATCCTTGCCAAGGTGAACCAGGACGTGACGGCGATCCTGAAGATGCGCGATGTGCAGGAGAAGGTGGCAACCTTCGGACTCACGGTGTCAGGCGATGGCCCAGAAGCCTTTGGCAAGACCATCAATGGCGACTACGAACGCCTGGGCAAACTCGTAAAGCAACTCGATTTGAAAGTGGACTGAGCATGTCGCCAGCCGCTGGGCGCGCCGAGCGCCCCAGTCCCCTGCGGGGCATCCGCGTCCTGGACCTCACCACGGTGCTGTCGGGCCCGTACTGCACCTACCAGTTGGCCCTGCTGGGTGCCGAGGTGACCAAGCTCGAGCGCCCAGGCGGCGGCGACTGGGCGCGTAGTGGTGCGCCCGTGGCGGGCATCCCCGAGTTCTCGGCACAGTTCGTCGCGCAGAACGCTGCCAAGCGTTCCATCACGCTCAATCTGCAATCGGAGCTCGGGCGCGCGCTGGCGCTGCGGCTGATGGCCCAGGCCGACGTGGTGGTGGAGAATTTCTCGGGTGGCGTGGCAGACCGTCTGGGCATTGGTTTCAATGCCGCGCGCGCGCAGCGCGAGGACATCGTCTATTGCGCCATTTCCGGTTACGGACAGGACGGTCCCATGAGCCGGCGACCTGCTTATGACCATGTGGTGCAGGCGGCGTCGGGGGTGACGATGCTCACAGGAACGCCCGAGACCGTGCCCAACCGCATCGGCCCGCCCGTGTTTGATTACATCGCCGGCATGTACGGAGCTTTCGCCGTGCTGGCCGCACTGCGCGAACGCGACCGCACGGGCGAGGCCCAGATGGTTGACGTGGGCATGCTGGACGCTGGCCTTGCGTCCATGGCCTCCACCCTGTCGGTGATCGCCAACACGGGCAAGGACGTGCAGGCCCAGGGCAATACGGCTGCCAGTGGCGCACCCGCATCCGGCATCTTCGAGACCGCCGAGGGCCTGCTGTCGATGACCACCAATCAGGACGCACAGCTGGTGCGCTTGTCCACGGTGCTTAACATCGAACCGGCCTTGTGCGAACCGCGCTTTGCCACCAATGCGGCGCGTCTGGCGAATGCCATCGCGTTCCGCGAAGTGATCACTGCTGCATTGCGTGCGCGTCCTGCGCGCGAGTGGGAGGCGTTGCTGTCGGCCGCCCATGTCGCCGCGACCACCGTGCGTACCGTCAAGGAGGCGCTGGCGGAACCGCATGTGCAGCAGCGCGAGGTGCTGTTGCCGTTGCAAGATCCGGTGAGTGGCCACACCATCCAGGTTCCCTCTATCGGTTTCCGCTGGAACCAGCGCAGTTTGGGGCCAGACACCGCACCGCCACGGCTTGGGCAACACACGGACGAGACACTCGCTACCTTGGGATTGGGGGAGCCGGAAATTCGCCAGTTGCGTCTGGACGGTGTGATATGACGAGGTTTTGCGTCAAACCAGGCTCAGCGGGTACCAGGTGCGTGAGGATCTTCTAGTTCGCCGGCTGCTCCAGCATCGCTGCAATGACCTTCAACTCGCCTGGAAGCCGCCGGCTACGAACGACTCTTGATGGCCGGGTGCGGGCGCTCTGTCCATCGATTTCATCGCCAGTTTGCAGACCACCAAGTTGTGCCTTCAACGACTGCTCGGGAGCAGGCAGATCGACAAGTTGTATGCCCGCATCCAGTCTTTTGGAGGCATTCGGCACCGCCCCAATACCATGCACGCCTGCCGTCGCTGACTCCCCACATCGATCTTTGTCCCAACCTCGAAACCGTCCGACCAATGCCCAATAAAAATGCCTGTCGCACTTTTTCCGCAAGTCGTTGATTCGTATAGGTGTGGTCTTGTGGACTTGGCGCTTTGCAAGTCTGCAAGGAACAGAGAAGAGAGAGCGGGAATGGGCCGAAAACGGGGAAATTGCGGCCGACGATAGGAAGCCAAGTCCCCAAGAAAAACCCCGTTTCCCTCTCGGAGAACGGGGTTGTTCAGAAGCAAAGAGAGACTCTTTGCCAAGGGTTAATGGTGGGCTGGGGTCTACTGAATGATGCCTTGAAACCCGCATGGATGCTATGTTTCAGTCAATGCTAATTCGCTTTGTTCCCCGCTTTGTTCCCCGGTGCAAGCGTTGGTACCTCTAATTCCCGACGCTATCCGGCCACCGCTTCATGCGTCGCAGCATCCCGTTATCCGTCCTGGCCCTGTAGACCGCTAGGACGCCGCTTGCACCGTGCAGAACTACATACACCAGTCCCTTGCGCACTTTGATGCCGCTGCGCGCGTTTGGTGACTCCGTGCCGCCATTCTTGATCCAGGCCACATGCGCGCGCCGTTGTAGGTCCCTCCGCTGCTCGGCATCCAGCTTCAAGGGTTCATGGGTTTGTTCGATTGGCATATTGCAGCCCTCAATGGTTGATGCCGGGGCTCGCACCCCGGCGGGGTTCGATCAATGCCGAGCTAAGACGGCGTCAAGTTCCTCGGCAGTTACACGGCTCGCCCCCATGATGGATGGGACCGACCGCGACACGGGTTCTATTGCTGGTGCAGTGTCGAAAACAAAGTCCCGAAGGATGGCATCCAGTTCTTCCAGCAAGTCGCCAGCGTCTACCCGCTTGTAGATGTAGTCCTGCCCCATGGCCTCTGTCACTTCTGCGAGGGCGTGCAGGTCGGTGTCATCGGTGTCGTGGGCCATGTCAACGAGTTGGTCAAGGCCGTACTCATCGTCCGTTGCGCCGTCCGGCGTATCGTCGATGCCCGTATCGAAAAAGAGTTGCCATAGGGCCAGACGGGCCTCGATAGCGTGGTGCGCGGCGTTTTTCATGGAGTGTTCCAAGTAGT
>JANLPN010000479.1:0-12178 GCA_031367285.1 Betaproteobacteria bacterium | reverse complement strand
AATTGCTGTCCAGCAGTTTATGCGACGCACTCGTCATCTCCACCCCCAATTACACGCACATCACTGTGCTGCGGGACGCGTTGAAGACCGATGCCCATATCCTGATAGAAAAGCCGCTGTGTACCCGCGTGGAGGATTGCGTGGAACTGGTGGATCTCGCCAAAGGTCGCAAGCCCATGGTCTGGGTGGCGCAGGAATACCGTTACATGCCACCGGTGGCCGAGATGTTGCGCATGGCGCATGCAGGTGCGGTAGGGCGCATACAGCAGGTGGCTATTCGCGAACACCGAGAACCCTTTTATCCCAAGGTGGACGACTGGAACCGCTTCAGCGCTAATACGGGCGGAACACTGGTGGAGAAATGCTGCCACTATTTCAACCTGATGGACCTGGTGCTGCGGGAAAGGCCTGTGTCAGTGTTCGCGTCGGGAGCGCAGCGAGTGAACCACCTTGACGAGTCCTACGACGGCCGCGCCCCGGACATCCTGGACAGCGCCTACGTCATCGTGGAGTACCCGAGCGGTGCGCGTGCGATGCTGGACCTGTGCATGTTTGCCGAGAACTCGGTGGACAACGAACATATCACCGTGGTGGGCGACGAGGGCAAGCTGGAATCGCTCTTGCCCTCCTTGACCCTGCGCTACGGGCGCCGCGAGGATTGGGGTACGCGCAGGGCCTGGGGGCAAACCGCCAGCAGCGGCAAGGGGGTGTCGGTGCGGCGTATCTGGGACACCAGTATCAAATACATGGGCAACCACTTTGGGGCTTCGTACGTGGAACACTTCAAATTTGCCAATGCCATCCGCCAGGGTCTGCCTCCTGATGTGTCGCTGGAAGAAGGTCTGCGCTCGGTCGCCACGGGTATTGCCGCGCATCGCAGCATAGACCGCAAAGCGATGGTCGCGATGTCCGATGTGCTTCCCGCCGGCTGGTAAGTAGGTAGGATGAAGCTGCCCCAAGCCCACTTTGTTCGCGACCCACTGGGGGCGCTCCGTACCTTGGCAATGGCCGCGCGGTAACTGGCATGACCTTGGCCACGATATGACGTACACCCTCTACCCTTCACTCTCAGGGCGCACTGTGTTTGTTTCCGGCGGATCGTCCGGCATTGGTGCGGAATTGGTCCGCGCCTTCGCCGCGCAAGGGAGCCAGGTGGCGTTCTGCGGCACCAAGCCGGGGGGTGGTGCCGCGCTGATTGAAGAAATCTCGGACGCCGGCCTTTGCGTCCCGTATTACGAAGCCTGCGACGTACGCGATATTGCGGCCTTGCAAGCCATGCTGGAGCGCATTGGCGGCAAATTTGGTGCCATCCGGGTACTGGTCAACAACGCAGGCCGCGACGACCGGCATTCGCTCGACGAACTGACACCCGAGTATTGGGACAACTGCCTGAACATCAACTTGCGCCACCAGGTGTTTGCGACCCAGGCTGTTGCGCGGCAGCTCAAGGAGGCCAAACTGGGCGGCAGCATCGTCAACATGGGCAGCATCAGCTGGATGCGCGGGCGTCCGAACCTGATTGGGTATGCGGCAAGCAAAGCCGCCATTTCGGGCATGACGCGCAGCCTGGCACGGGAACTTGGGGAGGCCGGCATCCGCGTCAACGCCTTGTTGCCAGGCGCCATCGTGACGGACAGGCAAACCCAGCTATGGCGCAATCCGGAAGAAGACCAGAAATTTATTGACTTTCAATGCCTGAAATTCCGGCTGGATTCCGCCCACGTGGCGCGCCCCACGCTTTTTCTGGCCAGTGACGACAGCGATGGCATCACCGGGCAAAACCTGCTGGTGGATGCGGGTTTGGCACAGGTCTCGGTCGCTGGATGAGGCAAGCTGGACTGTTTGCCAACGCACAGACGGGACGCGGTACTCCCGGTACAACCAGATTGCGGCTTCGGCGGACAGGGATCTACGGGGCTTGGTAGGCATTCGGGCGCCTGACAATTTCCGAAGGGCTTCTTAAGCCTTGGCTAAGCCGAAAGCCCAGCCAAGGCAAACAATTGCCCTAGGGGCTTGTTGACCTGAGCTAAAGCACTATCGGCCCGATTGAACTTAACAGTTAGCACTCGACTCTATAGAGTGCTAATATCCACGCGTCTATGAAAGGACTTCTGGTATGACGAATCAAACTGGGGTTTCAAGCTCGGCACTGGCAGTGGCCAACCCGTGGGCCATGGTGCCTGCGCTGGGCAATCTGGACGCGTATATTTCAACCGCCAACCGCTTGCCCATGCTTACGCTGGAGCAGGAGCAGGAGTTCTCGCGCAAGTTCCGTGACCATAACGATCTGGAAGCCGCGGGTAAGTTAGTACTCTCTCACTTGCGCCTGGTGGTGTCGGTCTCGCGGCAATACCTGGGTTATGGCCTGCCCCACGGCGACCTGATCCAGGAAGGCAACGTAGGTCTGATGAAGGCCGTCAAGCGGTTCGACCCTGATCAGGGCGTACGTCTGGTGAGTTATGCCCTGCATTGGATCAAGGCCGAAATCCACGAGTACATCCTGAAGAACTGGCGCATGGTCAAGGTCGCCACGACCAAGGCCCAGCGCAAGTTGTTTTTCAATCTGCGCTCGATGAAACAGCGCTACAAGTCGGACGACGCGGCGGCGGATGTCGGTACCCACCGCGAAACGCTCAATGAGGAGCAGATCGACGCGATGGCAAAGACCTTGAAGGTCAAACGCGAGGAAGTGATCGAAATGGAGACCCGGCTGTCGGGCGGGGACGTATTGCTCGACCCCAGTCCTTCGGACGATGGCGAAGAGGCTTTTGGCCCGATTGCCTACCTGACCGACACCACCCATGAGCCCACGGCCATGATCGAATCGCGCCAGCGTGACGTATTGGCCTCGGACGGCATTGCAACAGCCCTGAATACGCTGGACGAGCGTAGCCGGCGTATCGTCGAAGAGCGCTGGCTCAATGTCAATGACGACAGTTCGGGTGGCATGACCTTGCACGATCTGGCCAGCGAATACGGCGTGAGTGCCGAGCGCATTCGCCAGATTGAGGCCGCGGCGATGAAGAAGATGAAAAAGGCTCTGGTCAGCTACGCTTGATTGGAACCCGGGCCGGCGCAATCCGGCCCTGTCGCTTCATGGGTGTCCGGTTCAGGAGGCCTGTTTCAACAACTGCTGGATGTCGCCCACCAAGGCTGGCACACTGCTCCCATACCGGGTGTACAGGCGTAACTGGCCTTTGGTGTCGAAGACGTAACTGCCGGCCGAGTGGTCCATCGTATAACTGGAGGTGGTCTGGCCTTCCACCTTCTTGTAATACACCTTGAAGTCCTTGGCCAGTGCGGCCAGCTTCTCGGGCGAGGTAGCGCGCAGCGCGAGAAACGTGGGGTCGAAGTTGGCCATGTAGGCTTTCAGCACCTGCGGCGTGTCGCGGTCTGGGTCAATCGTGACGAAAAGGCCCTGCAAGCGCGCGCCATCCGGTCCCAGGGCTTTCTTGACTTCGGCCAACTCGGCCATGGATGTGGGGCAAACGTCCGGACACTGGGTATACCCAAAAAACACCACCACCACTTTGCCTGAAAAGTCCTTGATGGACCGCGCCTCGCCATTGTGGTCGATCAGGGAAAAGTCGCGTGCATAGTCGGCTCCAGTCACGTCTATGGAAACAAAAGACGGCTTGTTATCAGAACATGCCGGTAAAAGACATGAGATAACGGGAAAAACCGCAATGGCCGCAATGTAACTGAGGGTCCTTCTTTTATCCATGGTGCAATCCGGCAAACACTCAAAACAGATAGTGGTCCGCCAACAACGCAGCAAACAAAAGGCTTAAATGCCATAACGAGAACCGGAAAGTACGGCGCGCCAGTGCATCCGAATAATCGCGCCACAGCCAAAACCCGTACAGGCAAAAGCCCGCGCTCAAAACCACGGCGGCAAACAGGTAAAGCCAGGAACTCATGCCGTAGACAAAGGGCAGCAAGCAGGCGGCGAACAGAACACCCGTGTAAAGCAAAATCTGCAACCGGGTAAATTCACTGCCGTGCGTCACCGGCAGCATGGGCAAGCCGGACTTGCGGTAGTCTTCCACCCGGTACAAGGCCAGGGCCCAGAAATGCGGTGGTGTCCACAGGAAAATAATCAGGAACAGTATCAGGGCCTCGGGCCCGACATCGCCCGTCATCGCTGCCCAGCCAAGCACCGGTGGCATGGCGCCGGAGGCGCCGCCGATCACGATGTTTTGCGGCGTAAGCGGCTTGAGGATCACGGTATATACCACCGCATAACCCACAAATGTGGCAAAGGTCAGCCACATGGTCAGTGGATTGACCCACCAGTACAGCACGGCGGAACCCGCGAGGCACAAGACAGCTGAAAAAAGCAGCGTTTGAACATTGCCCAATTCGCCGCGCGCGGTAGGCCGCCAGGCCGTGCGTTTCATCTTGGCGTCTATGCCCTGCTCCACAATGCAATTGAAGGCCGCCGCCGCCGCCGCTACCAGCCAGATACCCAGGCAGGCGATAACCCCCAGCCTGAGGTTTCCCAGCGAGGGCACTCCGGGGACAGCCAGCACCATGCCAATCAGCGCACAAAAAACGATCAGTTGTACGACGCGTGGTTTGGTCAATGCGTAAAACTGCTGAAAGACCGTGGCGCTCACCGGCACCGGCACATTGGAAGAGTTTGCGGTCATGCGGACAAGTCCATCCTGGCCAATCCCGACACACGGGCGACCCGGGCGCCAACGCGACTCGCCGCAACCGTCCAGGTCAAAACCAGCACCAATGCCGCGGCGCCGCCGGTATGCATCAATGCCGCCGCCAGCGGCCACCCCAACACCACGTTGCCCAGACCGGTTGCCAACTGCATCAGCGCCAGCGCAGCGACCCAGCGCGCCTGCAAGCGTAAACCGGCAAACGCATGGAGCCGTACGGCCAGCAAACCCAATGCCAGCAGGACCGCAACAGCCATCAGGCGATGCACAAAATGGATGGCCGTCAATGCCGCAAACGTGATGTGTGCACCGTCTTGTGTCATACCCAGCTCGCGCCAGAGCTGAAAACCCAGATTGAAATGCATCTCGGGCCACCAACTGTTCTGGCACATCGGGAAATCGGAACACGCCAATACCGCATAGTTAGTGCTGACCCAGCCACCCAGCGCGACCTGCACGCCCAGCAGGCCACAAGCGGCCAGCAGAACGATGCGCGTCACCGGATCGATCAACACGCGTGCGCCACCCCGCTGCCGGCGCACCAGGCCTTCTGCCTGCACACAAAGCAGAACCAGCAGCATCAAGCCGCCGAGCAGATGCAGCGTCACAATCGCTGGGAACAGCTTCATGGTCACGGTCAGGGCGCCAAATGCACCTTGAATGCAGACCCATACCAGCGTCAGTGTCGGCCACCACGGTTCGAGGCCTTTGCCGGTGCCTGCCGCGGCCCAACGGCGCCAACTGGTGATCGCGAGCACCAGAATCAACCCGCCCACCCCGGTAGCCATATACCGATGAACCATCTCCACCCAGGCTTTGCCGTGCGTCACCGGCCCGGAAGGCAGCGTGCTCTGCGCGGCATGGATGGCAGCCTGGGCACCCACCGGGCTGGCACTGCCGTAACAGCCCGGCCAATCCGGACAACCCAGGCCGGAGTCGGTCAATCTGGTGAAGGCGCCAAACAACACCAGGTCGAAGGTGAAAAACAGGGTCAACAATGTCAGTACGCGCAACCAGTCGGACTGTGAGCGCGGCTGGTGCCCACGCCAGACCCAGCACAGCACGGCGGCGGCCAGCAGGGCACCCACCAGCAACACTTGCCATAGGGGCGAGAGGTCGACCAAAGACGGGGCGTTCATGCAAATGTTCTTGATACGGCCAACAGATTCAGCGCTTAACGGCCCGCCGTATCCCACGAGGCGCTGGCACGCAACACACGCTCCAGATCACGCTTGGCCTTGGCGGCACCCGCTATGTCAAGCGAAGCCGGGAAACGCATCATCCAGTTGCCGAGCGGGTCCACCAAGTACAGGTGTTCAGCAAGGGTATGCCCGGTTGCCGGTGCCAGCCACTTGTCCAGGGCGCGCGGATCGACCCGCAACACGGTAGCCTCCTTGAGAGCGGGAAGCAGCGGAGCAGCCACCGCGGTATCGTCGCTGATAAGCCAGACACGGTCTACCCTGTCTTTGTCCTTGCCCAGGCTCTCGCGTATTTGGCGCTGCAAATAGAGTTGGCGCTGGCAGGCCTCGTTGCAGCCGCCGCCGGACACGCTGACCAGCAACCACTGGCCTTTAAGCGAGCGCAGATTGACTCCGCTACCTGTCAAGCTGACGGCCTGAAAATCCGGCAACGGCCGCTGCGGGTCGACCAGTTCGCCGTATACACGCCGGGCCTCGGGCCGGATGAAGTAGTAGGTCAGATAGGACGCGACCACGGGTGCAGCACACACCAACAGCACGGCCAGCATTTTCCAACGCCCGGCCAGGGTACGCCGCGTGTCGCCCACGAAAGCCCCCTCCAGGCTGGGCAGCGAGTGCACAGTCAAGCCAAGCGGCTGGTCGTTGTGCGCGGGCCGCAGGGGGCTAGCGAGGGGAGATGAAGCGTCGGACAATTTGAAACCAGCCGTAAAGAAAAGCAATCAGACCACTCAGGGCAAACCACTGAAACGCATAACCATAATGCTTTTCAATGCCGGCATTGACCTTTGGCCAATCGCGCTCCAGCCCGTCAGCGAGGGGCCCCAATTGCAGCACGGAGACAGGTGCCAGGAGCGTCCCAATTTCCCGCGAGAACTGCGCCATGTCCAGATTTTGCCGGATGACGCCCCCTTGCGACGCTTCAAACTCGTAAAGCTTGGATGGGGGCGGGGCAATCCGGCCCGTGACCTCGACCACACCGGCAGGCGCTGGCACATCGGGTACTGCGGCACGATCGCTGAAGTTGCGTTGTACCCAGCCCCGCTGCACGACTACCGTGACACCCGAATTCTCCAGCCGCAACGGGGTGAGCACAAAGAAGCCCGGTTTGCCGTTCATCTGCCGATTGTCCAGGAACACGGTGTGCCTGCCGAGCCAGCTGCCACGCAGCCGCGCGACGCGGTAAAGTATGTCGGCGTCTTTAGCCCCGACATCACCTTTGGCTCCAGCCAGCGCCTGTGAGTCCAGCACGGCAAGTGTCTGCCGGCCATCGATAGTTGCCTGCAGCGCCAGTTTCTCGGCCGCGCGCGACAACTGCCATAAACCAAGCGCCAGAGCGGCGAGCACGCCGACCACCGCAGCAACCGTGAGCAGCCAGAACCGCGCCGGCAAAGACGCGGCGCTCACGAGATAATGTGCTTCATGGTGTACCTCGTTATCGTCGCATTTGTTGCCATTGTGGGCAGCCTGGGTGCCGCCCTGTATTTCATGCTGCAGGACGGCCGTGACGGCAAGGCCAAAACCAACCATATGGCGCGCGCGCTTGCATTTCGGGTCGGGTTCTCCATCCTGTTGTTCGTGTGTGTTTTGATCGCCTGGAAACTGGGTTACATACAGCCGACCGGCATTCCCGTAGGCAAGTAGAACGAAGTTTCAGCGCCAGGTACTGGCTCGTCGCAAGGCCGTGAGGCCGCAGCCAAAACGCGGCATTCGCACAGGCCCCAATTTACGCCGCATGTGAATCCAGCTAGAAAGGGCCGCTGCACGGCCCCCTAATTGGACTACGGTGGCAAGCCACCAAACTGTGGCCTTTTTCAGAGCCAGTAAACCAGGATATACAGGCCCAGCCACACCACGTCCACAAAGTGCCAGTACCACGCGGCACCCTCAAAACCGAAGTGCCTCTGCGGCGTGAAATGCCCTTTTTTCAGGCGCAGCGTGATGAACAGCAACATCAACATGCCGATGAATACATGGAAACCGTGAAAACCGGTCAGCATGAAAAACGTAGAGCCATACGCGCCCGAACTGAGTTTGAGGTTCAACTCGCTGTAAGCATGGGCGTATTCGTAACCTTGCACCCCCAGGAAGGTGACCCCCAGCAGCACCGTGATCCACATGAAGGCAATCGTGCGGCCGCGGTTCCCACCCTGCAAGGCATGATGCGCAATGGTCAGCGTCACCCCGGAGCTCAGCAACAATGCCGTATTGATGGTCGGCAACCAGAACGGCGTCATGGTCTGGAACGGCTCTATGGTCCCGGCGGGTGACGCGGTAGCACCCGCCGCCACACTGGGCCACACGGCCTTGAAGTCAGGCCACAACAAGGCATGCTCCAGGTTGCCTAGCTCGGGCACCGAATGCACCCGCATCCACCACAAGGCAGAGAAAAAAGCACCGAAAAACATGACTTCGGAGAAGATAAACCAGCTCATGCTCCAGCGGAATGAGAGGTCCACCTTATGCCCGTAGGACCCGCCCTCGCTCTCGGAAATTGCCGTACTAAACCACTTGAACAGGATCACGAACAACCACAACAGTCCAAAAACCAGCGAGTATTTACCCCATCCTTCTCCATTGATCCACTGCCCGGCGCCAAGAATGACGAAGAACAAGCCCAGCGCGGCAAGCGCCGGGTAACTGGAGGGGCTGGGTACAAAGTAGTACGGTGTGCTGCTGTGGGATGTTGAACTCATTTCTGCTCCAGGCTCTCAATACAAATTTTCAGGATATTCAATGGTGTGCAGCCCTATTTGGCCACCACCCAATTCACGAGGGCTATCAGCCCCACCACAAAAGCAAACACGCCCGCAAACCCCACCACGATGATGTGTACCGGGTTGAGTTGGGCGCTGTCGCTCTCCAGATCACTGCGTTTGCGCAAACCCACAAAGGACCAGCCTACGGCTTTCACGGTACCCCACACGGAAGCCTTGCGTTGCATTGCCCCCTTATCCAATGCGCCGCTCACGAGCCCACCTTCGCAGGAACATGCGCTGCGCCATCCGCTGTCGACCCGGGTACGGGCGGTACTGCGCCGCCGACCTCGAAAAACGTATAAGACAGCGTAATGGTGGTCACGTCTTTGGACAACTTGGGGTCAATCACGAATGCCACGGGCCAGGATTTCTTTTCACCTGGCGCCAGTGTGTACTGGTTGAAGCAGAAACATTCCAGCTTATTAAAATGCGCGGCGGCCTGCATAGGCGCATAACTCGGAATCGCTTGCGCCGTCATGCGCCGGTTCTGGGTGTTCTGGAATTCATACATTACGGTGGTCAGCTCACCCGGATGGACTTTTACGGAACGCTGCGCCGGCTTGAAGTCCCACGGGCCACGCGAATTGGCATCGAATTCAATCGTGATGGTGCGGGACTGATCGACCTGCGTATTGGGAGCAATGTCCGATACCGCCCCCGGTATGCTGCGATCACTCAAAGCCAGCACGTTGATGCCGGTCATTTTGCAAATAGCGTTATAGATCGGCCCCAGTGCATAACCAAAACCCAGCATGGCGATAGCAACCACAACCAGCTTGCCGGCCATGGTCAGGTTGACATGCCGAAAGTTCATCAAAGGCCCAAAAGCGCCGACTTGACCATGAAGCCGACAAAAAATACCACAGCCACCGACGCCAGGATCAGTGCCATTCTCAGGTTGGCCTTCTTTTGTTCAGGGGTCATGGTGCTGCCGGTAGCCGGTAGATGTCAGTTAACGATGCGGGTCGCGGCAGCGTTGAGTTTGGGCGGGGTTTCAAAAGTATGGAACGGCGCCGGAGACGGCACTTCCCACTCCAGGCCTTCGGCACCGTCCCACGGTTTCTGAGCCGCCTTTTCGCCCTTGCCCATCATGCACGGCAGCGCGATAAACAGGAAAAAGTAAACCTGCGCCAGACCAAAAGCAAATGCCCCAACACTGGCCACGGCGTTGAAGTCGGCAAACTGCATCGGGTAGTCGGCATACCGGCGCGGCATACCGGCCAGACCCAGAAAGTGCATGGGAAAGAAGGTAACGTTGAACGCAATCAGCGACCACCAGAAATGGATCTTGCCGCGTGACTCGTTGTACATCACGCCGGTCCACTTGGGGCTCCAGTAATAAAAGCCTGAGAACATCCCATACAGCGAACCCGCCACCAGAACATAGTGGAAGTGGGCCACCACGTAGTAGGTGTCCTGCAACTGGATGTCGATTGGCGCCATCGCCAGAATCAGGCCGGTAAATCCGCCCATGGTGAACACGAAGATGAAGCCGACCGCGAACAGCATCGGTGTTTCAAACGTCATGGAGCCCTGCCACATGGTGGCGATCCAGTTGAAGATTTTGACCGCCGTCGGCACCGCGATCAGCATGGTCGAATACATGAAGAACAACTGGCCGGTCACCGGCATGCCGGTGGTGAACATGTGGTGAGCCCACACCACAAAGCTCAGGATCGCGATGCTCGACGTTGCGTACACCATGGAGGCGTAGCCAAACAGACGTTTGCGGGCGAACGCCGGCACTACCTGGCTGATGATGCCGAAGGCCGGCAAGATCATGATGTAGACCTCGGGGTGGCCGAAGAACCAGAAGATGTGCTGGTACATCACCGGGTCACCACCACCGGCAGGGTTGAAGAAACTGGTGCCGAAGTGGCGGTCCGTCAGCGTCATGGTGATCGCGCCCGCCAGCACCGGCATCACGGCGATCAGCAGGTAGGCCGTGATCAGCCAGGTCCAGGCGAACATCGGCATTTTCATGAGGGTCATGCCGGGCGCGCGCATGTTCAGGATGGTCACAATGATGTTGATCGAGCCCATGATGGAGCTCGCGCCCAGGATGTGCAGCGCAAAAATGCCGGCATCCATGCTGGGGCCCATCTGCAGCGTCAGCGGCGCGTACAGCGTCCACCCCGCGGCGGGAGCACCACCAGGCATGAAGAAGGAACCCACGATCATCAGACCGGCGGGTATGAGCAACCAGAAGCTGAAGTTGTTCATGCGCGCAAAAGCCATGTCGGCGGCGCCGATCTGCAGCGGAATCATCCAGTTCGCGAATCCGACGAAGCCTGGCATGATGGCGCCAAACACCATGATCAGCCCGTGCATCGTGGTGAGCTGGTTGAACAGCTCCGGATTGACCAGTTGCAGGCCCGGCTGGAACAACTCGGCCCGGATCAGCAGGGCCAGGATGCCACCGATGATCAGCATCGTGAAGCTGAACAACAGGTACAGCGTGCCGATGTCCTTGTGGTTGGTGGCAAACACCCAGCGCCGCCACCCCGTAGGTGCGTGGTCGTGGTGGTCGTCATGGGCGTGGTCGTGGTGATCCAGTACTGCACTCATCGTGTTTTCCTCGTCGATTCTCTTATGTCGTTTCAGCGGTCGGCAACGTGCTCGCGGCTATTTGCGCGCAACCTTGACTTCTGCAGGCTGCACCAATTGGCCGGTCTTGTTGGACCAGTTGTTCTTGGTGAACGTGATGACCGCCGCGATGTCGGTGTCGCTGAGTTGCTTCCAGGCCGGCATGGCACCGTTGTTCTGGCCGTTGAGCAAGACCGCGATCTGTTTTGCCTTGTCGGCGTCGAGTACCACCGCCGCACCGTCCAGTGGCTTGATCGGTCCCGCGCCCTTGCCGTTGGCCTGGTGGCAGGCAGCGCAATTGGCGGCATAGACTTTTTCGCCGCGTTTGGTGATGTCTTCGGCAGTCCAGACCTTGGCCGGATCATCGGCCTTGGCGGCCAGCTTCTTCTTCTCGCCGTCGACCCATTTGGAATAGTCCTCCGCCGACACGACCTTGACGTGGATCGGCATGTAGGCATGCTCCTTGCCACACAACTCTGCACACTGGCCGTAGAAGTCGCCGATCTTCTCGGCCCTGAACCAGGTGTCGCGCACGAAGCCGGGGATCGCATCCTGCTTGATTCCGAACGAAGGCACCATGAATGCATGGATGACGTCGGTGGCGGTCGTGATGACGCGCACTTTCTTGTCGACCGGAACCACCAGCGGGTTGTCCACCTTGAGCAGGTAGTTGTCGACCACCTCGCCCGCCTTGGGGCCGCCGGCGTCCGACATCGCGCGCTGGCCGCTGTCAAGTGTGGAGACAAACCCGATGCCTTCGCCCTCGCCCTTGATGTAGTCGTAGCCCCACTTCCACTGCATGCCGGTGGCCTTGATGGTCAGGTCGGCATTGGTCGTATCCTTCATCGCCACGATCACTTTCGTGGCCGGCAGCGCCATCAGGATCACGATGATGAACGGCACGATGGTCCAGACGATCTCGACCGTCACCGACTCGTGGAATGTCGCAGCCTTGTGACCGACC
>JANLPN010000467.1:0-3789 GCA_031367285.1 Betaproteobacteria bacterium | reverse complement strand
ACGAAGTCGGGCACCACATGGGTTTGCAGCGCCTCCATGTCGGCGCCGAGTTCCTCGTGTTTGCGCGCATGCAGGGCGTTCTGGCGCAACCGGTCGAGCGCGCGGTTTTTGGCGGTGGTCATGAGCCAGGCTCCCGGGTTGTCGGGCACGCCCTTGGTGGGCCAGTGTTCCAGCGCGGCCACCAGCGCGTCCTGCGCCAGCTCTTCGGCCAGGCCGACGTCGCGCACCATACGCGCCACCACCGCGATGACCTTGGCGGACTCGACGCGCCAGACCGCCGATATTGCCTGGTGGGTTGCCGCTTCGCTCACGCCTTGGCCTTGTACATCAGGCGGCTCATGAGAAAACGCCGGGCCGCTCAGACGTAACACGGCCCGGTTTCGCGGACCTCGACCGTGCACCAGCCTGCGGCCGGACATTCGGCGGCAATGGCCAGGGCCTCGTCCCGCGTCTGGCAGTTGAGCAGAAAGAAACCACCGACCATTTCCTTGGCCTCGGCAAACGGCCCATCGGTCAGGCGTTTGCGTCCCTCACGCACCTGCACACGCACGCCCTTGGCGTCGGAGACGAGCGACGTGCTGGCGATCAGCAGGCCGCGGACCTGCAGGTCCTGCGTGAAACGCAGCATCTGTTCGTAGACTTCGCTCCCGGCAACCGGGCCGCGCTCAAGCCGCTGGCTGCGCGGCTCGACGATCAACAACATGTAAGACATCAGGCTTTCAGGCGTTCGTTCTGCGGGAACATGGCCTTGCGGGTTTCGTCGTCGACCTCGGTCTTGAATGCGTGGCGAGTTTTGAGCGCCTCCGCGCGTTGCGCCGCCGGGCGCGTATTGATTTCGTCGAGCAGCCGCTTGACGTTGGGCAGCTTCTCCCAGGCGTCGGGTGCACCCAGCACAAAGGGCACGGCACGCGCCCAGCCCCAGAAAGCCATGTCCACCAGCGTGTAGCTGTCGCCCAGCATGTAGTGGTTTTTTGCCAGGTGTGCGTCCAGGATATTCCAGTGGCGCCAGGCTTCGAAATCGTAGCGGTTCAGCGGGTAGGCCTTGGGCTCGGGCGCGGCATGGCGGAAGTGCACCGCCTGGCCCGAATACGGCCCGATACCGGTGGCGATGAACATCAGCCAGGACAACATCTGCGCGCGCGCCGCCGCCGTATTGGCTGGCAGGAACTTGCCGGTTTTCTCGGCCAGGTAGAGCAGGATGGCATTGCTGTCGAACACCACCGCGTCGCCATCCACCAGCGCGGGCGTCTTGGCGTTCGGGTTGATGGCCTTGAAGGCGTCGGAGTGTTGCTCGCCCTTTTTGGTGTCCACCGGCACCAGTTCGTAAGGCAGACCGGCCTCTTCAAGGAACAGCGCCACCTTGGCGGGATTGGGAGAGGGGTGGTAATAGAACTTGATCATGGAATCTCCTTGGAATGAATCGTGCAATCAGGCGCGGCCATTATGCGATGGCACGGCGGGACCTGCAGGCGTGTACTCAAACCACCGGCGCCCAGCGCGGCTGCAGCACATCTTCCACACACCGTCCGCCCGAGCGCGAGAAGTACTCCACCAGGAAGGTCTTGTGCTCCTGCACGGCGGGAGTGATGGAACGCGCCCGGTTCCGGTACAACACGAACTGGTGCACCATGTCGGGTGCAGACAGCGGGATGCTGCGCAAGTCGTGCATGCGGGCCAGGGGTTTGACGTACCCGGCGCAGATGACCAGCCCCGACCCGCTGGCCACCAACGCCAGGGCGGTGCTGGTATTGCCCACTTCGTAACGCGCGTTCAGCACTACCTCCTGCGGCAATTCCGAGCGGATACGCAGCTCCGCGCCGCGGCCGACAAAAATTATCGGCTCGTTGTGCAACTCGGCCCAGCGCAGGCTTTTTCTGCGTGCAAAGCGGTGGCTGCTGGCGCAGATGACCTGCTCACGCGACGTGAACAAAGGTGTGGCCTCGATGTTGTCAGCCACCGGCAGGTCGAAGTTGATCGCCAGATCGGCCTGGCCGTTTTCGACCGAACTGATGATCTGGTCGGTCGGGATGTCGATCGGTTCCAGCCGGATCTCGGGCCACTGCTTGTGGAAGGCCGCAAATGCCCGCGGCAACAGCACCCAGGTGACCACCTGCGTGGTGGCAATACGCACCACGCCGGTCTTGCGCTGCGTTACATCCTGCGCAAACAGCTCGGCCTTGCGCAGATCCACCAGCACCTGCTCCGCGTAGTGGAAGTATTGCTGGCCCACCTCGGTCAGCACCACGCGCCGCGTGGTCCGGTCGAAAACCCGAAAGCCCAGGGTTTGCTCCAGGTCACGGACCACGATGCTCAAGGCGGCTGGCGTCACATGCAGGGCCCGGGACGCTTCGACGAAGCTGCCCAGGCGGGCGACCGCCGTGAAAGCACGTAGCTGCCGCAGGGAAATATTCATAAGCAGGGTTTCACGGAGTATTGTTATCGGTTCACTTAGCAATCGTATAAAAAATCTAGCTTTGCATTATGAGTATTCACCCGTAGAGTCTGTGCCAAACGACAGGAGACACGGATGGCAGAAGGCAGCATCGACCTTGCATCGCGCAATGGCGTGACGGTGGTCACCATCAATCGGCTAGCCAAACGCAACGCCATGAGCGCGGCCATGTGTGACGATTTGCGCCAGGCCTGGCTGGGCTTTCGGGATTCGGAGGACCGGGTTGCCATCCTGCGCTCGGAGGGCGACATATTCACCGCCGGTGCCGACCTGACCAACCCGCCCGCGCAGTTCTGGAAGGCGCTGCCGGATGTGGGGGTGGATATCGGCAAACCGGTGATTGCGGCGGTGCACGGGCCGGCGATCGGTCTGGGGGTGGCCATGGTGGCGTTTTGCGACCTGTGCCTGGCCACCACCGGCAGCAGATTCATCTACCCGGAAGCCCGGGTCGGTGTGGCGGCCGGCCTGATTTCGTCGCTGGTGGCGCGTATTCCGCACAAGATCGCGCTCGAGCTGATGCTGCTGGGCGAGCCCATCTCCGCGCAGCGTGGCTACGAGGTCGGGCTGGTCAATCGCGTTGTGGAACCCGCGCAGCTGATGGATGAGGCCCTGCGCATGGCCGCCACCCTGGCCACCTGCGCGCCGCTGGTGCTCAAGTTTCTCAAGAAAATGGTCCACGAGACCCTGCCCCGGAGCCCCATCGAAGCCATGTACATGGCCCAGCTGCAGGCGGAGAACGTGTCCTTGAGCGCGGACGCCCGGGAGGGATTGACGGCGTTCAAGGAAAAACGCGCGCCCCGGTTCAAGGGCGCTTGAGGCACTGCCAAGGTCTGGCCCGCTCCAGCGGCCGGTGAACAACAGCCAACCACTCCAGGAGACACACCATGCACTACACGCCCTCTGCGATACCGCCCCCAGCCGCTTACACCGCACTCCCCTTCCCGGCGGCGCGCCGCCGGCTCACACTATGGGGCGCGGCCTGTGTGCTGGGCCTCGCAGCGCTGTTGCCGGCCCACGCACAGTCCTGGCCCACCCGGCAGGTCACCATCATCTCCCCCTACGCCCCCGGTGGGACCAACGACGTGGTGGCGCGCCTGCTGGCCGAGCGGCTGCAAAAGGCCTTTGGCCAGCCCTTTGTGGTGGACAACAAACCCGGCGCGGCCGGCATTCTGGGTGCCACCCTGGTCATGCGTGCAGCGCCCGACGGCTACACGCTGCTGTCGGGCAATAACGGTGCCCTGGTGGTGCAGGCCGTGGTCAAGACACCCAGCCCGTATGACCCGGCCACCGCTTTCACATCCATAGTCAAGATTGCCGACGCGCCGAACTACGTTGGC
>JANLPN010000440.1:0-12379 GCA_031367285.1 Betaproteobacteria bacterium | reverse complement strand
CAGCTTTTCACCCTTGTAGCCGGACTTGGCCAGCGTCGCCTTGGCACCCGCGACATCCTGCTTGAGCAGTTTGCGATCGGTGTGGTAGGCCGATCCGCCATACACCCAGCTCTGGTCCATCTTGTAGACGTCCGGGTAGGCGACTGCCAGCATTTCTTCCGCGTCCAGGCCCTGTGCCACGGCGCGGCGGAAGTTCAGGTCCGCGCCAGGACCCTGCGCCATGTTGAACTTGAGAATCTGCGCCGCAAACGGCAGCACCTTGATGACCTGGAAGTTGGGATTGCTGCCCAGGCGTTTGGCGGTCGGGCCGTCGGCTGTTTCGTTCAACTGCACCTGGCCGGTTTCGAGCGCGGCGTCCCGCGAACCGGCTTCGGGCATGAAGCGGAAGGTCACCGAATCGAGGTAGGCGATCTTGGCGCCGGCAAATCCGTCACGCTCCTTGTAGGCCGGGTTGGGTTTGTAGTCGTCGAAGCGGGCAATCTTCACGTGGCTGTCGGGTTTGTATTCCACAAACTTGTACGGGCCGGTGCCGATCGGCGAGGCCTTGCCCATCTCCTTGGCGGCTTCTTCGGCCGGCATGATGGCAATCGGCGCGCGCGGACTCGACAGGTTGCCCAGAAAGGTGGACTGTACCGACTTGAGTTTGATCGTGACCTGGTTGGGCCCGCTGGCGGCGACGGAATCGATGGCGGCGATCAGCGACGCCGAGGCGCCGGCCTTGCGATAACGCTCCAGCGAGGCCACGACGTCGGCCGGCATCATTTCCTTGCCGTTGTGGAACTTGACGCCCCGGCGCAAGGTGAACACATAGGTCAGGCCGTCCGCGGACACCGCCACGCCCTCCGCCAGGTCGGGCACCGGCCGCGCGTTTTCGTCGCGTGCGTACAAGGTCTCGAACATGTGCAGGTTCACATTGCGAGCAACCTGCGCCGATGTCGCGTGCGGATCGAGCGACGGCGGCGCCTGGGTCATGGCGATGACCACGTCGCCACCCTTCTTTTGCGCCTGCACCGGGCCCGCCGACATCAGCGCAAGCGATGCGGCCAATGCCAGATTGAGAAATTTTAGCTTCATCATCGAAACGTTCTCCTTCAGTTAGACCCGATTTCCGGGCGCTTTACCAGCCATTGCGTCCAATCAATCTTTGGGCGCCTCGTAGTCCTGCATTACGACCGACACGCAGTCGCCACGCTGCACGCGGCCCGGGCCGCTGGCCATCCACAAAACACCGGTTGCGCCGTAGAACAGCTCGGTCGGCGCGTGGTCGACGTCTTCCACGAAGTGCAGGAAACCCGCGCTCTGGCCGGCCTCCACCCGGTCGCCCGCCATGTGGCGCGGCTCGAACACGGCGCCGGCCGGCGCAAAGCTGTAAGCAGCAGGATCACGCACCATCATGTGGCGGGTGCCTGCCGATCCGTCGCGCTGTGCCGTATCGGGTTTGCCGGCCAACATGCCGAGATGCCTGAGCATGTTGCGCACACCACGCTCGCCGATGCGCACCCCCTCCACACTCACCCGACCCCAGCCACCGATCTCCGTACCCAGGGAAAGAATCTTGCGCCGCTCGACACACGAGGTCAAGGTGGCGCCTTCGTCAACACCCCAAAACACCACATTGAACGGCGCACCGAACGCGGCGGCGGCGGCCATGGTTTTTTCGCGCAAGACGGCGTCGGCGACGTAATGCATGTTGGTGCTGGGCGTGCATTCCGCCGAGTGCCCCGCGGTATGCAGGTCCACCGATGCGTCGGCCAGCGGCACGATGACGCTGTCCATGAAATGCGCCAGCATTTCGGAGAAACTGCCACCCGGATTGCCGGGGAAACAACGGTTCAGGTCGCGCCCGTCGATCGGTCCCAGCCGCGTGCCGTTCAGGGCCGCCGGCAGATTGACGGCCGGAATCAGGATCAGCCGACCTTGGAGCTGGTCCACCGGCAACGTCTGCGCCAGCCGGGACACCGCAATCTGGCCTTCGTATTCGTCACCGTGTACACCGCCGGTGAGCAGCAGCGTGGGCCCGGTTCCGTTTTTCAACACGTAGATCGGAATCTCGACCACGCCCCAGCCCGAGGTGTTGCGCGACTGCGGCGCCCGCAGGTAGCCAGCTTGCCGGCCGGGGCGGTCGAAATCGATGTCGCAGCGGATGCGGCTGGCGGCACGGGCCCCCACGCTTGTGGCTTCGCCCCTGTTAGCGACCCCTTCGTGGTCTGCGCTGCCCACCGAGGGGGTGTTCGCTTGCTTGAGGCGGTTCTGCGCTGCGCTCATTGGTTTGTATCCTGGTCTGGAAATTGTCTGCCTGAATCAGAATAGCATATTTTATAAATGTATACAATCTGCACATGGCAAAAGTCAACGCAAGTTCGCTGCATCTGGTCGCTCCGGTGCTTACCACTACGCCACAAACCTTTCTTAAATTGCAGCCGCGCACACTCGTGCACCAGGTGATTGACGCCTTGGTAGCGGGGGCCTCCGAAGGCCTGATCCTGCCGGGCGACCGCATTATCGAAGCCGAACTGGCGCTGCAGCTCGGGGTAAGCAGGGTTCCGGTGCGTGAGGCCTTGCGGGTGCTGGAAAGCCAGGGGATTGTGGTCAATGAGCCCTACAAGGGCATCCGGCTCACCCCTGTGACGCCCGAGCGGATCGACCAGTTGATCGAAGTCCGCGTCGCGCTCGAAACTACCGCCGCCACACGGGCCATCGGCCTGGGCCGCAACGACGCCCCGCGCCTGGCCCGGCTGGAGGCCATCGTTCAGGACATGGAGGAAACCGCCGCACGCACCGACGTGTTTGGGTTTGCCAGCGCGGACACCAGTTTCCACCGCAGCCTGTGCAGCTTTTCCGGCAACGCCGTGTTGTGCGACATGTGGGAAATGCTGGCGCGCCAGATGACGATTATTTTCGGGCTTTCAACGCTGGGCAAACCGATGGACGCGATCATTGACGAACACCGCGCGCTGATCAAGGTGTTCCGCTCGGGCGACGCGCGCGACATGGCGCGCGAGATCAACGAACACATAGCCGTGGAAATCCACAAGGTCGATCTGGAAAACATAATTGCCAAGCGCCGCTCCGAGTCGGCGGCGGTGGCAAGCACCTGAACCAGGGTCTGTTCACATTACGGAGGCGCGATGCGTTGCGGATCAAAATGGCTTTGCGCAAGGCGCGAAACAAAGCCGGGGTGCGCCCCCGGCAAGGCTTCGCAACGCGGCGCAAAGCCATTTTGGCCGCAACCCGAAGGGAACGGGGATAAAACCGCGCCACTCGGCGTTGCCCTCCTAGCCCAGACGGCCAGTCTGGGCGTCGTCACGCGCCTTGATTGGCGCGGTTTTATCCCGTTCGCACTCGCCTGCGTAGTGTGAACAGACCCTGCACAAGAACGGAGACCGCCCCATGCCAGCCCCTGCCTCCGGCAACCAGTCCCTGCCCGCGGTAAAGATCCGCGCCATCACCGCCGTTGCACTGTTCGGCGAAAGCCCCAAGGGCGGCTGGTCGGCCGAGATCAAACCCGAGGACTCGGTCCATGCACTGGTTGCGGTCCACACCGACGCCGGCATCACCGGTTACGGCAGCGTATTTACCGATGGGCGGCTGGTGCAGGCCGGGCTCAAGGTACTGGAGCCGCTGTTCCTGGGCGAAAACGCTCTGGAGCCCGAACGCGTGACCGAGAAGCTGCACCAGAACACGTTCTGGATGGGGCGCGGCGGCACCCTGACCCATACCATCAGCGGCATCGACATTGCCTTGTGGGACATTCTGGGCAAGGCCACGCGGATGCCGGTGGGGCGCTTGCTGGGCGGCAGTTATCGCACCCGGGTGCAGCCGTATTGCTCGCTGCTGATGGAGCAACCCGAACGCATGTTCGACGTCATCACGCCTTACCGCGAACTGGGCTTTAAGGCCTTCAAGATCGGCTGGGGTCCGTTTGGCCGGGCCATGGACGGCAAACTCGACCGCGAAATAATCCGCGCCGCGCGCGCCGCCGCCGGGCCGGATGCCAAGTTGTTCGTCGATGCGGGCGCCAGCGACGCCCACTGGCCGCACGGCCTCAAATGGGCCATGCGCACCGCGGACATGCTGGCTGAATTCGACATCGGCTGGTTCGAGGAAGCGCTGAAACCCGACGCCATCGACGACTTCTGCCATCTGCGCCGGGTGAGTCCGGTGCCGATTGCGGGTGGCGAAGTGTTGACACGGCGGCAAGCCTTCCTGCCCTGGCTGACACGCGGCGCTTTCGACATCGTGCAGCCCGACGTAACCAAGGTCGGAGGCATCAGCGAACAACGGCGTATCGCCTGGATGGCACACGACTTCGGCGTCAAATACATCGGCCACGGCTGGAACACCGCGCTCGGCGTGGCGGCGGATTTGCAATTGGCCAGTGCGTTTCCCGATACCGATCTGGTCGAGTTCATTGGTGGCAGCCCCTACGTGGACGGCATCCTGCGGCAGCCTTTCACGCTCGATCCCGAGGGTTACCTCAACATTCCCGATCTGCCCGGCCTGGGCGTGGAACTGGACCCGGACAAGGTGGCGCGCTACACGCCCGATGCGTCGCCGTTGTTTGCGCTCTGACACCCACGCTCGAACTGGCGTGGCCTCCACGAAAAGCCGGAGACCTGGCACGGCCGAGGCCGAACTCGAAGGGGCCTGAGCCGACTGCCGGGAAATGTTCCAATCTCGTCCCGTCGGGGTTTATCATTTTGGGACTGCCCTGGAGGACCTCCATGACCCACTACTGGCTGATGAAATCCGAGCCACGGGAATGTTCCATCGACGACGCGCTGGCGGCACCCAAGCGTACGGTACCGTGGACCGGGGTGCGCAACTACCAGGCGCGCAATTTCATGCGGGACGGCATGCAGGTTGGCGACGGTGTGTTGTTCTACCACTCCAGTTGTCCGGAGCCGGGCATCGTCGGCATCGCCCGGGTCGCATCGGCAAGCCGGCCTGACCCGACCCAGTTCGACCACAAGTCGCCGTATTTCGATGCGGCCTCCAAACCCGAGGCGCCGCGCTGGCTGCTGGTCGATGTGCAGGCGCTGCGCAAGACGCGTTTGCTGGCCCTGCCCGAACTGCGCGCCACGCCGGCCCTGGCCGACCTGATCCTGCTGCGCCGGGGCAACCGGCTGTCCATCACACCGGTGAGCGAAGCGCACTGGCAGCTGATCGTCGACCAGATGCTGAAGGCCGCCTGAGCGCGAGCTTCACACACCCGGGCGCCGATTCAGACCGCCGACGAGCGCATCTGTTCTGCCTCGACCCGCAGCCAGCGCATGAAGTCCTGCGCGTCGGGGTTGCGCGCGGCGCGGTTTGAGGCAACGATGAAATAGGCGCGGCGCGAGGCGCCGGCACCCTTGAACGGTGCTACCAGTTTGCCTTCGCGCATCAGGTCGGCCACCAGCGGCAAGCGGCCTATCACCACGCCCTGGCCGGCCAGCGCCGCTGCCACTGCGTCGCCGTAATGGGTCAGGCGCATGGTGTTTTTGGTGCGCATTTCAGACAGGCCCATGATCTCCAGCCAAGGCGCCCAGTCCGCCGTTGGTGCCATGTCCTGCGGTGTTTCCAGGGTGAGCAAGGTGTGGTGCACCAGGTCGGCCGGTGTCTTGAGCGGCTTGGCGCGGTCGCGCAGCAACTGCGGCGCACATACCGGCAATACCGTCTCCTCGAACAGCGGCTGACCATCGCCATCGCTGGTGGGGCAAAAGCGCACCGCCATATCGAGGTGGCTGCGTTCAATGTCCAGCAGATCCAGCGTGGCCGACAGGCGCACATCCACTTGTGGATGGTTGGCGCTGAAGCGGGCCAGGCGCGGGATCAGCCACAGGGACGCAAAACCGGGCGTGGTGGTTACCGAGACCTGGCGCAGCTGCGGGGTGGCGCGCACGCTGGCGGTGGCGTCGCGCAAACGCTCCAGGCAGTCAATGACGGCGCGGTTCATCACCCGTCCGGCGTCGGTGAGCTGCAGGGAGCGGTGCAGGCGCTCGAACAAGGCCACGCCCAGGCCTTCTTCCATCTGCTGGATCTGGCGGCTCACCGCCGACTGCGTGAGTGCCAGTTCGTCGGCCGCCAGCGTAAAACTCAGCGTGCGCGCCGCCGCCTCGAAGCTGCGCAGCAGGTCGAGCCGGGGCAGCTCGGAGCGGTGGATGCCGACGCGCCCCGGTGCCGGGGACTGGTTATTCGCATTCTTTGCACGCATGCCAAGTATTCCGATTCACCGTTTGTACGGAAGGATTTTAGTGCGTACATTCATTCTCACCAAGCACTCCAAGGAAACCGCCATGTTTGCCCGCACCCCGCCCTTCCAGCCCACCCATCTCTCCCTGGCCAAACGTGCCCTGTACCGTTTTGCCGATACCGCGCAACAGATCACCTGCGGCAGCGGCAGCTTGTGGATCACGCAGGACAACGACCCGCGTGACATCATCCTGGCGCCGGGCGAGAGTTTCACCACCGATGGGCGCCACCAAGTGATTGCCTACGCCCTGGACCCGGCGACGCTGTCGGTAAGCGCGGCATCCGTCATGCCGGCGCCGCGGCGCCAGGTACACCGCGGCGGCAGGGCAAGCGGCCTGGCGCTGGAATAGGACCAGCACCCATGATCGACGCCCTGCATCCCTACCCGGTCCAGTGGATAGACCGCTGGCGGCTGCACAACGGCAAGGCCGTGACGGTGCGGCCCGTGTTGCCGCAGGATCAGGGCATGGAACGCGATTTCGTGGCCAGCGGCCTGACCCAGCATTCGCGTTACCAGCGCTTCCAGATCGGCCTGCGTGAACTGCCCGAGAGCCTGGCGCGGTATTTCACCAACATCGACTACCACGACCACTTCGCGCTGATCGCCGAGTCGTTTGAAGACCTGGGCCACGTACAGGTCGGCGACGCACGTTTCGTGCGCGACGGCACGGCATCCGAATCGGCCGAGTTTGGTATTGCCGTGGCCGATGCCTGGCAGGGCCTGGGGCTGGGACGCCGCCTGCTGCAGGCCACCATGGCGGCGGCCCTGGCCAATGGCGTCAATCGTTTGTATGGCGACGTGTTGCGCGACAACCTGCCCATGCTGGCCCTGGTCAAGGCGCATGGTTTCACGCCACGGCGCCACCCCGACGACGCCCGGCTGCTGCGGGTGCAACAGGCACTGGAGCTGCCCGCGCCGCTTACAGCGCCGCGTACACCGCATCCAGAAGGCGCGCGCGCCTGGGGTCTACCCCGTCGTCAAAACCCAGCAATCGGCTGGTAACAAAAGCAAAACCCAGGCGCCGCGACGGGTCGGCAAAAGCGACCGAGCCGCCCCAGCCGGTGTGACCGAAATTCCCCTTGCCGGCATGCGGCCCGAAACCGATGGCATCGATACGAAAGCCGGCCCCAAACACAGTGTTGCCAAGCGAACACGCGTCCACGCCGCGGAAACGTTCGGCCACGGCGCGCTGGATGCCGGCCGGCGAGATCAGCCGGTGCGCGTCCGTCGCGCCCCCGCAGGCCAGCGCCCCGTACATCGTGGCCAGCGACCGTGCATCGGCCTGCCCGTTCGCCGCCGGTATTTCGGCCGCACGCCAGGCGCGGTTATTGGGCGTGGCGGCAAACAGCGTGGGGTTGCGGAAGGAATGCGGGTATTCGGATTTCCGGCCCAGGTGGCGGGCATCGTAGATCGCGTCGTCACCCGACATCTCCGCCACGCGATGGTCGTGCTCGGCGGGCAAACCGACGAAAAAGGACAGCCCCAGCGGGTCCATGATTTCCTGCGCGATGAAACGGCCCAGGCTGCGGCCATCCGCACGCCGCACGACTTCACCCAACAGCGTGCCAAACGTCAAGGGGTGGTAGACACAACGGCTGCCGGGCTCCCACAAGGGCGCCATGGCAGCCAGCGCATGGACCACCGGGTACCCCGCAACCACCTCATCATCGGTGATGGCAACGGCCAACCCGTCCAGCCCCGCCTGGTGCGACAGGACCTGGTCCAGGGTGATGTGTGATTTGCCGTTGGCGCCAAACTCCGGCCAGTAACGTGCCACCGGCGCCGCGTAGTCCAGTGTGCCGCGCTCCACGAGCATCGCCACCGCCAAGGCCGCCACACCCTTGCTGACCGACCACACATTGACCAGCGTGTCGCGTTGCCAGGGTTTGTTCCCGGCCAGATCCCGGTGCCCGCCCCACAGGTCCACCACCGGTTTGCCGTCCAGCCATACCGCCACTGCCGCACCTTGCTCCAGGCGGTCCGCAAAACAACTCTCAAACGCCCTGCGCACCGCGTCAAAACGCAGCTCGGTGAAACCTTGAACCATGGCCAGACCCTCCACAAAAATTCCCAGGAAGCGCCCGTCAGCGCAGTGCCGCGGGCGGCAGCCAGCGCAGCGACAGGCGATCGAGCAGCCAGGTCAGCCCCAGCGCCGCCATTGTCAACCCAACCACGAGCGCGATCCAGAATCCCTGCGCGCCCATGGCCTCCACGGGGCGCCAGGGCAGCCACGCGGGAGCCAGACCCAGTACACAACCCAGCGGCAGCGACAGGCCCCAGAAAGCGCCCAGGTGAATAAACATTGGCGGCCGAGTGACCTTGTAGGCCCGGATGGCCGAGCTGGTCGAAACCTGGGTGGCGTCGGACAACTGGAAGATGGCCGCCAGCATGAGCAACTGCGCGGCCAGTGCGGCAACGGCTGCGTCGCTGGTATAGGCGTTGGCAATCCGTGTGTTCAGCAGCGCCATCGCGACGGCCGCAAAACCAGCCACGGCCAAGGCCATGGCCACGCCCACCCAGGCCCGGAAACGCGCCGCCTGCGCATCGCCCGCCCCCAGGGCCTGGCCGACGCGCGTCAGCAAGGCCACGCCCAGGCTCATGGGCGCCATGAAGACCAGCGACGCGAAGTTGAGCGCGATATGGTGCGCCGCCACCTGCACCGTGCCAAACCCGGCCACCAGCAGCGCGATCAGGCTGAAGGCACTGGTCTCGGCGAAATACGTTACGCCTATGGGCAGACCGATACGCAGCAGCGCGCGGATGTCGGGCCAGTGCGGGGCCTCGTAGAACCCAAAGGGCAAGGTGCTTCGGTAGGCGGGCGAGCGGCGTATCCACCACACGATGGCAAGCAGGTTGAACCACACACACAACAAGGTTGACCAGGCGCAGCCCAGCCCGCCCAACTTCGGGAAACCCAAGTTACCGAACACCAGCAGCCAGTTGACAAGGATGTTGAGTACCAGCGCTGCCAGCGCAATGACCATCATCGGTTTGGTCTGGTTCACGCTGGCGCTGTAACCGTACAGGACCCGGTAGCAACAGAAGGCCGGCAAGGCAAAACTGATAACGAACACAAAGTCCCTGGCCAGGCCGCGCACGGCAGGCTCTATGCGCAGCTGCGCAAACACGAGCGCCGCGGCGTTGGCCACCAGCATGGCCAGCAGGCCGACACCCAGCGCCTTCCACAAGGCCTGGCGCACCACGCGCGGAATCCGCGCGAACTCGCCCGCACCCACGTGTTGCGACACGATGGGGTTGACCGCCATCAACATGCCCATCAGCGTGATGATCACGATGTGCCAGATCGACACGCCCAGCGACACGCCCGCCAGATCCTGCGCCGAGGCATGCCCGGCCATCGCCACGTCGGCCACACTCATGCCTATGGTTGCCAGCTGGCCGATCAAAATCGGCCAGGCCAGCTTCCACAAGGCGGAAGCCTCACGACGGGCGGCGGGGGAGGCAAGGCGGCGCAAAGATGGGGGATGGGAATCAACGCGAGAGCGGGCATTGTGCCCGAGCGCCACGCTCAACGCAGCGGAAAAAGCCCGGCTCGCGGACAATAGCCGCGGTGCAGCCCAAAACCTTTCTGCAACTGCTGGCCTTGTCGGCCCTGTGGGGCGCCGCGTTCCCGATGTTGCGTATTGCGAGTCCGTTGCTGGGCGCCAGCGTGCTGGCAACGCTGCGTATTGCCGTAGCCACCGTGACGCTGGCATTGCTCATGCGCGCGCTCGGACAGCGCTGGCCCTGGAAACATTGGCGGGAGCTGACGCTGCTCAGCCTGGTGGCGGTCGCCGGTCCGTTTTTCCTGTTCTCCTGGGCCGCGCTGAAACTCCCGGCGGGCTATGTCGCCCTGCTCAACACCACGGCGGTTGTGTTCGGCACCCTGGCCTCGGCATGGTTCAAGGAAGACCGGCTGTCGGCACGCAAACTGACCGGCTGCGCCCTCGGATTCATCGGTGTGGGGCTGATTGTGGGACTGGGGCCGGTGCACCCCACACCCGAGGTGCTGATGGGCACCGCGGCGGCCGTGCTGGGGTCGGTGTGTTTCGGTGTTGCTTCACCTCTGATGAAACGTGCAACACGCCGCTTCGAGCCGCTGCAGATTGCCGGGCCGTTGCATGCAGCCGCGTTGTTGCTGCTGCTGCCGGCCGGTTTGTGGAACCTTCCACAGGCCCACTTTTCACCCGTGGTGCTGGTGATCGCCCTGGTGTTGGGGGTGGTCAACTCGGGCCTGGCGTTCTGGATGCATTTGCGCATACTGCGCCACATCAGCCCGGTGGCATCCATGAGCCCGGTGTTTTTCATTCCGGTGTTTGGCGTAACCTGGGGATACCTGTTGCTGGGCGAACAACTCAGCCCCGGCGTCTATCTGGGCGGCGCGCTGGTGCTGCTGGCGGCTGCGCTGGTGACCGGGTTCAACCCGCTGCGCCGCCCGGCGAAAGCGGGCGCCGGCAACCCCTGATGCAACACTTGTTGCGCGCTTGCGCGGGTGCCTTCAGGCCTCAAGAACCTGTTTTCAAGCCGGTCAGGGCAAACGCCGGTACAGGGTGGGTGAAGCCCTTGAGCGCAAGCGCGCCCAGCGGCGTGGCATGCACCAGCTCGTCCACCCTGGCCAAGGTCTTGCGGTCCACCAGCACCTGCCCGGCGGTGGCTTCGGAGCACAGGCGCGCTGCCAGGTTGGTCACGCTGCCAATGGCCGCATAGTCCCAGCGCCCCTCGAAGCCGATCTGGCCCAGCGTGGCGTAACCCTGGGCGATGCCGCAACCCAGGCCCAGCTCAAAGCCGCGTTTGCGCCACTCCGCACCCATGGCCGGAAACACTTGCTGCATGGCCAGGGCCATACGTACCGCGGCCTCGGCTGGGCGCTCCATCGGCACCGGGTCATTAAAAAACACCATTACCGAGTCGCCCGCAAAACGCTCCAGCGTGCCGCCATGCTCGAGCACGATGCGCCCCATCGCGGCGTGGAAGGCATGCAGCATCTCGATCACCTCTTCGGGTTCGGCCTGGTCGGTAAAGGCCGTAAAGCCGCGCAGGTCGATAAACACCACGTTGATCTCGCGCCGGTGTGTCTTGAGCATGTCTTCGCCGCCGGCCACGATGGCTTCCGCCAGCTGCGGTGAGAAAAAACTCTTGAGCCGGCCCAGGCGACTAATCTGCCCCACCTGTTCCTGCACCCGTTGCTCCAGGGTTTGGTTCCATTCGGCGATCTGTGCCGCCTGTGCCTTGACCTCGTCCTGCAGTGTCTTGATGCGCAACAGCGACTTGACACGCGCCAGCAACTCGGGCCGGTTGATCGGTTTGGTCAGGAAGTCGTCGGCACCCGCCTCGATACCCTTGATGCGTTCCTGTTGCGGGTCGAGCGAGGTGCACAACACCACCGGCAACAAGGCCGTGTCGGGGTTGGCGCGCAGGCGTTTGCAGACCTCATAACCCGATAGGCCAGGCATCATGATGTCGAGCAGGATCAGATCGGGCGGGTCCTGCGCCACCTGGGCTAGCGCCTCTTCGCCGTTGACCGCCGCCGTAACAGCGAAGCCCTTGGCCGTGAGTACATCGACCAGCAGCTTGACGTTGGCTGGAGTGTCATCGACAACGAGAATCTTTGCAGGCCTTTCGCTCACGCTGCCCCCGTGCGTTCCGGGCTGCCGCCCGGCGCGGCGCTCATGTTGGTTTGCTCGCAATGGTCTTGCGCACCGTCTCCAGGAACTCCTTAAGATTGATGGGCTTGCCAATAAAGCCGTCAAAGCCGGCATCGGTGATGCGGTGGCGGTCCATCGGTGTGACGGACGCGGTGAACGCGACCACGGGAACCTGTGCCGTATCCGCGTTGGCGCGAATACGCATGAACGCCTCGACACCGCTGATGTCGGGCAGCTGGATGTCCATCAACACCAGGTCGGGCCGGTGTGCCAGCGCCAGGCGCACACCGTCTTCGCCATTTACCGCTTCCAGTGTGGTGTAGCCCTTGGCCTGCAATACGTCGCGCGCCAGCTTCATGTTTTTGTCGTTGTCTTCGACAATTAGGATTGTGCTCATGTGGCCCCCGTGCGTTCCGGGCCTCCGCCCGGACCGGGGCTTGTCGCTGCGCGTACTGCGCTGCCGCCCAAGGGGGCTAATTTTGGCTTCGCCGCACTTCGT
>JANLPN010000383.1:0-4768 GCA_031367285.1 Betaproteobacteria bacterium | reverse complement strand
AGCCGCCTGTTTTATCTGGTCGATCACGTTGCGGCCAACCACTGGATGGGTCTTGACGATGTCCATCTCCTCGTCCGTCAAGGGGCCGGGCTTGAGCAGAATACGGTCCGGTACCCCCGAGTTGCCGATGTCGTGCCACGGCGCGGCGCGGAACAACAGGCTGATGGTGCGGTCCGACATCGGGCGCGCGTAACCGGGTGAGGCCTTCAGTTTTTGCGCCAGTGCGCGCACATAGTGCTGGATGCGCACGATATGGTTGCCGGCTTCACCGGGCTCCGCCAACGACGCCATCGCCACAATCGTTGCATCAAACACTTTGCCCAGGTCCGGCAGTGACCCATTGTGCTGGGACGGGTTCGACCTGCTGTCGCCGCCTGCAGCCGCGGCGTTGTGCCCAAGGTCTGAGTGGTCCAAGAAACTCTCCGCAGTGGTGGGGTTGGCCGATGTTACGACGAGTTACGCCGGCCGGCGTCATTTGTTTCCGGCGTCTATGCCACAAAGGGGATGTTTTGAAAAAGGGACGCGGTAAAGCCACAAGGGGCGCCCATCGGGCACCGTGAGTACAGCGTCGGCCACAAGGGCGCGTGCTTCGAACTCCAGGCTCACCATCCAGCTGCCCGGCCGCATTTCGGTGCCGGCTTTTTCAAGAGCTCGCGGCATGCTCTCGGGTCGTTGAAACAGATAAACCAGCGCGTAGGGGCTCCAGTCGGCACGCCAGATGTCGCCCTGGCGCACACGTGCCCAAGGGCAACGCAGGGCACACAGGGCGCGCAGCGGCCAGCTCCATTCGATGCCGTGGAACTCCGCCTGCGGATACGCCTCGCGCAAGGCTGCCAGTCCATGCCCCACGCCGCAGCCGGCGTCTAGAACCAGGGAGCCATTGGGCAAGTGAGCACTGGCGCCCAGGGATAACAAGGCATGGGCTGGCGTCGGGAAAAGAGGTGCATCACGCCAGGCATTCAGGGGGTAGATCAGTGCCAGCATGACCAGCAGCG
Organism: Betaproteobacteria bacterium; assembly: GCA_031367285.1. Classification (GTDB taxonomy): domain Bacteria; phylum Pseudomonadota; class Gammaproteobacteria; order Burkholderiales; family Burkholderiaceae_C; genus CAISIP01. The sequence goes on along the minus strand of JANLPN010000383.1, from coordinate 3,773 downwards.
CCAGCCAGCCCCAGGACGGCAGTACGGCAACGCCAGAGATCAACAAAGAGACCGGGAAACCGCCGGCAATGATGGCACGGCGCCACCAGGTTTTGCCGCCCAGGCTGCACAAACAGCCCAGCACACAAGCCGCCAACAGCGCCGCAACCGGACCGGTTCCCCACCGGCCAAGCAAGCCGTACAGCGCCCATGCAACAGCCCAGGCCAGCAGGGCTGGAAGCGGCCATGGCACGCGCCCCACCGCCCTAACGCGTTGCGCCGTTGCTGAGTTTGTCGATCAGGCCATTGAGTTCCTCGAGCGACCCGAACTGGATTGCCACTTCGCCTATCTCCAGCATCCGGCCCGCGCGTTTGACGCGTTTCTTCACGCGTATCTCGACCTCGGCCGTCAACAGGTCCGACAACTCTTCTTCGAGCCGCTTCAGGTCGCGCGACTTTTCCTTCTTGGGCTTGGTAGCGGTCAGCATGAATTCGGCGCTGAGTTTCTTGACCAGCCCTTCGGCTTCGCGCACCGACATCTTGCGCGCGGCAATTTGCGCCGCCGCGGTAATTTGGGACGACTTCTCAAGCGCCAGCAAGGCACGCGCGTGGCCCATCTCCAGGTCGCCGGCCATCAGCATGGTTTGTACCGCATCGGCCAGATTAAGCAGCCTGAGCAGGTTGCTGGCGGCACTGCGGGAACGTCCCACCGCCTGGGCCGCCTGCTCGTGCGTCAGCCCGAACTCACGCACCAGCCTTTGCAGGCCTTGCGCCTCCTCCAGCGGGTTAAGGTCCTCCCGCTGCATGTTTTCGATCAGCGCCATGGCGGCGGCGGCTTCATTGCCGACGTCACGCACCAGCACCGGAACACTGTCCAGGCCGGCCAGTTTGGCGGCACGAAAGCGCCGCTCGCCCGCGATGATTTCGTACACCGGGCGGCCAAAGCGTGCATCGTCCGTACCCTCGGCGCTGCCCGCGCCCACCAGCGCCTGCATGCGTTTCAGCCCATCCTGCTCTTCCAGCCTGCGTACCAGGATCGGCTGCATGATGCCTTGCACCTTGATCGACTCCGCCAGCTCGTACAAGGCGCCCTCGTCCATGCGCGTGCGCGGCTGGTACTGGCCCGGCACCATATCGGTCAACAACAAGGAGGCCGGCAAGCCGGGGCTGCTGGTACTGGCGTCGTTGCCGGACACGGTAGCCCCGCCCTGTACCGTGGGTCCGAGCAAGGCCTCCAGTCCGCGGCCCAGACCCTTGAGTTTTTTTGTCGCCATGTGTGTATCTTTCTGAAGCCTGAAGCCGCGCGAGGCCGACCACCGCCCCGCGCGGCAAATTCCAGCTGGTTGATCAATGCCCTGCCCGGCACAGAGCCAGTAACCGGGCATATCCGTCCGGCCACGAGCCCAGTCCCGAGTCGGCGTTGATATGGCCCATTTCCCCGCAATCGATAAACTCCGCGCCCCAGGCCGCGGCAAAAAACCGCGCCCGCTCCAGGCTGCAGTACGGATCGTTATGGCTGCCCAGTAGCTGGCTTTTAAACGGTAGCGGCTTCAGCACGATGGGCGACCAGCTGGACAGGACCCCGCCCAGTTCCTCACGTTCAGGGTCTCCCGGTGCCACCAGCAGCGCAGCCTGGACCAGATGCGTGTTGCGCGAATGGGCTGCCCAGGCTGCCACCAGCAGACAGCCCAGACTGTGCGCTACCAGCACCGCGCCGCCATCGGCCGGCGCATGTTCCAGCAACACCTCCTCCAGCCGCGCCGCCCAGTCGCCACGCAAGGGACGCATCCAGTCGTGCTGTTCCACGCGCCGGTAGCCATGCCGCGCTTCCCAGAGGCTTTGCCAGTGCGCGGGGCCGGAATTTTGCCAGCCCGGCAGAAGGAATACGTCCGATGTGTGCATTGCTATAGATTAGATAGCGGCCTTTTGCTGACACGGCAACGGTTACGGCGTTGCCGGCAGCACAGGCCTCAGAGCTTGTCGATACGCCGCACCATTTCCTGGGCAAACGCCATATAGGCCAGTGCACCCTTGGACGAGGGGTCGAACACGACTCCGGGCAAGCCGTAGCTGGGCGCCTCGGCCAGGCGCACATTGCGTGGGACCACGGTGTCAAACACCTTGTCGCCGAAATGGGCCTTGAGCTGGTCGCTGACCTGTTGCTGCAAGGTGATACGCGGGTCAAACATGACACGCAGCAAACCGATCACGGCCAACTCCTTGTTCATGTTGGCACGCACCTGTTTGATGGTGTTGACCAGGTCGGTCAAACCCTCCAGCGCAAAATATTCGCATTGCATGGGCACGATCACGCCGTGGGCGCAGCACAGGCCGTTGAGCGTGAGCATGGACAAGGACGGCGGGCAATCGATCAGAATGAAGTCGTAGTCGTTCACCACCGTGGCCACCGCCGCCTTGAGCCGGCGCTCCCGGCGCTCGACTTCCACCAGCTCCACCTCGGCACCTGCCAGCTCGCGGTTGGCGCCAAGAATGTCGTACCCACATCCCGCCGCCACCAGTTTTTCGCTCGTGACGCGTGCTTCGGCGACCGTGCTGGACTCCAGCAGTATGTCGTAGACGCTGGTCTTGAGCTGGCGTTTGTCCACACCCGAACCCATGGTGGCGTTGCCCTGGGGATCGAGGTCCACCATCAAGACGCGTTGCCCGACTTTCGCCAGACCCGCAGCCAGATTGACGGTGGTGGTGGTTTTGCCAACCCCGCCCTTCTGGTTGGCAATACAAAATATCCTGGCCATACGGTGCTGTTTGGGTTCAGTTGGCGGGCGCCGAAGCGGCTCAGCGCGATACGGCGAGCTTGATGCCGAAGCCGATCAGGAACAGGCCGGCGAGTTTTTGAAGGGTGCGGGCTATGACCGGGCTGGCCCGCATACGTTTGGCCAGAATATGAGTGAGAAGCACCACTGTCAGCCCATAGGCAAACGTCAGCGTGGCAATCGTCAATGCCATGAAGCCAAAAGTGGTCAGCCCCTGGTGCCGGACCGGGTCCACAAACAGCGGGAAAAAGGCCATGTAAAAAACAATCGCCTTGGGATTGAGCAAAGTAATCATGAAAGCCTGGCGGACATACTGGCCGGTGCGGATATGCAGCACCGGCGCATCGCCCGGCTTGGCCAGCAACATCCGAAAACCAAGCCATGCCAGATAACCCGCACCTAGCCACTGCACGGCCCGGAACGCGGCCGGGTAAGCGGTGAGTAGTGCCGCCACCCCGGCCACTGCCATCCACATCAGAAACTGGTCGCCTACGATCACGCCCAGCGTTGCCGCCAGCCCACCCCGAATACCACCTTTGCCGGTGGACGTGATCAAAGCCAGATTGCCGGGACCGGGAATAAGCAGAAAAATTATGATTGCGATGACAAACGCACCGTAGTCCGCGACGCCAAACATGGGGGATTCCTTCAGAGGGGCAGGCAACGGCCGGATTGGTCAGCACCCGCTGGTGGAGTTTACTTGGGTTCGCGCACGCTGCCCAAAACACGTCTGCGGCGCTACCGAATTCAGAAGATTGGAAGTGTGTTTTGGCTGCGTTTCAGGCCCTTGTGCCAAATGCCGGAGGGGAATCGGGCCAGGGGCGCGGTGGTTGTCCGCTACCCCCATGCACCGTCATTTGTACAGGATCAGGCCGGCGCGGCACTCAGCTCCGCGGCTGTCCCCCGAGCCTCGCGGCTCTCCTCCTTTTACAGGGACTTCCCACGAAGTCAAGCAACGGTACGCGATAGATGTCTTCTTCCTGATAGGCGGTATTTCCTGCCTTGGCGCGAAGTGAAGCT
>JANLPN010000341.1:0-2596 GCA_031367285.1 Betaproteobacteria bacterium | reverse complement strand
GGGCAGCATTTTCTGGGTCGACCTGCTCCTTGCGGACGAACCACCCCCCGCCGCGCGGGCGGGCGAACCCAACGGCGCCAAGCCGGCGAGCATTGGAAGCGCACCCAATTTGCGCACTTTGCTGTATATCGAGGACAACCCTGCCAATCTGATGCTGGTCGAGGATCTGGTGGCCCGGCGCCCCGACCTGCGCCTGCTTACCGCGGTGGACGCGACGCTGGGCATAACGCTGGCACGCGCGGCCCAGCCGACGGTGATCCTGATGGACATAAATCTACCTGGAATGGACGGCACGCAGGCCATGCGCATAATGCGCGATGACCCGGCAACCGCGCATATCCCTGTGATGGCGCTGAGCGCCAATGCGATACCGCGCGACATAACACGTGGCCTGGAGGCTGGCTTCTTTCGTTATCTCACCAAGCCCGTGAGGGTGGGTGAGTTCATGGATGCGCTGGACGAGGCGCTGAACTTTGCCGCCAGCGCAATCAGCACGCGTGAACCCGTGAGAGAAAACCATGATCAGTGACCACCACATTCTTGGCGCCAGCATCCTGATTGTTGACGACCAGGCCGCCAACGTAAGTCTGCTTGAACAGTTGCTGGCCGGGGCCGGCTACACCAGCGTTGCTTCCACGATGAATCCGCACCAGGTGTGTGCCTTGCATTCGGAGCACCACTACGATCTGATCCTGCTCGACCTGAAGATGCCCGGCATGGACGGATTCCAGGTCATGGAGGGGCTCAAGGAGGGTGGAGGGGACCGCTACCTGCCGGTCATCGTGCTGACGGCCGAGCCCGGCCACAAGCTGCGCGCCCTGCAGGCCGGTGCCAAAGACTTCATCAGCAAACCGTTTGACCTGGTCGAGGTCAAGACGCGCATCCACAATATGCTGGAGGTGCGGGTGTTGTACAAACGGCTGGCCAGCTACAACCGCCTGTTGGAGCAGACGGTGCTGGAGCGCACCACCGAGTTGCGGGCCAGCGAAGCGCGCTTTCGCAGCCTGACCGAACTGGCATCCGACTGGTACTGGGAGCAGAACGAAACCGGGGACTTCACTACCGTGTCGGGGCCGGTGCTGGATATGCTGGGCATCCGGGTCACCGGGTTTTTGGCGGAGCCGGACGATGGCGAGACCAGCGGCTGGGACGCGACGGAGCGCAAACAGCTGCGGGCCATGCTTGGCGCGCGCCAGCCGTTCCTGAATTTCGCGTTCAGCCGCCACAATGCCGATGGCACGCAACAACACTTCCGGGTCAGCGGCGAGCCCATATTCAATTCGGCCGGCCGCTTCACCGGCTACCGCGGCATCGGCTCTGAAGTGCTGACGCGGAAATAGCTGGCCCGCTTCCTTCTGTGCGCTCGCGCACATACGCCACGCGGGGTTTGGCCTAGCCTTGGGGCTCCATGAATCCCACCCCCTTGGCGAGCGCCCCACCAGCCCGGCCGAATGCACTTGAGCGCATCGGCAGCGGAACCGTGGGCGCCCTGGAGCAGGCGGCCGCCCTGCTCGGGTTCGTGGGTGAATCCGCACTGGCGTTTGCGTCCTGCGTGGTGCAGCCCAGGCGGCTGCGCTGGCGCCCCATCCTCTACAACATCCGCAGCGCGGGATTCGATGCCCTGCCCATCGTCGGCTTGCTGTCGTTCCTGCTTGGCATAGTCGTGGCTTACCAAGCGGCCGACCAGCTACGGCGTTTTGGAGCGAATATTTTTGTCGCCGACCTGGTGGGCCTGTCGATGTTGCGCGAGTTCGCGCCGCTCATGACCGCCATCATCATCGCCGGGCGCTCCGGCTCCGCCTACGCCGCGCAGATTGGCACCATGGCCGTGACCGAAGAGATAGACGCCCTGCGCACCATCGGCATCGCGCCGCTGGAACTGCTGGTGCTGCCCAAGGTGATTGCCCTGGCCATCGCCCTGCCTCTGCTCACCGTGTTTGCCGACGTGCTGGGCGTCTTTGGCGGCATGGTGATGGCGCAAGCCCAGCTCGGCGTGGGTTTTGCCGACTTCATGGAGCGCTTTTCCAAGGCCGTCAGCGTGACGTCTTACCTGGTGGGAATAGGCAAGGCGCCGGTATTCGCCGTCATCATCGCCGTGGTCGGGTGTTTTCAGGGTTTTCGCACCAGGGGCGGGGCCGACAGCGTGGGCCGCCAGACCACCCGCAGCGTGGTGCAAGCGATTTTCCTCGTGATTGTTGCCGACGCCATGTTCTCGATAGCCTTCAGCGTGCTGGGCCTTTGACATGTCGGCTCCCGGGAACGTGATCGAGATCAGCAAGGTGGCCACGCGTTTTGGCAGCCACATGGTGCACTCCGACATCAACCTCACGGTGCGCCGCGCGGAAATATTCGCCATCATCGGTGGCAGCGGCTCCGGCAAATCGACCCTGCTGCGCGAGATGATCCTGCTCCAGCAACCAAGCGCCGGCTCGATCCAGGTGTTGGGCACCGCTCTTGGCCATCTGGGTGACGACCAGGCGCGCGCATTGCGCCTGCGGTTTGGCGTGATGTTCCAGCACGGTGGCCTGTTCAGCGCGCTGACCGTGCTGGAGAACATCGGTTTGCCGATGCGCGAACACCGCACGCTTGCGGACGC
>JANLPN010000272.1:0-4020 GCA_031367285.1 Betaproteobacteria bacterium | reverse complement strand
AATTGTGGATGCCGTTAGCAGGAAGTCGAGGAACGGTGTCATCGTCCGACACATTGAACGGCACGGTGTCGTTCGACAGCGTGTCCCACGAGGGCATGTCATGCAACGCCCGAAACAGACCGTCCGCGCCATCCCCGCGCTCCAGTGCCGCTCCCACGACCTGCAGCAAAGCCACAGACAGCCCCCTGGACGGCCAAAGTAAAGGCAGCCGAGACTCCATCGGCGGAGTTTCCGATCCGACACACAACGGAAACAGCCGCCCCACCCGGTCACACGATGGAACCACTATTCCAGTAAACCCCGACGGCGACAAAGTGCCTGGTCGAATATTCAGCATGAACGCAGGGGTCGCTTCAAAAATGGCACGCCCGTCGCTGCTTTCAGCAACTGCAACAAGCACGGACTGAAACATCTTGTCCAATCCATCCACCAATTCGGGAGAGAACCCCTTGCTGAGGAAATCGCCATTGGCGGGCATTTTTCCAAATAGTCCTAACATCAGCGCGCTTCCTGTGGTGTGTGGCCTATCAGCGCGGGCATACAAACGCACTGAGTTCCTTGAGCCTGAATGGATTGAACGCCGCGCTCCCGGTGCGGATGTCCAACACCGCACGCGCGCCCGAAGCACTCCCGTAACTTACGCGCAGGCGATCCCCCGTGCTTGAAGGGTCCGGTACACCTTTGTCAACGAGTCGAAACAACGACCAGGCGCCGTCCGCGGACACCACGGGTTGCCCTGCGAGGGTGATGCGCGCACCAGGGCGCGCCGGCCAGGCCAGCCGCACTGAGGGCGAGCCAACCTGCAACTTGTGTGAAGCGCCATCGTATTCAATGCCTACCTCGGCGCTCGCCGACACCACGGAAACATCAACGGAAACGGATGCCACACTGCCACCCCCAAGAAAAGCCGTCCGGATAGCATCCGCATTTTGAAACTGGGCCAACGTACCAGCGGCGACAGGTGGTGCGCCTTCGCCAGTGGACTTCAATCGCCACACCGCACCGGACTTATCCACAAATGGAGCCAGGCTACTGGCAAAGAATGCGTCAAGGTCGCCCCCAGCCTTGAAGACGTTCACAAAGTCCTGCAAACCAACATCCTCTTTTGCATTCTTGTCGATGGGGTACCGGCCACCAGAAACCGCCTTCTGGCACATGGATGCAGCGCCACCAAGTTCCGCTTTCATGCCTTTCTTGACCCCTCCTGACGCCTCCTGCTCCGCCAGTTCCACCAAAGCCTTGATGGCTCCTGACACCGGCATCGGGAATCGGTCGGCCTGTGCCTTTGCCCGTCCAATCGCCTGCGGTATCTCTTTCAAGCCTTGCCCTGAATCGAGCTTCTGCTTGACGGACACCAGCTCGTTGAATATTTCGTTGATGATGCCCAAGGCAGCGTCAATCTCGCCCGGCTTTCCATCCCCCACCATCCGCCGCACGGCACTGAATTGCTCTTCAACCATCTTCTCCTGGGCACGCACCGGGTCACCCACGCCAATGACGCTACCCACCACCTGAGAGGCCTGATTGCCAAAAATACCGGTGGTCGCATTGGTCGCGGCATCGCGAACCTTTTGCTTGGCGTTTTCGGTGGCCGCCGCACTCGCATCGGCCTTGGGATCCGGCGCGGTCAACCTGGTCTGCTCCGCCACAAGCACAACCACCTTTTTCAACGGAGAGTCGGGTTGGCCGAGTATTTGCGCGGCGTTCATGGCGGCACGCACGTCCCCAATGCGCTTGAGCTTGATATCCTTGAGCACACCTTCCCAGGTGGACTGGTAGTCCAGCATGTATTGGCGTGATACCGCCGCTTCGAATTCGCGGGCATTTCCCTTGCCCACCCCGGAGCTTTTGGAGCCCATCACCCAGGATTCTTCTTCGGCCAGTTGGCCCACGATATTCTTGATGCGAGGTTTGACCGCCGACTTGTACCCCTCAAGCGTGAAAATATAAGGTATCGGCTCAACCAGCGAAACGCCCGATGCACGCTCCAGCACACCCACCCCGGAGGGCCCAACGATTTCGCTCAGGCGGATGCCGTCTGACGCGTTATTTGCAGTCAGGCGAAGCAGGCTGTAGGCTCTGGCCACGATGGACAGCGACGCGACGCGATCACGTGCCGCGTCCACGTAGGGCTGGTTCATCGGGTGAAAGCGCGCGACCTGCATGTCGCGCGAGCGCACCAACTCCACCAAATGCTGCCGCGCCAACTTCACCGTCTCGCGGTCATAACCGGTTCCGAGCCACATTTCACTGACCGTGCCAACAAAAAAGTTTTCGTCCAGCCGTTTCCCGTCGTACATCATCAAATAGGCTTTCAGCGCCGCGTAGACGCCTTCCGCCCTGGCCTGCGGTGATGCCATCACTGCTTCCAGCTGGAGAGCGATGCGGGGCATCAGGCCTTGCTGCAAGGCATTGCGGTACCGCTCGCCCACCTGTGCATCGACCTTTACACCCTGGTAGAGTCCCCAACGCATCGAAAGTGGCGGGCTGGCTACCGGATCGTGCATCGCAGGCGGTATTTGCTTCACCTGCCCCAACGCTTCAACCAGCAAAGGAAGGTCCCCTATGGTTGGTGTACCCACAGCGGCGAGAGCGGCCATTGCGCTTTTTGCGGCTACCCCGGCCTTCTCCAGGCCGTCCCGATTGGAGAAGTAGCTTACAACCCAGGCCGCTGACAACCCGATACCACACACCGCCACAACGCTGACCAACGCCCAACTGAACGTACGCATTCGCCGCTCTCGTTGCTCGCTGTGCCCGGCCAGACCCGCCTCCCGAAAAACTACGTCGGTCATCAGTCGGCCGATGAAAAAACTCTTGGCGGCCCCCACGGCAGCGGCACCGCGTCCGCCCGCGCCGCTCCTGATTTCCACCGAGCGGGAAAGGGAACCCAGCAAGCGATCAATCGCCGCTCCTTGTTGCGTACCACTGGTGAAATAGACGCCGCGAACCAGCGCCTGGTCTGAAAAGGAAAAGGCCGACTCCAGAAATTCCGCGATCAAGGTCCGCAACGAGGCAAACTGCTGGGGAAATGGGTACATGGTGGCTCTGCGCTGGGAATCGCGCTCCTCGTGCAGCCGAGCCAGCAGTATTTCGTTGAGCTTGCTCACCAGCGCCGGGAAGCCATTTTCAAAAGCCTGCCTGGCCGGCGGCGTTTTGCGGGTAGCCAGGTCAAATTCAAAAGTTGTTCCCCAAACCTGCGATCTCTGTTCGGCGTCGAAAGTCGAAAAGAATTCGGTAAAACCCGAAATCAAATCGCACTTGGTTACCAGCACGTACACCGGGAACTGGACACCCAAATGGCTCTGCAAATCCTCAATGCGCTGGCGTACTACCTGGCCATATTCCGATCGCTCCCGTTCAGTGAACGAAAACAAGTCACCCACGCTCAAGGTGACCAGAACTCCGTTGATGGGCTGCCGTGGCCTGAATTTCTTGAGAAGACCCAGGAAGGTCGTCCAGGCGGACTTGTCGACGCTGGCATTGCTGTCTTGCGTGGTGTAGCGCCCGGCGGTGTCTATGAGCACCGCGTTGTCGGTAAACCACCAGTCGCAATTCCTGGTCCCGCCTATCCCACCCAACGCAGAAGCCGATGCCCCGGCCTTGGCCAGTGGAAAACGCAATCCTGAATTGATCAGCGCGGTAGTCTTGCCCGAACCGGGAGCCCCGATAAACATGTACCACGGCAGTTGGTACAACTGGCGCGCACCCTCGCGGCCACCCAGTTTGGTTCGCTTCAGGGCCTCCAATGCCTCGCTGAAACGGGTCTGCAGCAGTTCAGTTTCCCGGCGCGAAAGAGCATCATCCTCGCCACCCGCCGTGAGTTGCGTAATCAATTGCTTGTTGCGTCTGCGCGCCAGCAGCCAGCGACCCAACTCGATCAACAGCCAGACCAGAAGGACGAACACCACAATGCCTATACGCCGCCACACCGGATCAAGCGGTCGCTCGTCCGCAATCACGATCAACGGCCCGACAAACCAGAACAGCATGGAGATGCTCAAAACAATAATTGCACCG
>JANLPN010000228.1:0-1723 GCA_031367285.1 Betaproteobacteria bacterium | reverse complement strand
GTTTATGCCGACGGCACTGCCCATGCCCAGTGCCCGCGCCAGGCGCTCAAGCGCGTTCTGGCGCGCGCCGAAAGGATGGGTTTCAAGGTCATGACCGGCATGGAGTTTGAGTGGTTCAACTTTCTGGAGACACCGCAGAGCTGGGCCGCCAAGAAAGGCGTGGGCCCGGAGCAGCTCACGCCCGGCATGTTCGGTTATTCGCTGCTGCGCATGAACCAGAACCGCGAGTTCTTCAACGCCATCATGGACCAGATGCTGGCCTTCAAGGTGCCGATCGAAGGCCTGCATACCGAGACCGGGCCGGGCGTGTATGAAGCCGCGATCGGATTCAGCGAAGCGATGGAGCAGGCCGATCGCGCCATCCTGTTCAAGACCGGCGCCAAGGAAATCGGCTCCAAATTCGGCATCATGCCGAGTTTCATGGCCAAGCCTAACCAGAGCCTGCCCGGCTGCAGCGGGCATATCCACCAGAGTTTGTCGGACGGCAAGGCCAACCTGTTCTTCGACGCAAAAAGTCCGCGCAAGATGAGCAAGCTGTTCGAGAGCTACCTGGCCGGCCAGGTAGCCTGCATGATGGAGTTCGCGCCCATGATCTGGCCCACCATCAACAGCTATAAGCGGCTCGTGGACGGCTTCTGGGCACCGGTCAAACCGACCTGGGGTATCGACAACCGCACGGCGAGTTTCCGCGTTATCGCGGGCAGTCCGAAGGCGACGCGTCTGGAAACCCGCTGCCCGGGCGCCGACGTCAACCCTTACCTGGCCATGGCCGCCGTGATTGCTGCCGGCCTGGATGGCGTGGAGAAAGGCCTAAAACTCACCGCGCCGCCGATCACCGGCACCAATGTTGGCGCCGAGAACATCCCGCGCGCGCCGCGTACCCTGATCGAAACCACGCGTATTTTTGAGCGATCCAGCATTGCACGCGATTGGCTCGGCGACGGTTTTGTCGACCACTTCGCCGCCACCCGGGACTGGGAATGGCGGCAGTGGCTGGACGGCGTGACCGACTGGGAAATGAAACGCTACTTCGAGATAATTTAGCCATGAGCATCACCAATTTTTCCTTTCCCACCCCGATCAAATTCGGCGCCGGCGCGCGCAAGCTGGTTGGTCCGCATCTGCTGGAGCAGGGCTGCAAACGTCCGCTGATCGTCACCGACAAGGCGCTTGGCGCCTTGCCCGTGCTGGCCGAGTTCCGGACCCATCTGGCGGGGCTGGACGTGGCCGTGTATTCAGGCGTGTTCGGCAACCCGACCTGCAGCCAGGTCATGGACGGAGCGGCCGCCTACAAGGCGCACAAGGCGGACTGCGTGATCGGGTTCGGTGGCGGCGCGGCGCTGGACGTAGCCAAGATCGTGGGTCTGGCCGCCACCCACGAAGGCGATATCCTCGAATACGTGTGGGACCACCCCACGGTGCGGCCTATCGTGAACGAACTGCCGTATTTCGTGGCGCTTCCCACCACCTCCGGCACTGGCTCGGAGGTCGGGCGCTCCAGCGTGGTGAGCGAAAATGATACCCACCTGAAACGGGTCGTGTTCAGCCCCAAAATACTGGCCAAGACCGTATTTGCCGACCCGGAACTCACGTTTGGATTACCGGCCCATGTGACGGCCGCAACCGGCATGGACGCGTTGACGCACAACGTCGAGAGTTACCTGTCCCCGGCCTACCACCCCTTGTGCGATGGTATTGCCCTGGAGGGCACGCGTATCGCGGC
>JANLPN010000220.1:0-3421 GCA_031367285.1 Betaproteobacteria bacterium | reverse complement strand
TTTTGGCCGGGCCGACATCGCCGAGGTCGGGCCCAGCGTGCTGGTGACCGCGCAAGGCGATATGGTCGGGCACCAGCGTTTCGCCGAGGGCCTGGCCGACGACATGTGGAAGCGGCGCTTCGAGGTGATCAACACGTTTCTGCCGGTGGACGCGGCGGCGGCAATCTGTGCGCACTACCACGGCGACGGCCGCCCCATCGTGGTGGCCGACTACGCCGACAACCCGGGCGGCGGGGGTTATGGAGACGCCACCAATCTGCTCAAGGCCTTGTTGGCGGCTGGGGTCCGGGATGCCTGCTTCGGACCGCTGGTGGACCCTGCGACGGTACAGCTACTACAGGGCACGCCGGTTGGCACGCGGGTGCAGCTGTTGCTGGGTGGCAAGACCGATGCGAGCCTCGGCGGAGGGCCACTGGAGCTCAGCGGGCTGGTGCGATTGCACAGCAACGGCAACTACCGGGGCGATGGCCCAATGATCGGCGGGCTGGACAAAACTTGGGGCCCCACCGTGGTGCTGCGCGTGGATGGCATCGATATCCTGGTGGTGACGCAGCCGGCCCAGATGCTGGACTTGCAGCAGTTCAGGGCGTTTGGCATTGAGCCGGCGGCAAAAAGCGTGGTGGCGATCAAGTCGATGCAGCATTTTCGGGCCGCGTTCGAGCCGATTGCCGGCAAGGTCATCGTCTGCGACAGCGGTGCCCTGTGCACACCCGACTATGCGACCCTGCCCTACCGCAGCGTCCCGCGTCCGATATTTCCACTGGACCAGGACATCGACCTGGCTGCATGGCGAGCGGCAAACTCCTCCAACCCGGCACAGTGAAGATGGTCCGGCCACCAACTCCGGCCTTAAAGCCCTGGCGCGTGGCCCTGGCCGGCATGACGGCGCTGGCAGTAGCGGTGGGCATAGGGCGTTTTGCGTTCACGCCCCTGCTGCCCATGATGCTGGCCGATGGCGTGACCAACCTGGCCTCCGCAAGCTGGCTGGCCAGCGCCAATTACCTGGGTTATCTGGTGGGTGCCTTGTTGTGCACATTCCAGCCCTGGTTGTGGCAAAAAGTCGGCAATTTGCCGCCGGTGAATGGCCCGCTGCTGGTGCGTGCCGGCCTGGTTGCCACGGTGGTACTGACCCTGGGAATGGCCATGTATGTTCCGGTGGCCTGGCCGCTAATGCGCTTTCTTGCGGGGGTGGCCAGCGCACTGGTGTTTGTGTACACCTCGGGCTGGTGCCTGGCGCAGTTGGCGCGCTTGGACGTACCCAGCATGGGTGCCCTGATTTATGCCGGCCCGGGTGGCGGCATTGTGCTCAGTGGCCTGGCTGCCAGCGGCATGGTGGCCCTGCATTGGTCGGCGGCTTCGGGATGGCTTATTTTCGGCCTGCTGGCCGCCGCGCTGGCCGCTCTGGTGTGGCCCATATTCACTGCCCGGCATGACCTGCCGGGTGCCTCCCCGCAAGCCGGAACGGCAACGAATGCGGGGGCAGACACCATCCATGGCAGCACCGAGCTTGCCTTGCTGATGTTTGCCTACGGCCTCGCGGGCTTCGGCTACATCATCACGGCCACGTTTTTGCCCGTAATCGCACGCCACACCCTGCCCAGCTCCATCCTGCTGGACCTGTTCTGGCCGATATTCGGCTTGGGCGTGGTGATCGGCGCCTTGATCGCTTCGCGGATCCGTTCGCAGGGTGACCAGCGCCTTCGCCTGGCTGCCTGTTATGCGGTTCAGGCGCTGGGCATCACCACCAGCCTGGCACTGCCCAGCCTGGCCGGTTTCGCGCTGGGCAGCCTGTTGTTGGGCCTGCCTTTCACGGCCATCACCTACTTTGCCATGCAGGAAGTACGCCGCCTGCGGCCGACCCAGGTTTCCAGCACCATGGGCCTGGCCACGGCCATGTACGGCCTGGGCCAGATTATTGGCCCACCACTGGTTGCCGCATTGCTTGCGCGCAGCCGCAGCGTGGGCGCCGGATTCGATCTGTCGCTGGAAATCGCAGCAGTGGCCCTCGCGATTGGCGCGGGCATCTATGCTGCGATGTCCAGGCTGTTTCCGTTAAATACACGCACGCTCAACTAAACCGGATCAACTCCCGGTCCACCTTGCCGCTGGCCACCAGCCGCTTGAGCAGCAGGCGGTAGGTGTCCAGGTCAAAGGCCAGGATTTCGCGCCGCTCAAGCGCCTCCTGCAACTCGGCCTCGTCCTGCACGGTGGCCAGGTGGCACCACTGGTCAAACACATGGATGTCGGTGCGCCCGCTGCTGGCGTCGTATTCTCGCAGGCCTACCTTGCCGGCATGGGGCCAGGTGTGCAGGCGCTGCGCCGCCAGCACGAGCTCCACCCGCAGGCGATGCAGCTCGGGTTTTTCCCGGCCACAACAAACGCCTTTGCAGCGTCCCAGCTGGTGCGAGAAACAGCGGCTGCCGGCAGGCTCCAGGCCCAGCACCAGCGGGCACAGGCCATGGGCATCGGCCAGCGCACCCAGCGCCTGGGTCGCCTGGCGTTTGGAGCGGTAGACCCCATACAGTTGCCCGAACTGCTGCGGCTGCAGTTCGTCGGCAAACACCAGCGTGAGCAGCGGACGGATCTGCGGGTCGTCGGCCAGGCTCCAGGAACACAACCGGCGTTCATGGCGCAGCCGGCGGTTGTAGACCGGCTGCAGCTGCTTCACCAGTCGCGCCTCCAGCAGCAGTGCACCAAACTCGCCGGCCGTGGTCCGGTATTCAATACGGCGCGTTTCCTGGGCCAGGCGCATTTCGCGGCCCGCCGTATGGTCGGCCTGAAAATGCGACAGCACCCTGCCGCGCAGGCGCACGCTTTTGCCCACGTACAAAACCTGCGCGGAGTCACCGTAAAACAGGTAGACACCGGGCGAGTCGGGTATGTCGCGGATCGACGTTTCCAGGTGGGGCGGCAGGCTGGAGCCGCCGCGCAGCAATTCCTGGGCCGTGTGGCGCAGCTTCTCCGGGCCTAATTCGGTGGCCGCAATACGCAGCCAGGCCAGCACCATGTCCACGTCGCCCATGGCCCGGTGGCGTGCCATGGTCTGCAGGCCGTGGCGCAGCATGATGGCGTCAAGGCCATGGCTGCGATGCTGCGGGTACAGCTTGCGTGACAGCCGCACCGTACACAGCGACTTGACGCGCAGGTCGATCTGCAGGCGGTCAAACTCGTTTTTCAGAAAGCCGTGGTCAAAACGCACGTTGTGCGCCACCAGCACCGCGCCATCGAGCAGTTCCAGCAGGCGCGGCGCCACTTCTTCAAAACGCGGCGCATCGGCCACCATGGCGTTGCTGATGCCGGTGAGCGATTGGATAAAGGCCGGGATGCGTGTACCCGGGTTCACCAGCGTGCTCCAGCGCGCCACCTCGCGGCCCTCTTCCATACGCACCGCGGCAATTTCGGTGATGCGGTCGGCCACCGG
>JANLPN010000196.1:0-14932 GCA_031367285.1 Betaproteobacteria bacterium | reverse complement strand
CACATTGACGGCGCCCACTGACAGGCGCACCTTTTGCCGGGCGTCGGGCGTGTTGATCAGGTCGAAGTCGACCAGCCGCTCCAGCGTTTTCTCCAGCGGTGAGGTGTCGTAATAACTCAGTGCACCGGGTGTACCGGCGGGCTGCAGAGGCGCCGGCGGAAAACGCGGCTGGAAGAAGCCGGGCACACCCGCCAGGGCCACCAGCGCCGCGCTGGACTCGTTGAACATTTCGCGCGCCAGGCTGCCGTAACTGGCAGGCAGGGCCGGCGCCGTCAACTGGGACGAAACCCCGTCCCAGAACTCGCGCAGCCGGGCCACCCGCCGCGCTTGTGGATTGCCCGCAATAATGGCCGCATTGATGGCGCCGATCGACACGCCCGCCACCCACTGCGGCTGTATGCCGTGTTCGTGCAAGGCCTCGTACACACCGGCCTGGTAGGCACCCAGCGCGCCACCGCCCTGCAATACCAGCACGGACTGTTCGGAGTGGGGATTGGGAGGCTTTTGCATGGGTCGTGGGGAAACAGGCGGCACGAAGATGCCGGCGCAGGCCGATTATCAAGGTCGGGGGCGGCAGCCGTGGCTTGCCGCTACGATGGACCTGTTCAACACAGGGCCGGAGGGGTGATGCAACAGGAATTGCGCGTATGAAGTATGCAGATGGCTGGCAGCGCATGTGGCAGGCGCTGGGCGTGGCCAAACCGGATCCGGCTTTGCTCCACCAGTTGCTGGACCGTTATTCCGAGCCCCACCGCCAGTACCATACGCTGCAGCATCTGGACGCCTGTTTTGCGAACTTCGCGCCGGTGCGCGTCCAGGCTACCCATCCCGCGGAAGTGGAACTGGCCTTGTGGTTCCACGACGCCGTGTACGAGATCGGGGTGCCGGGCAATGAGCTAAAAAGCGCGGACTGGGCTGTCCTGGCCTTGAAAGCCGCCGGTACGGGCCAGGATGTTGCGCAAAGGGTGTACGCGCTGGTCATGGCCACCTGCCACGACGCCTTGCCCCAAACCGCCAACCAGGAAATACTGCTGGACGTGGACCTAGCTATTCTGGGCGCGCCAACGGCGCAGTTCGACGAATACGAAACCCAGATACGCGCCGAATATGCAGTGGTTCCACTGTCCCAGTTTCGCAGCAACCGGCGGCGCATCCTGCAGCAGTTTCTGGCCCGTGAGCGGCTCTACCACACCGCGCATTTTTATGCCTCGCATGAGGCGCGGGCGCGTGCCAACCTGCAGCGGTCCATAGACTTGTTAGCCACTTGACGCGCTGCCCGCAGGCAGGGTCTCAGCCGCGAAAGGCCGGCCCGTCGGCCAGTGTGAAAAGCGGCAGGTGCGAAATTTCGGCCAGCATCAGGGCCAGTTGCCTTGCCGCGGCGGCAATCAGCAACTCGCCTTTTTCCGCGGTTGCGGCCGACGCATCGCCGACGGCGCCCTGGGGGTTGTAATCCTGCGTTTGCCAGCCCAGTTTGGCGCTTTTGCCGTTGCCCAGGATGGGGTAGGCGGCGGCACGGGCCTGCGCGGCGGAAGCGAAATTCTGCGCCTGCGCCATGTCCACCCATTGGGGGCGCGTGGCCAGCATCATGGAGGTTTCAATGTCTCCGGCGTGGATGCCGAAACGGTGCTCGTGTGCACTGAACCGGCCCAGGACGCTGTCCGGCAGCGGCAAGGTATACCAGTTGCTTGAATACACGATCAAGTCATGCCGGGCGCGAAGCTCCCGCGCCACAATGTCCATCACCCCGATCTGGCCCCCATGCGCGTTGAACAACAACAGCTTGCGGATGCCGGTGGCCGCCACACAGGCACCGATTTCCGTCCACACACGGATCAGGGTTTCAGCGCTCAGGCTCAGCGTGCCGGGAAAACGCGCATGTTCAATGCTGGCCCCCAACTGCTGGGTGGGCAACACCAGCACCGGCAGGGCTGCGTCAAGTTGCGGCAGGGCCGCGCCAAGCACCGCTTCGACCAGGGTCGTGTCCACACTGAGCGGCAGGTGCGGGCCATGTTGTTCGGTGGCAGCCACCGGCAACACGGCCACCACGGTACCGAGGTCGGGCGCACGCCGGATATGGTCGAAATCCAGGGTGGAAAGGTCGGCCCAGTAGCGGGATTTCAGCTGCATGGCGCGATCTTAGCCCCACGGCCGACCCGAAAACCCACGGCGTTGCCGACCCAAGGCGCATACTTGCCAGATATGCGCCGGTATGATTGGCCGACGCAAGCGGTTACCCGGGAGACTCCATGGTGGCAAGAAATCTGGCAATTGCGACAACACTGCTGCTTACCAGCGCCACAGCTATGGCAGACCCCGGCTATTACCTTGTCACGGTGTACGAAAACGAAGGTGAAGTCAACCTCGACTACCGGTTCTGGAACGTCAAATTCCCTGGTTCCTCAGCGACCATCTGGCCGGAAATCGGGGTCGGCTACGGTGTTACCAAGCGCTGGTACACGGAGTTGCTGGCCAGCTACATCGGCTCCAACACCATGGCGACAAAACTCAGCAGCCTGAACTGGCAAAACGACTACCTGTTAACCCAGGGCCAATACGACTTTGACCTGGCCCTGCATACCAATCTGGTACACAACTACGGCGGTGGCAATGCGCTCGAATATGGGCCCGTGCTGCAAACCGAGCTTGGCCGGCTGCAGCTCAATGCCAATCTGATCTTCGAGCGTCCCTTCAATACCGGCCGGGCCAGTCCAACGCAGCTCAAATACCAATGGCAGACCAAATACCGCTGGAAGCCGGCGTTTCAGTTTGGTTTGCAGGGGTTTGGGGAAGTAGGTCCTTGGGACCACTGGTCGCCAGGCAATCGGCAATCGCACCGGCTCGGCCCGATGATCTCCGGTATCCTGCCAGTCGGCAACGCGGGGGAGTTCAAGTACCAGGCGGCATTCCTGACCGGGTCGATTTACGGTTCAGACGGCCACATGTTTTCCATGCGCCTGCAGTACGAGTTCTAGCACCGCTGGGGCGCTGCGGGCTCAGGACGTGCCGTTGGCCGCCTCGTCCAGCGCCTTGCACGATGGTGCACATACCGTTTGTGACTTGCCCGCCACTTTGCGGGTACCCATCAACGAACGTGCGCGGTGTTTTCCACACATGAAACAGGACATGGTCGCACCGCCAAACGATGCGGCGGCCGCGAAGGGTGAACCCGAGGCCTTCGATTTGTAACGCAGGCCATCGGCCATCACTGCCGTTTTTGCTTCAGCTTTGGCCATCGGTAATACCTTCTTTGGGTGGGCGCATGGCGCGTTGAATGACTGTTTTGGCCTGTTGCTCGGCGGCCATGGATGCCTCCAACGACGAGCGGCACAGGCCTGCGTAGGCGTAATTCACGTTCTCGTACACCTGTGCAGCGGCCGGGTGGGCGTCAAGCAGGGCGCCCAAGCCGCTGTCAGCCTGTACTTGGTTGAATTCATCCGTCAAGTGTATGACAACCGAGCGGTATTGCTCCGCACCGACCGGAATCACACTGTTTTCAAGCCGCTCCAGCAGCGCCGCCAGCACGTGCGCTGTGGTCAGATTGGACTGTGTTCGGGGGGATTTGGTAGCGTTCATGCAACAAAACTGGGGGCTCTGCGGCAAAAATCAAGCGCCATACCCTTATCAGGAATGCGCCTGCGCCAGTGCCTGCTCCAGATCGTCCATCAGATCCTGGCAGTCTTCGATACCTACCGACAAACGCAGCAAATCGGTCGGCGCGGGCGAGCCGGCGCCCTCGACGCTGGAACGGTGTTCGATCAGGCTCTCGGTGCCACCCAGCGAGGTCGCCCGTTTCCAGAGGCCCACCTTGGCCGCCGTGGCAATGGCCGCCGCCTCACCGCCAGCCACGCAGAGTGACAACATGCCACCGAATCCGCCCTGCATCTGTTTCAACGCCACTGCGTGGCCTTGCGCCCCTGGCAAGCCCGGGTAGAGCACCTCGCGCACCAGCCCGTGGGCCGAGAAGTGTTCCGCAATACGCTGCGCGGATTGTGCTGCCGCACGCACGCGCAGGTACAGGGTGCGCATGCCGCGCAGCAGCAGCCAGGCCTCGAACGAACCCAGGGTTCCGCCCACCTGCGCGCGAATTGTCTTGATGCGTTGCCAGAACGCATTGTTTTCACGAGTGACCAGGACACCGGCGATCAGGTCGGAATGCCCGTTGAGGTACTTGGTGGCCGCGTGCATTACGATGTCCGCGCCCAGTTCCAGCGGCCGGGTAAATACCGGCGTGGCCACGGTGGAATCGACTGCCACCCATGCCCCGGCGGCATGTGCGATGGCCACCGTCGCGGCAATATCGGTAATCGTCCACAGCGGGTTGGCCGGTGTTTCTATCCATACCAGCCGGGTCTTGCCGGGCTGGATGGCCGCCGCCACAGCCGCGGCATCGGTCATGTCCACCAGTTCCACCTTCAAGCCCCAATGGGTCGCAAAAGTCATCAACCAGTTGCGCAGTGACCAGTACATGACCTTGGGCGCCAGCACATGGTCGCCAGGCGCCAGCGCCTGGAACACAGCCGTTGCGGCGGCCATGCCCGAGGCAAACAACGCGGCGTCAACGCCTTTTTCCAGCTGCGCCAAAACGGCCTGCGCCTGGTCGAAGGCCGGGTTGTCGGCACGCGCATAAACCCGACCGGAGCGGTACTGGTTGTCCTCGTCGCGCAAGTAGGTGCTGGAGACATGGATAACAGGCGTGATCGCCCGCGTCTTGTCGTCCACCCATCCCAGCGCCTGGGCGGCAATACTTTCGGGTCGTGTGGTTTTGGGGTCCATGGGAATACTCGTTTCAGGAAATATTTATACTTGGTTTGCCGTGTGGTGGTGCCCCTGGCGCGCAGCCAACACCCGCGCCGTCAGACGTGCTGGTGGTACCTGCCTTGGCAACACGCCGCGCAGCGCGCGCGGCCTGGCACGGGCACCGCTTTCCAGGTAGTCGGCCAGCAACACGCGCAAGCATGCCGCCTCATCCATGCTACGCCGGCCGCACAGGTAGTCAAACAGATGGTTCACCAGCATTTCGGGCGTCAGGCCGCTGGTCAGGCCGCTGGTGGCCCACAGCCAGTCCGAGAAATACAGCCACGCCCGGAACGGCGACCACTCAACGGTTTCGCCCTCTGATGCTGCATCACCTCGCTCGGAGGCGGACGTCGGATACGGTTCCAGCAACAGCAACAAGCTGCGTTTGAAGCGGCCGGAATTGGCGATCAGATCCCAATAACGGGCCAGACGGACAAACCGCTGCACCTCCAGTGCGCCGACCACGCCGGTTGCACGCACCGCATAGGGTGGCTCGGAGTCGAACACCATGCCGTGTTCAGCGCTGTGCCGGGCAATCGGCGTGCCCCGCAGGCGTTTTAGCAGCCCGAGCTGGATCTCGTGCGGGCGCAACGCATACAACTGGTCGAAGCCCCGCGCAAAACTCTGCAAGTCCTCGCCCGGCAGGCCGAATATCAGGTCGGTATGCAGGTGCGCTTTGCAACTGCTGACCAGCCAGTGCAGGTTGGCCACGGTCTGCGTGTTGTCCTGTTTGCGCGAGATACGCCGCTGCACGTCCACGTTGAATGTCTGTATGCCCACCTCGAACTGCAAAACTCCCGCCGGGAACCGCGCAATCATTTCCTTGAGGCGGTCCGGCAAATAGTCGGGGATCACTTCGAAATGTACAAACAGTGTCGAGGCGTGCCGCGCCTGTCCGCCGGAGGGCAAGCGGTCGAGAAAAAACTGCAGGATACGCAGCGAGGCATCGATCTTGAGGTTGAACGTGCGGTCGACGAATTTGAAGGTGCGTGCGCCGCGCTGGTACAAACCGTCCAGCGCGGCCAGGAAACGCTCCAGGTCAAACGCCCACGCAGTCTTGTCCAGCGAACTCAGGCAGAACTCGCATTTGAACGGGCAACCACGCGAAGCCTCCACGTACAACACACGATGCGCCAGGTCGGCCTCGCTGTATTCGGCGTACGGTAGCTGCAGTTGCTCCAACGGCGGCTGTTCCCCCGCCACCACTTTCATCAAGGGCTGGGGACCAAACAACAAGGCGCGGCACAGTTTGGGAAAAGTAATATCGCCCCAGCCGGTCACCACGTGGTCGGCCAGTACAACAATCTCCTGCCCCTCCAGCTCATGGCTTACCTCCGGCCCACCCAGCACGATCTTCAGCGCCGGCCGTAGGCACCGGAGCAGACGCACCAGGGCGCAGGTCTGGGTCACATTCCAGATGTACACGCCAAAACCGACCACCTGCGTTTTCCCGGCCTGCGGGTCACCAAGCAACATCATCAGGCTGTCAGCCATTTCCCGCGGATCGCGGCCAATCGTGAATTCGCGCAAGACCACGCAGTCGCGCAGCTCGCCCATATTGGCCAGCAGATAACGCAGACCGAGCGAAGCGTGGATATATTTCGCGTTCAGCGTACACAGGACAACCGATGGCGGCGCGGGCTCTGGATGGGGCATGCCGGTATTATTGGGCAGCATGACCCAAGACCTATTCCGCATCGACGCCTACCTGCGTGAATGCAGCGCCAAGGTGACCGCGATCACGGCACAAGGCATCACCCTGGACCGCACCGTGTTTTACCCGCTCGGGGGTGGCCAGGCCGGCGACAGCGGCGTGCTGGAACTGCAGTCCGGGCCACGCAGCGGGACTGCGCTCGCTATTGGGGATACGCGCAAGGGCAAGGATGCCGAGGGCCATGTCACGGGCGCTATCTGCCATGTTCCGGCCTCGTGGCAAGTCGACGGTCAGGCCGGTACCACGGAAGTACTGGGCTTGCAAGTCGGTGACACCGTCATCGCCCGTATCGACTGGGCGCGTCGCCACAAGCTGATGCGCTTTCATACCACCACCCATTTGTTGTGCCATCTGGTGCCGCAGATGGTCAATGGCTGTTCGATCACCTCCGACTATGCACGGCTGGATTTCAGCATGACCGATCCGCTGGACAAAGAGGTACTCAGCGTCGGCATCGCGCGCCTCGTCGCGGCGGCCCACCCGCTGACGGTGGGATCGATTTCCGACGCCGAACTGGACGCCAACCCGGCCCTCGTTAAGAGCATGAGTGTGCAACCCCCGCGAGGCAGCGGCAGCATACGCACCATACGTATCGGAGGCCGGGAACTGATCGATCTGCAGCCCTGCGGGGGTACCCATGTGGCCAATACGTCCGAGATCGGTGCGGTGGTCGTGACCAAGATAGAAAAGAAAAGCGCCACCACACGCCGCGTGGTGCTGGGTTTCGCAGCCTAGGCGCCCGGACAGCTTGGGCAGGCATTTGGCATGCCCTGCAATATTTTCGGCAGCGCCTTTAACCTGCAGGGCGTCTGGCCGGGCAGCGACAATGCCCGTAATAAAACTGCGTCTGCCAACGACAACGGAAGCGCAGTCGGAACTTTGCCTGCGCTACCTGCTCCCACCTTCGCAATGACTTTCTCCCGCCAGCTTTCAAACTTCCTGGTTACAGCGGCGCTCCTGATCGGCTCCGCGTTGCCGGTCGCCGCCTTGGCCCAATTTGCTTCGGCTGCAGGCACGGTGGTCACCACCGAACAGGTGCGCGCCGAACTGATGGCCCACGCCCCGGACGGTGCCGGCGCCGGTAAAACCGTGTGGCTGGGCCTTCAACTGGCCCATAAACCCGAGTGGCATACCTACTGGAAGAATTCGGGCGATTCGGGCCTGCCGACAGAACTACAGTGGGCGCTTCCACCCGGGATTACCGCCGGTCCCATTGCGTGGCCACTGCCCAAAAAAATTCCTATCGGCGACCTGGCCAATTATGGCTTCGAGGGCACCGTATTGCTGCCGGTGCCGCTCACCATCGCACCGGCTTTCAAGGCGCCTTTTTTATCGGGCGACATCGAGGTCAAGCTCAAGGCCTCCTGGCTGGTGTGCAAAAAGGAATGTATTCCGGAAGAGGGTGAATTTGCGCTGAAACTGCCGCTGAAAAGCTCTACCGCCGGCAACCGCGCCGCGTTTGAAGCAGCGTTTCAAGCCACCCCGCAACCGCTGCCGGACGCAGCGGGCAACAGCGTTGTCGTGGACCGGCAGCAGATACAACTCAGCGTGTCTGGCCTGCCTGCTGAATTGCGCGGCAAGACCCTGGACCTTTTCCCCGAGACGCCGGAGGTGATTGAAACCGCTGCCCGCTGGACCCAAGCATGGGACGGCGCCGTATGGAAGGCCAGCGTGCCATTGTCGGCACAACGCAGCAACAGCCCCAGCGTGATGCCGGTGGTACTGGCCTTGGGTGGCCAGGCCTACCGCGCCGAATTGACCGTGCAAGGTACCTGGCCACAGACGGCGGCCGTGGCGCCCGGTGCCCTGGGCGGTAACAGCGCACGTAACGAAAGCAGCACCGGTTTTTCCGGGCCCGCTGGCGGCGTCCCGCTCACGTTGTGGGCTGCGTTGCTGGGGGCCCTGCTGGGCGGACTGATTCTGAACCTGATGCCCTGTGTATTCCCGGTGCTCGCCGTCAAGGTGCTGGGTTTTACACGGCACGCCGGGGACCGGCGCGCACACCGCACCAGCGGTGTCGCTTACACGGCCGGAGTCTTGCTGAGTTTTGTTGTGCTGGGTGTCGTGATGCTGGTGTTGCGTGGTGCCGGCGAGAGCCTGGGCTGGGGTTTCCAATTGCAGGACCCGGCCGTGGTTGGGGCGCTGGCCGCGCTGTTTACGCTGATCGGCCTGAATCTGTGCGGACTGTTCGAGTTCTCGCAGGTCTTGCCGTCCTCCATCGCGACGCTGCAGGCCAGGCACCCGGTGGCGGACGCGTTTTTGACCGGCGTGCTGGCGGTTGCCGTGGCCGCGCCCTGTACGGCGCCGTTTATGGGGGCCTCGCTGGGGCTGGCAGTTGCATTGCCGGCCCCGGAGGCGCTTGCCATTTTTGCCACCCTGGGTCTGGGACTGGCACTGCCCTACCTCGTGGCCAGCCTGGTACCCGCATTTGCCCGTGCGCTGCCGCGCCCGGGCGCCTGGATGGACACCCTGAAGAAGTTCATGGCGTTTCCCATGTTTGCCACCGTGGCCTGGCTGGTATGGGTGCTGGGTCAGCAAAGCGGTATCGACGGCGCGGGTGCCTTGCTCGCTCTATTGGTGGCGCTGAGCTTTGTGGTCTGGGCCTTGACGCTGGGGGGCCGCTCGCGCGCCATCCTCGGCGCCGTGTCCCTGGTCTTGCTCGCGGCGCTGGCCTGGGGCGTGGGCCCTTACATCACCCAGCCGGTGGCCGCGGCGGCACAAAACGCCGCCGCCGGCTGGGAGAGTTGGGAACCCGGCCGCGTGGACCAGATCATGGCCGGCGGTCAACCCGTATTCGTTGACTTCACCGCGGCGTGGTGCGTGACCTGCCAGTACAACAAGAAGACCACGTTGGGCAACCGGGACGTGCTTGCCGACCTGGCAGCAAAAAAAGTAGCATTGCTGCGTGCCGACTGGACGCGCCGTGACCCGGCCATTACTGCGGCACTGCGGCAACTGGGCCGCAATGGCGTGCCGGTGTATGTGGTCTACCAGCCAGGCCGTTCACCGGTGCTGTTGTCCGAGATTTTGAGCGTGCGGGAAGTACGCGCTGTGCTGGCCCGCCTATAGGGCCTGTGATTTGTCGACCCATACCATCCTGCGGAGGTCTGCCATGCTGCGTCGTACCCTGATCACCACTGCGGCTTTTGCAAGCCTGTGTTTCTCCGCCGGCAGCCAGGCCGCGCCGGCCGTGGGCCAGCCGGCGCCTGATTTCACGCTGACGGATACGGCCGGCAAAACCGTGCACTTGAGTGACTACAAGGGTAAACATGTGGTGCTGGAATGGCTCAACCCCGGCTGTCCCTATGTACGCAAACACTACAACAGCGCCAACATGCAGGGCACCCAAAAGGAGACCACAGCCAAAGGCGTGGTGTGGCTGGCCATCAACTCCACCGAAAGCGGCAGTTACGACTACCTGGCGCCACCCCAGTTGGCGCGCTGGATGGTGGACCAAAAGGCCGCCCCCACATTGACCCTGATGGACGAAGAAGGCAAAGTGGGCCACGCTTATGGCGCCCGCACCACGCCGCACATGTACATCGTCAATCCGCAGGGTATCCTGGTCTACGCCGGAGGCATTGACAACATCGCGTCTGCGCGGCCGGACGATGTAAAAACGGCTGTCAACTACGTCAAGCAAGGCGTCAGCCAGGCCCTGGCCGGCCAGCCCCTGAGCAACGCCACGACCCGGCCTTACGGCTGCTCGATCAAATACAAGTCCTAGTAGAAACTGCCCCAGCTCAATTCGTTCGCGGCCCACTAGGGGCTGAGTGCCGCAGCGCCGAGCCTGCTCGCGCAAGCTCGGACGGCATGAAGAGCGGCTGCGTCTTGCAGCCGTGCGGT
Organism: Betaproteobacteria bacterium; assembly: GCA_031367285.1. GTDB lineage: Bacteria > Pseudomonadota > Gammaproteobacteria > Burkholderiales > Burkholderiaceae_C > CAISIP01. Next base: position 4,575 of record JANLPN010000196.1, on the reverse strand, counting down.
CTGCAAGACCCCAGTACCTTGGCAACGGCCGGGCGGCACTGGGCAATTTTTACGTCCGTCATGCCACTTTTCAGGCTGTGCCGCAAGACTGGCGAAACACAAATTTCCGCGCTATAGTTGCCGCACGCCATATCGATCCGAGCGGCATTTGGGAGAACATCTTGGGTAATTCATCGTCAGAGCAAGACAACTCCGGCCAAACTGTGGATACCCAGACCTTCCAGGGCCAGGCCGGCGACCCCACTGCGCAGGAGTTCGTCCCCACCCAGACCGACGCGAGCTCCGACAAATCGACCGACTGGTGGTCCGAGTCGACCGATGGGCAGTGCAGCGAAAGCGCGGCCCTGTTCGCTGCCTCCCAGCCGGCACCACTGAGCATCGTCTAGCCTTTTCGCCGGGGCGCCACCCGCAGGCCGGGGCAGCCCCACAGCCCCCTGCACGCATTGGGTTGCAGCCGCTGGGCTGGTTATGCCGGAGCAGCTTGATGCCACAATAAGCAGATGCTTGCATCCAGCTCCAAAGACCCATTCGCACCCCTGAAAAACTCCAGTTTTTTGCGCGCCTGCATGCGCCAGGCTACCGACCATACACCGGTCTGGTTGATGCGCCAGGCCGGGCGTTATCTGCCGGAGTACCGCGCCACCCGCGCCAACGCCGGCAGCTTCATGGGGCTGGCAACCAACATCGACTACGCCACTGAAGTCACGCTGCAGCCGCTGGAGCGTTACCCACTGGATGCGGCGATTTTATTCAGCGATATTCTCACCGTGCCCGACGCCATGGGACTGGGCCTGAGCTTCGCGATCGGCGAAGGCCCGCGTTTTGCGCAGTCGGTGCGCGACGAGGCCGCAGTGGCCAAACTGGCGGTGCCCGACATGGACAAGCTGCATTACGTTTTCGACGCGGTCACTTCGATTAGGCGAGCGCTGAACGGCCGGGTTCCCTTGATAGGCTTTGCCGGCAGCCCCTGGACACTGGCCTGTTACATGGTTGAAGGCGCCGGCTCCGACGATTACCGGCTGGTAAAAACCATGTTGTACGCCCGTCCGGACTTGATGCACCGCATACTGGCCATCAACGCGGATGCCGTGGCCGCTTACCTGAACGCACAAATCGACGCAGGCGCCCAGGCAGTGATGGTTTTCGACAGTTGGGGTGGGGTGCTGGCCGATGGGGCTTTCCAGCAGTTCAGCTTGGGCTATACAGCGCGTGTATTGCACCAGTTGAAACGCGAACATGCGGGGGTACCGATTCCACGCATTGTGTTCACCAAGGGCGGCGGCTTGTGGCTGGAGCAAATGGGTCAGCTTGACTGCGAGGTGCTGGGACTGGACTGGACGGTAAATCTGGCGCGCGCGCGCGCCTCGGTGGGTGGCCTGGCCGGCGGGCCGGGCAAGGCACTGCAGGGCAACATCGATCCGAATGTGTTGTTTGCAAGCCCGCAACAGATAGAAACCGAGGTGGTGAAGGTGCTGGAAAGTTTCGGCCCCCCCCACAAGGCGCCGACAAACGACCCTGATCGCGTCGGACCGACCCATATTTTCAATCTGGGGCATGGCATCAGCCAGCACACTCCTCCTGAAAACGTAGCAGCACTTGTAGATGCCGTGCACTCTTGCTCCAGGCGGTTGCGCGGCTAGCAATTTACACACCGGATGCTTACCACCAATTACTGCCAAACGGGTTGGTGAACCCTGACTTATGCACAAATTTTTTGCTGCGCTGCGCAACGACCGCTCGATTTGATTGGCCTTTGCTACAAAACCAGTAGCTACTCCAAGTCATTGATTCATATCGGTTTTGAGCCAATGCTTTTTTGACGGGCATTTCAGCCAAAGCCTTGCAAATCAAGGCTTTGGGGCCTGTGCCGGGCAGATATCAACAAAGTTATCCACAGAAACCTTGGATGAAACCTAAAGTACTTACAGATCAAGCACTTAAACAGCATTTCACAAGTTCACATCAACAAGACGGCCCAACTCGGACGTGTGGACGCGCGTATGAGCCGCCGGGCCGCCTCAAGGCAACAACGAAGTTGCGGCGCAGACGCACAATTGTGCAAAACGCTTGTGATGTCGTGGCCAGTAGCGCAGCGCGCAGCGCGGAGATTAGCCAATGAGCCATCTTTTGCAGGTTGTTGTACAGACACCGGCGCACAGCGATATCGCCGGCCCTTTGACCTATCGAAGTGAGTTGCTACTGACACCGGGAAGCTTGGTGCGTATACCCCTGGGACGGCGTGAAACATTGGGGGTGGTGTGGGACGCCCCCGCCACGCCACCGGCGGTTGCCGTGGACGCCGCAAAACTGCGCTCCATCACGGCCGTTTTGACCGGTCTGCCGGCGCTCTCGGCCGCTTGGCGCGGTCTGGTCGGATTTGCCGCCAGTTATTACCAGCGCTCCCTGGGCGAAGTGGCGCTGGCGGCCTTGCCACCACAACTTAGAACCTTGAGCGAGCGCCAGATGCTACGCCGCCTGCAGCGGGTGGTTTCCCCGGCAACAAGAGACGGCGGTGCGGCACCAACGGCGACACAGCCATCGCTGAGCCCGGAACAGCAGTCGGCGCTGGCCCGGTTTCAGCAGGCCGATGGGCCGTTCCTGCTGTTTGGCGCCACCGGCAGTGGCAAGACCGAAATCTATCTGCAATGCGTACAGGACCTGCTGTTGCGCGACGGACAGGCGCAGGCGATAGTGATGGTGCCCGAGATCAACCTCACGCCCCAGTTGCAGACCCGTTTCCTGGAGCGTTTTGGCCCCTTGTTTGGCGAGCAGTCGGTAGTGTCTCTGCACAGCGGCATGACCGATCCGCAACGGCTGAAAAGCTGGCTCGCGGCGCACCACGGCACGGCGCGGGTGGTGCTGGGCACACGTTTGGCGGTGTTTGCTTCCATGCCGAAACTGCAACTGATCCTGGTCGATGAAGAACACGACCCCAGCTACAAGCAGCAGGAAGGGGCACGTTATTCGGCGCGCGACCTGGCGGTCTACCGCGGCCGGCTGGAGCATGCCAAAGTGATGCTGGGCTCGGCCACCCCATCGCTGGAGAGTTGGCACCACAGCCGCGCCAGCGCCGCAGGTGGCCGGTATGTACGGCTGGAAATGCCCAGCCGCATCGGCAGTGCGAAGCTGCCCCTGGTGCGCAGGGTGGACATGAACAACCAGCCTAGGAAAGCCGTCTTCTCGCCGCCCCTGCTCGACGCCATACGCCAGCGTATCGCGGCCGGTGAACAAAGCCTGGTGTTTCTGAACCGCCGCGGTTACGCGCCGGTTCTGCAATGCACCGCCTGCGAGTGGAAGAGTGACTGCCCGCACTGCAGCGCCTACCGCGTGTTCCACAAGATCGACCGCAGCCTGCGCTGCCACCATTGCGGGTTTGCCGAGCCGGTGCCGCGTGCCTGCCCGGCCTGCGGCAACCTGGACATCACCCCGATGGGGCGTGGCACCGAACGGCTGCAGGAGCACCTGGTGGAGCTGCTGGCCGATGTGCGCCGGCCGGGTTCGGTGAGCGCCGGGAATCCACAGGGCGAACCGGTGCATATCGCACGTATCGACGCCGACAGCACGCGCCACGGCGGCAGCCTGCAGGCGCAGCTGGCCCAGGTGCATTCGGGGGAAGTGGACGTGCTGGTGGGCACCCAGATGGTGGCCAAGGGGCACGACTTCCGGCGTATCACGCTGGTGGCTGCCATCAACCCTGACGGCGCGCTGTTTTCAAGCGACTTTCGTGCACCGGAGCGTTTGTTCGGCCTGTTGATGCAGGCCGCCGGGCGTGCCGGGCGTGATGCTGGAGTAAGCGGGCAGAGCGAGATGTGGATTCAGACCTTTTATCCACGCCACCCGCTGCTGGAGGCGCTCAAGCGCCATGACTACCCGGCCTTCGCGGCGCAGCAACTGGCAGACCGGGACCGCGCCGGTTTGCCGCCGTTCAGCTTCCAGGCCTTGTTGCGTGCCGAAGCCCGTACCCAAGAGGTGGCGCAGGGCTTCCTGGCCGCTGCCACGTATGCCGCGCGGGAACAACTGGCCCACCTGGGCGGCTTTGCCCACGTCATGCTCTACCCCCCCGTGCCTATGCCGGTGCAACGTGTCGCCAATGTGGAGCGGGCCCAGATGCTGCTGGAGAGCCCTTCGCGTACCGCGCTGCAGACTTTTTTGGGCGGCTGGCATGCCGTGCTGCACGCCACACGCCAGGGCCCGGCCGGCAAAGGGCTGCTGCGCTGGGCCGTGGATGTAGACCCGCTGGCTATCTAACCCGTAGGCGGTGGCGACGGCTCCTGAAAACGGAGGCCCAACCAACCCGAAAACTACGCTGGTTGCAGCCAAATTCGGGAAAACACTAGGAATCGATGCAACAAAGTACCGGGACTCGCGGCGCGAGTATTGGTGGCAGCAGGTGTCGTGGAATAAATTTCGCAGGCCGTCGTGACATGGGTCACGTGGACCCAAGCCATAAACAGGAGATACCTCATGCACCTCAAAGCTTCCCTCGCCCTGGTCTTTGGCCTGGCTGCGGCCGGCGCCGCATCCGCCATCGACCTCGTGATCGCGACCGTGAACAACGGCCACATGATCGAAATG
>JANLPN010000191.1:0-9542 GCA_031367285.1 Betaproteobacteria bacterium | reverse complement strand
GCGGTTTGTGCTGTTCAAGCGCCTGCACCAGGCCGTGCTCGAGAACAAATGGTCCGCGGGTGGCGCCGCCCTGGCCAGCATACGGTCCTGGGTGCGTATCAACCTCGCTATCGGGATCCTGGTGGTTGTGGCCGCGGCGTCTTCGGGCGTCTAGAAACTACCTAGGCCAGCAGCGCATACGGCCCGCCGCGCTCCAGCGCCTTGCGGTAGGCCGGCCGGGCCTGGAAGCGTTTTACCCAGGCGTCGATGTTGGGGTAGGCGGCACGCAGTTCGCGCGCGGCCTCGCCGACAAAACTCATCTGGATATCAGCCCCGGTAAGGTCGTTGCCAACCAGCCAGTCCCTGCCCTCCAGGGACTGGTTGACATAACCCAGGTGGTTGGCAATTTCGCTGTCTATGCGCGGCTTGAGAGGCGCGCCTGCGTCCCCCAGGCGGCCCACATAAAGCTTGAGCATCAGCGGCAACATGGCCGAGCCTTCGGAGTAATGCAGCCACTGCTGGTAGGTCTCATACTCCGGCCAGCCGGTAGACGGCTGCAGGCGCCCACCGCCATGGTGGCGGATCAGGTAGTCGATGATGGCGCCCGATTCGTGCACCGTCTGCCCGTCATCGGTGACCACGGGCGACTTGCCCAGCGGATGTACCGCCTTGAGCTCGGGCGGCGCCAGCCTGGTGGTGGCATCGCGCCGGTAGAACTTGATCTCGTAATCCAGACCAAGTTCTTCGAGCAGCCACAAAACGCGCTGCGAGCGCGAATCGTTCAGGTGGTGGACAACAATCATCAAGACTCCTTGGAATTAACGAAGTCCCTGCGACTTTGCCTCAAGTATGCGCTTCACGCCGGATCGCCACTACCCGCCAACTGCTCTGGGCCGACGCGGAGTGGACGTCCCAAGAAGGCAGCCTGGTGGTTCAGCGGGCGGCCGCCACCAGCACCGTGACCTGAGAGCGCGGCAGCAGCTTCTTGAAATCCGAGTCGAAGGTAACCAGATGTTCGCCCAATTGCAGAGTGGCCGCTGCCAGCCAGGCGTCTGGCAGATCATTGGCGGTGAGCGTCTTGTCCAGGCATAACCGGCGCAGCGTTGGCCATTCGGTACCCAGGCTGGCCATATGAACCCCGGGTTGTTCCAGCAAGGCATCCATGAACGCGATGGCGTCGTCAATATGCGCCGGAAGCTTGAATATCTTCGGGCTGGTCACCAGGCGCAGGAAGCTGGCCACAACCATGGGCATGACCGTGAATGCCGTACCGGTTGCGGCTGCGATGAGAGACCGCGACAACCAGGCTCTCGACGCCGCGTAATGCGGGTGGTCGCTGCGCGATGCCGCCACCAGCAGATTGACGTCAGGAGTCATCTTCCAGTGCACCCAGCAATGCCTTGTTGCTGATCGGATTTACGCCGGCCACCAAACCCCCGCGACCCTTGAGGACCGGGATACGTGACCTGGGCGCCCTGGCCGGGCTGGCCGCGCTGCGCAGGCGCAGTTGCAATCCGTCCTCGATCAGGCGTGTGAGGGTGGTGCGCTGCTGCACCGCCAGCACCTTTGCATCGGCCAGCAAATGGTCGTTGATGTCAAGTGTGGTTTTCATGCAGTCATCATACAGATTTCTGTATCTATTTTCAATCCGACCGCCGCCCGATATTCCGCTTTCACGTCTGGACCATGCGCCCCCACGAGAAGGCCTGTTGCCCCGCCTTTGGTTCCGGCCGGGGGGCGAGCAATACGGCGCCGTCAAACGGAGCAAATACGGGGTCGTCCCCGTCCAGTGCCGCAAGTTCACCTTGGGCAAAATGCACAAACCCGGCATGCGAACCGGTCAGGCGCAACCCGTCGGTGCGCGCGATCACCGGCTGGACAATCTCGTACCGCTGTATCGCGGCGCCGGGCAGGAGGTCGGGACACAGGCGGCCGGCTGTCGCAGCGTCAATCGTTCCATGGACCTGCAGGAACCGGATAGTTGCCTGCCACGCAGTGTCCACACTCGACCGCGCAAAATGCTGGCCACACTCGGCGATCAGCCCCACTGCGCTACTAGCCCTGTTGCGAAACGCCCCGTAATCGATCAGGTGGTAACCCTCATGCCATACGTCGGGCAGGAACAACTGGCGCGCGGGAAGCGCTAACCGGTCGGCCAACTGCCGCACGCGCGGTAATTGCGACATTACAAAAAAGGGCAGCAACGCATGCCAGGTGGAATGCAGGTCCAGCAGGCGGTCCACCGTCTGGATGATGGGCCGCATCTGGTGGGCCCGGATAGCCTCGACGGATTGCTTGTCCGCTTGCAGCAGATCGTCGTGCCACAGGCGGTTGAAATCGCGGTCTACACAACGGGCGCCGACGCCATCCGCCCCGCGTGTCTCGTAGGCGGCGACGTTCGCAAACGCCACGGTGAGACGGCCGGCCTTCGGACGCACCTTGGCATCGAGCAAGCGCTTCACCACCACCATGCCGCACCACTCGTTGCCATGGGTCAACGCGTTGACCATGGCATGCGGGCCCGGAACGCCCGAATCAAAGCTGTGCACGTAGTCCACGCCCGTGTTGGAGCTGCGGTAGGGCACGAGGTCGCGGCCCTCGATTTCCATCGGGTACTCGGGCGGAGACTTCAGCCCAGCGGGGGACATCGCGCCCTTTTGCATCGGTTCGCCCGGACCGTCCGCCATCGCATTCTTCAAGCCTTGAGCGCCAACGTTGCCACGACCTTGACTCCCACCTGCGCCGGCACCGTCACGTCGAGCCGCAACCAGCCACCAAAATTGGTGACACGCGCAAACTCCAGGGCTTCAGCCCTGACGGGAATATGCATCTGCGCACTTTCGTCTACCCAGTGCAGGCCGTCCGGAGAAATTTGCACGCGTGCCACCACCGTAGCAGCGCCACCTGCAACTGCGTCGCCGGTTACCGCAAGAACGTGAACAAAAAATACGGCCTCCGCGGCCCAGGCAGCTTCATAGGGCTCGGTCTGCACCGAGCCCTCCCACTGGTCGCCGCGCGCGATGACGGCGGTGTAGGCGTTTCGCATCAGGCTTGCCATCTCAAAACTCCCCCGACAGCAACACGCTGTCCAGATAGAAAAAGCTGCGTTTGGCCGTATCGGGCTCACAGAAGAAGGCCAGGTTCAACATACACGACAGATTGGGCATCGCAGCCATCCTGATCGACTCGACTTGCGGGCAGTCGAACACCTGGTCGTTGCACTGGAAACCGAGCCAGGCCATGCTGTCCAGGTCGAAATCAAAACGCAGGTAGTGCCAGTTGATCTTGGTCGGTATCTCGTTGTAGCAAAGTTTCTGCCCGGCGCCAGGGATGTCCTCCCAGTCTTGCGGACTCAGGTGGTCATGTGTCACCGTCTCGCTGCGGTTGCCGATGGCACGAAACGGTGTGCTGCGTTGCTTGAACTGCCACTTGTTCATGCGTTTGCCTTCCAGCGCGTTCAAGTAGCGCAGATGCGGCATGACGCGCTCTTGGCCGTCCTGAAGATCGAACAGCAGCCCCACCGAACGCACATCCAGGTCGGACAATTTGAGTTCGTTGGCCTCCGGCTTGAACGCAAAAAAGGCCTCTACGCGAATCCGCGACGCCTTGCGAAAAGTCACGCGCTTGATGGCCACATTGCGTTCCCCGGGCACCGGCCGGGTCGCGATTTTCAGGGCGTAGGTGCCGTCGAAAGAACCATGCGTGCCGCTGTCCCAGTGCGTGATCTGGCTCAGCATCGGCTGCGTATGGCGTGCGTAGGAACGCGTCATGGTGTCCAGCGATCCCTCGTAGTTGCCCACCAGGGCGGTCCAGCCGTTCATTCCCTGGTCGAAATCGTCGAAATAGATCACACGCGCCAAGGGGTCGAAACGCGACAGGCGCGGGTCAGAGTGGATGGCATGGGCAAATGACATAGGGAGTCCTTATCCTTTGACGGTGCCGGCCGTGAGGCCGGCGATCAGGTATTTTTGAACCAGCAACACAAACACCAGAATCGGAACCAGTTGCAGCGTGGCCGCCGCAAACAGGATTCCCCAGTCCACGCCATCAATGGCGCCGACCATCTCGGAGATCACCAGCGGTGCGGTCTTGGCATCCACGGCGGTGAATATGAACGCGAACAAAAAGTCGTTCCAGGCAAACACCATGATGAACACCGACGTGGCGATCAGACCCGCATACGACAGCGGCAACACGATAAGCCACAGGGTCTGCCACAGGCCCGCGCCGTCCATGGCGGCAGCCTCTTCCAGCTCGCGCGGCAACTGGTCCATAAAAGCCTTCATGATCCAGGTACCCAGGCTCAGGAAGAACGCGGTGTACAGCAGGATCAGCACCGCCCTGGTGTCGTTGAGCATGAGCCAGTTGATGGCCGGAAACAGCGGCAGGGTAATCACGATCGGCGGCAACAGGCGCACCAGTATCATGAAAAATGCCGAGGCCGTCAGCAGCTTGCCCGCGCGCCGCGAATACACGTAACCTGCCAGGAAGGAGATTACCAGTGTGAGTGCGGTCGCACCCAGGGACACCCACACGCTATTGAGCAGGTTGTGGAAAAAATCGGGCCAGCGTTTCCACAGGTTCACGTAGTTCTGGGTGGTAACAGTGAACGTAAAGCGGCTGCCGGCCGAGAAGATATCCCTGGGCAAACGCAGGGACGACAGAACAATCAGCGCAATCGGGAAGGCCGACCACACCAGCACCACCGCGAGCGCCACCATACGCAGGCCGCCGATCAGCCAGCCGCGGGCGCGCCGCGCGGTGAAAAGCGGCCTCTTAAGTCGTTCGCCGGGCCGCCCCAAGAACGACTGCACCCCCTCGGGGGGCCTGGCGAAGCCAGGGTTGGGGACGCTAACCCGCGGCATGGGTGAACATCCGCTTGTACATCTGGTAGATATACCAGGCGCCCATCAACAACGAGGCAATCAGCATCAGCCAGCCGGTCGCCGCCGCAGTGCCAAAGTCGGCATACCGGAACGCCTGCCGGTACAGGTACACCGCCAGCACCTCGGTGGTACGCGCCGGGCCGCCACCGGTCAACAACCAGACCTCCGAAAAAATGCGGAACGCAAAGATGTAGCGAAACACCAGTGCCACCAGGATCGCCGGTATCAGCAAGGGCAGCGTGATGTGCACAAATTTATGCCAGGCGCCGGCACCGTCCACCTGGGCCGCTTCGTACAAATCCTTCGGTATGCCCAGCAACGCCGTGTACAGGATGATGAAGGTGAACGGCAGGTGGTGCCAGATCGAAAGCAGAATCACCATGGCCAGGCCATGCGAGGGCTCGACCGCCCAGTCCAGCGCCGGCAAACCCAGCGCGTGCAGGGCGAGCGTCACAGGCCCGGCGTAGGGTTCCATCATGAACTTCCAGATCACCACCGACACCACTTCGCTGATGGCATACGGCGCCAGCACCAGTGCAATCATCAGGCGGCGCAGGGGGATCCAACCGGCGAACAACATCGCGACGGCCAGCGCCAGCAGGAACTCGCCAAACACCACGGCGTTCACCACGATGGCGGTGTTCAGGGTCGCGGTCCAGAAGTAGGGGTCGCCCAACACCGTCGCGTAGTTTGCCAGCCCGACCCAGACCGGGCTCACACCGTAGGTGGACCGCGTCAGGCTCAACCACAACACATACAGCGACGGCAAAAACAGCACCAACACCAGCAGGGTCTGCGCGGGCGCCAGCAGGGCCCAATGGCGGGGCAACGCTTTCATGGTGAAGCTGCAAGCACTCAGGCCCCCGCGTCCACGCGAAAGCGTTGCACCGCGTCCCAATTGATCGCTATGCCCAGCCCCGGGCCTTGCGGCACGGCCACCTGGCCATCGACGAGGCTGGTGGCTGCGCCCACCGGCTCGGTGGTGAGTTCATCACGCAGGGGATTGGCGATAAACATGCATTCAAAACTCGTAAAGGCGGGCATCGCGGCCGCCAGTTGCAGGCTGGCCGCCGCACACACGGCGCCCGACCAGCCAACGTGCGGCGCGTAGCCCACGTTGAAGGCCTGCGCCAGCGCGGCGATGTCGCGTGTCTCGCTGATGCCGCCGGCCCGCGCCACGTCTGGCTGGATGATGCCCACCAGCCGGTCCGCTATGAGTTGCGCGGCATGTGCAAGCGTGAAGTCGCTCTCGCCCGCCGCCAGCATGACCGGCACGCTGCGGCGCAAATGGGCGTACCCGGCAATGTCTTCCGGGATGAGGGGTTCCTCGAAGAACCAGTAGCCCAGCCCATGCAGGGCATGCCCTACGGTAACCGCTTCGTCCAGCGAATAGGCCCAGTTGGCGTCGGCGCCGAGTTGGATGGCGGGCCCGGCAACCTGACGCACCCGCTGCGCCGCTTCAATTGCCCGCGCCACCGGTTGGCCGAGCTTGACCTTGATGGCCTTGAAGCCCAGGGACATTACGTGGCGCGTCTGCTGTTCCATCGCCTCCGGGCTGGCCCAGTTGATCGATGAGGCATAACAATCCACCTGCGCGCGCCCCACGCCACCCAGCAATCGGTGTATGGGTTGGCCCAGCGCCTTGCCCACCGTGTCCCACAACGCGATGTCCACGCCGGCAATGGCTTCGAGCAACATGCCACCTGCGCGCCCGGACAAGGCCAAACGCATCTGTTGCCACAAGCGCCGGATATGGAAGGCACTTTGGCCCAGCAGTTTGGGAGCCAGCACGTCGTTGATGAAACTCGCGTAGGCGCACGGGCCAAAACGTGCCAGACATTCGCCATACCCCGTGATGCCGTCCACGGTGGTGACCTCCACCAGCACAATGGACACCGCGCCCCACGCTCCCTGGGAGGTGATGGTGCCCGCCTGCATCGACGCCGTGAGTGGTATGGCGCGCACGCCGCTGATCTGGAGCTGAAGGCTCATTGCTTCCCTCCCGGCAACCACGGCGTCAACTGGGCCGCGCTGGCAAACAGCCCCGGTGCTCCGCCCGAATGAAAAAAGACCAGCGGCGCCGGTCCGCCGCGGACGCCTTCCCGCATCTGCGCCACCATGCCGGCAAAAGCCTTGCCCGAATAGATCGGGTCCAGAATCAGCCCTTCGGCGCGGCCGGCGAGAAGCATCGCGTCTACGCCTTCACGCGAGGGAACACCATAACCGCCGCCCATGAACCGGTCGTCAATGTCAAAATCCCGCGCGCCCACACGCTCGGTGATACCCAGCAGTTGCGCGGCGGCATTGGCGCGCTCCACGATAAGCGGCACGATGAAGGAAGCCGCCTTCTGCACGGCGATGCCGACCACGCGGGTCGGTACACCCAGCGCCTTGAAAGCCAGCGCAAAACCGGCCACGCTCAGGCCCGAACCCGCGGCCATGAACAGGGCCTGCGGCAGCAACCCGCGTTCCGAAAACTGGCGTGCCATTTCCTCGCCCGCGTTGACCATGGCGGCGGCACCGAGCGTGCCGCTACGCCCGGGTATGTGCAGCACTTGGGCCTGGAGGCCGCGACGCGCAAAGTCGGCCACGAACTCATCCAGCCACACCGGAATGCGCGGATCGTAGGGGTCGCGTGTGTCGATAAACCGCAGTTCCGCGCCGAGCAATCTGTCAAGCAGGTAGTTGCCCTGCAGGTCCTCCTGACCCGAGCCGCGCAGCAGCAGCCCGACCGTGATGCCCAGTTTGGCGCCGGCAGCGGCGCAGGCACGGCAAAAATTGGATTGCACCGCCGCCGTCGTCACCACTGCCTGCGCCCCGTGCGCGATGGCATCGGCCATCAGGAATTCGAGTTGTCGCGGCTTGTTGCCCCCCAGAGCCAGGCCGCTCAGGTCTTCGCGTTTGATCCAGACCGGCGGCCCCCCCAGCGCAGCCGACAGCCGCGGCGCGGGCTCGAACGGCGTAGGCAACTGCGCCAGCGGCACACGTGCCAGCGACGCCGTCAGACCATCAACCCGGTTCACGGCAACAGGGGTTTTACCCGCCGCGCAACGTCGTCCATGGCCAGCGCCACGCCTTTGCGGCCCAGCACGGCGGCCTGCAACTCTTCCACAAAGATATCGCCCGCCTTGGCCGCGTTGTCAAAGGCCGGTATCGGGACGCGTGCCACCTTGAGCGTCGCGGCTTCGGCCGCGGCGTAGGGCACGGTGGCCGCAAAACGTGTGTCGGCATAGGTGGATGCACGCACCGGACCATTGCCGTTGAGCGCTGCCTTGAGGGTGTTTTCCTTGCTCGATAGTTCCTTGATGAGACTCCAGGCGACCGTCTTGTTGCGTGCGCCTTTTGGAATACACATGGACCAGAACTCGGTCTTGGCCGGCGCGGAATTGGGATACTTTGCCTGCATTTCGCGTGCCGCCGGCAACGCCATCACCTTGATGTCGCCCGGGTTCTTCGACTTGTCCTTGTCGTTGTAGAACTGGGTGCGGCCAAAGGAGTTGATGGTCATGGCCACGCGCCCGGTCTGCATCCAGGTGTTGACCTCTTCGCCCTTGATGGAGGTCCAGTTGCGCGGCATCACGCCGGCCGCATACAACTCGCGCAGCGTCTGCACCGCCCGCAGCATCGGGCCGGTGTTGATGGCCAGCTTGAAATCGGCCGTGATGAAGTCGCCGTCGTAGGCGCGGGCCATGTCGATTACGTTCGGGTAGTTGTCGCCCTCGATCAGGAAGCCGAATACCTGGGAGCCGTCGGCACGCGTAAACGTGAGTTTTTTGGCGGCCTCGATCACCTCTTCAAAAGTCTTGGGAACCGGCACGCCACGCTCCTTGAAGATGGCCTCGTTGTAATGGAAACCGGTCGTCGCGTGGCGCTGCGGAATGGCATACTGCTTGCCGCCGAACTTCATCGCCGCCATGAGGCCGGGGAACAGATCCTTGGGCTCTTCCAGCGCATTGGCCTGCATCAGCGCGTCCAGCGGCTCGAAAAGACTGGCCACGTTCGGTGTGGCGCGCGTGTTGACCATGAAGGCCAGGTCAATCGAGGTGGAACCCAGGCTGGCCTCACGGAACAGGCGCTCATGCAGCGGTCCGGTGTCCAGCGTGACCCACTCGATGCCGACGCCGTTGCGTTTGGACCATTCCGCCGTGGCATCCCCTCCCTTGGCACCCGTGAGCACCGACATGTGGACGCGGTGCGAAAGGAGTATGAGCTTTTCAGGCTTGGCCTGGGCCCACAGGGCGGCGGGAGCCAACACGGCCGGCACGGAAACCCCGGCCTGCACGAAGCTGCGGCGATTCAACATGGTGTGCTCCTCGTCTTGTTAAAACATACTAGCATAATATGTTGGATTTCAAGGAAAGAAACCATGGCTACCAAGGCGCAGATCATCGAATTCCTGGCTGCTGCATTTCCCCAGAGCAAGTGTGTGGTCGAGGCCGTTGGTAACGCGTCTGCGACCGTCAGGCACCCGGTTGGCCACCAGGAACTGCGCCCCGGCGGCACCGTCTCAGGCCCGGTTCTGATGACAGTTGCCGATGTTGCACTCTACGTGGCCATTCTGGGTGAGATCGGAATCGTGCCGCTCACGGTCACCACCAGCCTGAACATCAACTTCCTGCGCAAACCGTCGTCCGACAGAGCGGTTGTCGGCGTATGCAAACTCATCAAGCTCGGCAA
>JANLPN010000159.1:0-7314 GCA_031367285.1 Betaproteobacteria bacterium | reverse complement strand
GACTACCGCGTTCCCAGCGGGCCGCCGTCTACAAAAGTCACCAGCGCGCCCGGTGTGAGCCGGGTCCAGTTTTCGTTGGTGGTCAAGGGCTCGGTCACCACAATCGCCAGCCGGTCGTCGGGACCGTTGAGTTCGGCCAGGTCCACCTTGACGTCTTCATCGCGCAGGTGCACTTCGGAGAACGGATACTGGCGCACCAGGTAAAACAGGTTGGTGCTGGCATGTGTCCACAAGGCTTGCCCGTTGCTCAGCAAAAAGTTGAAGGTGCCGTGGCGCGTGATCTTCGGCACCAGCTCGGCCAGCGTCAAACTCAACTCGGCCACGCTGGGCACACCGGCATGCGACTTGGCGATTTCCTGCAGCAGCCAGCAAAACGCCAGTTCGCTGTCGGTGTCGCCCACCGGTTTGAAACTGCCGTGCAAATGGGGCGCGAAGTCCTTCAGGTCGCCGTTGTGGGCAAACACCCAGTAACGCCCCCACAACTCGCGCACAAAGGGGTGGCTGTTTTCCAGCGTCACGTGGCCCACGGTGGCCTTGCGCACATGGGCCACCACGTTGTGGCTCTTGATCGGGTAGCTGCGCAGCATCTGCGCGATCGGCGACGTGGCGGCGCTTTGCTTGTCCACGAAGTAGCGTATGCCTTTGCCGGGTTGTGCGCCGTCGCTCTCGAAGAAGGCGATGCCCCAGCCGTCGGCATGGTGGTCGGTGCAGCCGCCACGCTGCGAGAAGCCGGTAAAACTCAAATGCAGGCTGGCCGGCAGCCGGCTGTTCATTCCAAGCAGTTGGCACATGCCGCTAGTTTATCCCTCTCTACAAGCGCAACTGCCGACAGAGCAAGAGCGGGCAACGTGCCGCGCACCCGGCCGGTCAAGGTTTGCTTGCCGGCTCGCGCAACTGCCAGGCCGCCAGCAGCGCCAGCAGGCACACAGCGGACAACATCAGGAACGACTCGTTGAACGCCGCCAGCCGCGCTGCGCTGCTGGCCGTGTTGGCCAGCGAGTCTCCATGCACCGCAAGCCGCCATTCGAGCACGATGCCGCAGAGGCTCACGCCGGCAGCGCCGCCCAGCATACGCACGAAGTTGATCGCGCTGGCGCCCTGCGGAATCAGATCCTTGTGCAGGCTGCGCATCGCACCGAGATTGAGCGAGGGCAGGATAAAACCAAGGCCCATGCGGCCCAGCATGGTGAACACCACCATGACCCACAGGGCAGTGTTCAAATGCACGGTCAGGATCAGTGCGAACGAAGCGGCCAGCAGCGCCAGCCCGAGGCTGACCAGGATGTGGGTGGGCTGGCTGCTGGCGTAACGCCCCACTACCCAGATGGTGCAGGCCAGCACCAGGCCGGCCGGCAGCAGGATGGTGCCCACATGCGACGGCGACAACTGCAGGCCGAGCTGCATGTAGACCGGCAGCAGGTAAGTCGATCCGAACAAGGCCGTGCCGTAGATGAAGGCCACCAGGCTGCCCATGGCGAAACGTCGGTCCGCGAACAGCGCCAGATTCATCAGCGGAGCACCGGGTTCGCCCCGCGCCAGCGCGGCACTCAAGCGCCGCTGCCGCAACACAAACCACCCAAACGCCAGTAACGCGCCGCCCAGCAGCAGCCCCGCTTCGACCGACGGCCCGGCGTGTAACTGCACCAGGCCGTTTAGCAGGCCCAGGGTGCCGGCCGTGGCCAACAGCAGGCCGGGCCAGTCCAGCGCCGCGCCCGCGCGGTTGGCTGCGCTGCCACCGGGGGCACCGGTTGGAACAAAACGTGCGCACATCCACAACGACGCCAGACAGAACGGGGCCACCATGAAGAAAATCGAGCGCCAGCCAAACCAGTCCACCAGCAAGCCGCCCATGCTGGGCCCCAGTGCCGGCGCCAGCACCGCGCCCAGGCCGAAGATGCTCATGGCGCGTGCTTGCTCGTGCGGCTCGAACGCACGCATGATGATGATGGCGGGTATCGGTTGTACTACCCCCGCGGCCAGGCCCTCGGCGACCCGGGCCGCCAGCACCAGCGAGAAGTCGTTGGCGAAACCGCCTGCAATACCCCCTGCCAGCAGCACCCACATCGCGCCGGCATAGGTGCGGCGGTAGCCATAACGCCCCAGCAGCCAGGGCGTGACAAGCATGGACGCGGTCATGGCCACCATGAAACCGGAAGACACCCATTGCGCGCGCTCCTGGCCCACCGCAAAGTGGCGGCTCATGTCGGGCACCGCCACGTTGATGATGGTCGAGGACATGATGCCCGCGACCGACCCCACCATCACGGCCAGCAGCAGCAGCCAGCGGTAACGCGCACCGTAATGGGCTTGCAGCTCGGTTAATGTCGCGGGACGCTTCAAAGCTTCGTCAAGCTCGGGGTTCGGACCACAGGATGCCGCCGGTGGCCCAGTTCTCGCGTTTCACGTCCGTGATCAATATGTCCACCGAATCGGGCGAGCCGCCCAGCACTTCGACGCTGACGCGGGTAATCTCGGCCACCAGCTTTTTCTTCTGCTCGATGGTGCGGCCTTCCATCATTTCAACGTGGTAGGTGGGCATGCAGTACTCCTTGGGATGACGATGTAGGCGGGCAACCTGCCCGCGTGTTGCGCGGCCTGATCTTCGACCGGAAGCGGGCGAAACCTGCATTTTCGCCCAAGGCCGGGGGTGTTTGCGGAAATCGAAAATACCGTAGCGCTGGACGCGGTTGACCGCTTCGCGGCGAAGTTCACGTATGCATGCGTCCAGCATTTGGCGCAGTAGAAATTTCTGCAGGTTAGCGCGCCCCAGGTCGAAATGCGGCTGCACCAATAGGTTCGACAGCCAGCCCGATACAAAAGCCAGCTTGCTGGCATGCGTGATGGTCGGCTCCGGCAAGCGCAACGGAACGTCCTGGTGGTGTTTGACGACGGCGTCCTTGCCGATCCAGTTGAGCGTGGGCATGAAGAGGTTGTGTGCATTTTGAGGGAGTGGGGACCGGGTGGTAAGATATAAGTCTTACCTTCTGGGTTTCCCCGTATGCAAACCACGGTCTTGTCGAGCAAGGGCCAGGTCATTATTCCCAAAACACTGCGCGCGGCGCGGCGCTGGGGGCCGGGCACGCGCCTGGAGGTGCGCGACACGCCCGACGGCGTGTTGCTGCGGCCGGCCGTGCCGGCGGACAAAGTCGGTCTGACCGGTGGCCTCGCGGCGATACGCCAACGCGTGGCGTATCGCGGTCCGGCGGTCAGTATTGCCGACATGGACGCCGCCGTTTTGCGCGAGGCATCCAAGCGCGCGACGGCGCCCGCGCCGACGGTCAAGACCGTTCGCAAAGCCGCCCGCTGATGGCCGCGCTCGACACCAATGTGGTTATTCGCCTGATCGTCGGTGACGACGTAAAACAGGCGCGTGCCGCCGAGAAGCTGGTGGCGTCCGAGCCATGCACGGTGGCACCGTCCGTGTTGATGGAATGCGAATGGGTGCTGCGCGCAAGTTATGGGTTGGACGCACCGCGCATAGAAGCCAGTCTGCGCGATCTGCTGGCGCTGCAACACATCGACGCTCTGGACCCGGTGCTGACCCAGCACGCATTGCAGGGCTACGCGGCCGGTCTCGAATTTGCCGACGCTCTGCATGCGGCGCAACGGCGCGATGGAGACCGGTTCGCCACCTTCGACCGCCAGCTGGCCCGGCACGCGCCCAAGGCCGGTGTGCTGGCGGTTGCCCTGTTAAAAGCTTGAGGCACCGCAGCCGCCGAGGAAGAATCCGATGAAACGACGCATCGCTGCCTGGCGCATCGCCATGGAAGGGCGCTTCGCCACCAGCCAGGATGTGGTCCGGCAGCATGTGACCGAGTTCGCGGGCCTGCAAACCGCGAAGGCCATTGGCCTGAAGATTCCGCAATCGCTGCTACTGCGGGCCGACGAGGTGATTCAATGACGCTGCGTCGGCGTTTCATCGGCGGGCTTGCCAGCGCAATTGCCACTTCCAGGCTCGTCGCACAAACCTCTCGTCCCGTGGGCAAGATCGGGTATCTGCATCCCCGAACCATTGCGCCGGACCATGCAAGCTTGGCGGTCCTTCGACCGGCCTGGCAAAAATTGGGCTATGCCGAAGGCGAGGCGGTGTTGTTGCGGTCGGCCAATGACGACGCGGCGCGTTTGCCGCTGCTTGTGGGTGAACTTATCGGCCAGGGAGCCGGCGTGTTGATTGTGGTTGGCGCGGCGGCGGTGAAGGCGGCAAGGCAGGTCACGCGCACCGTGCCCATCGTCGCCATCGACCTTGAAACCGACCCCGTAAGCGCCGGCTGCGCGACCAGCTTTGCGCGGCCCGGTGGTAACGTGACCGGCTTGTTCCTCGACCAGCCAACCCTTGCCGGCAGATGGATCGATCTACTGCAGGAAGCCTACTACCCGCGCGCGGTGAGCTTTGCCGACAGGATTTTGAAGGGCGCCAAACCGGGCGAGCTTCCCATCGAAGGCCCGGACCGCTTCGAGTTGGTCATCAATTTGAAAACAGCCAAAGCCATTGCGCTGAAGGTTCCGCAGGCGTTGCTGTTGCGTGCCGACGAGGTGATTCAATGATCCCGGACCAGGGTCGCGAGCTTATGTTCCAACGCCGACGTCTCACGCTCGCGCTTGGCGCCAGTCTCGGGTGCCACGCGGCGCTGTTGCGCGCGCAAACACCGGCCACAGGCCTGCGCCGCGTCGGTGTGCTGGCGCCAAGCACCCGCGTCAAGGAGGATGTCATCCTCAAGCCATTCTTCGACCAGATGCGCGCGCTCGGGTGGATCGAGGGGCAGACCGTCAGCTACGACCGCGCCTATGCCGACGAACGGCATGAGGACCTGCCGCGCCTCGCCACCGAACTGGTGGCGCGCAAGCCGGAGCTGGTCTATGCGCCGCCATTGATCGCCACCAGGGCCGCGTGGCAGGCAACACGCACCATCCCGATGGTGTTTGCCACGGTGAGCGACCCGGTGCGCGAGGGTTATGTGGCGAGCCTCGGGCATCCGGGCGGCAACGCCACCGGGCTCAGCAACATCAGCGCGTCGCTCCTGCCCAAGCGGGTCCAGTTGCTGCGCGAAATCCTGCCCGGCGTGAAACGCATCGGGCGGCTGTTGGACCCGGCTGATCCGGCAGGCAGACTCGCCCAGCAGGAGTTTGCCCCGGTGGCCGCCGCGTTGGGCCTGACGATCACCATGGCCGAGCCCGCGAATCCGGCCGAGTTCGATGGCGCGGTGGCTAAATTGGTCGCGGACCGGGTCGAGGCAATCTACGCCGGGTCGGTCCTTGCCTTGAACATGCGCGCTCGGCTGATCACACTGGCAAACCAAAGGCGTTTGCCCGTCATCGGGCTGATTCCGTCGATGGCCGAGGCCGGGGCGCTGTTCGTGTACTCCGCTTCGCAGGCAGACCTGCTGCGCCGCTCGGCACTGGTGGTCGACAAGATTCTCAAAGGGGCCAGACCCGCCGACATTCCCGTCGAACAACCGAGCAAGTTCGAGTTCATCGTCAACCTGAAGGCGGCCAAGGCGCTGGGCATCACCATCCCCCAGTCCGTTCTGCTTCAGGCGGACAGGGTGATCGAATGATCGAACGTCGACGGTTTGTGGGTGCTGCGAGCTGTTGTCTCTTCGCCCTGCCATGTGCCGCTGTGGCGCAGCAACCGGCCAATGTGACGCGCATCGGTTACCTGCGGTACAGAACCAGCGAACTGCCGCGCAAGCGACTTTAGCTGCTGCGTGAGGTGGTGCCGGCGAAACGCATTGGTGTGCTGCTACAAACTTGCGTCGATCTACGACGAACATGCGTTGCCGACGCCGGCGGCCTGTTGGCTTACGCGCCGAGCAACGCAGCGGATTTCCCCCGTGCCGCGATCTATGTGGACAGGATCCTCAAGGGCGCCAGGCCGGCCGACCTTCCGGTGGAGCAGCCGACCAACTTCGAACTGGTCGTCAACCTGAAAGCCGCCCGGGCGCTGGGCATCACGGTCCCGCAGGCGCTGCTGCTGCGGGCGGATCAGGTGATTCAGTGAAACCACACAAGCTGACGTGCGGGGTCGTGGTGCCTCCAATGTAAACCGCCGGCCGATGTTTTTTGTACAATTTGGCGATCATAAACAAAAATTGTACAAATGATTGAACGCCATGCCTCTGGCCTGCTTCGCCAATTGACCGGGGGTTTTCCGGTCGTGGCACTGACCGGGCCGCGCCAGTCCGGCAAGACGACGCTGGTGCGCCAGGTGTTTACGGACAAACCTTATTTCTCCCTCGAAGACCTGGAAACCCGCCAGCGGGTGGTGTCCGATCCGCGGCAATTCTTTGCCCACTTGCCCGATGGGGCCGTGCTCGACGAGGTACAGCGTTGCCCCGAGGTCTTCTCTTATCTGCAAGGCATGGTGGACGAGCGTGCGCGCATGGGAGAGTTCGTCATCACGGGATCGCAGCAGTTCGGCCTGGTCGAGCGCATCACCCAGTCGCTGGCGGGTCGGGTCGCCCTGGTGCAGTTGCTGCCCTTGTCGCTGTCCGAGCTGGCGCACGCCGGGCTGGCTGGGAAGACTCTGGAGCAGGTGATGTGGGCGGGTGGTTACCCGGCCTTGTTCGATAACCGCCGGCAAATCGCCAACCCAGGCCAATGGTTGGGCGCCTACACGGCAACCTACATCGAGCGCGACGTCCGTCAACTGTTGGCCATAGCCAATTTGTCCCTGTTTCAGCGCTTCGTATTGATGTGTGCGGCCCGCACCGGGCAGCTGCTCAACTTGTCCGCGCTGGCCTCCGACTGCGGCATCAGCCACTCCACTGCCGGTAGCTGGCTGACGGTGCTGCAGGCGAGTTACTTGGTGCATTTGCTGCAGCCCTACCACCGGAATTTCGGCAAGCGGCTGGTCAAGATGCCCAAGCTGTATTTTCTGGACACTGGATTGCTGTGCCATTTGCTGCGCATCGACAGCGCACAAACCCTGGTCACCCATGCTTTGCGCGGTGCCATCTTTGAGTCGTGGGTGGTGGCCGAAACACTCAAGCAGCGCTGGAACCAGGGCCTTCCGGCGGACATCTATTTCTGGCGCGACAACCATGGCACGGAGATCGATTTGCTGTTTGAATACCAGGATCGGCTGCATGCAGTGGAAATCAAGTCCGGCGCCACGTTTTCCCCGGACTGGCTGCAAGCCTGCCAGCGCTGGGAGCGTTATGCGGGCGAGGCAGCGGCGGCGCCGGTGCTGGTGTACGGCGGGCATGACAGCTATGTGGTCAATGGTGTGCACGTGATGGCGTGGCACAAACTGGGAGGCTGAGCCGATGGAAATTGTCCCTGTTGCCCTGAATCTGACGATCCTTCCACCTGTGC
>JANLPN010000154.1:0-4670 GCA_031367285.1 Betaproteobacteria bacterium | reverse complement strand
CTGCGCATTGCCGCCGGCTGCTTCAATCGCGTTGATGGCGGCATCAGCCAGCTTTTGCAAACCGCTGTTGCACGGCGTGATGGTGCTGTGCCCGTTGGCAACCCCGACCATCGGTTTCTTGAAGTCGCCCTCGGTGTAGCCCATGGCGTAGAACATGGAACGGTTGGGTGCGCGAGACTTGCCTTCGGTGATGTTCTTGCTGCGCGGGTTGAGTGTGACGGTCTTGATGTCCATGGGTGTCTCTAGTGGTTGGTGGCGGTGCACAGCAGCTTGCTTTTGCAAGATTTGCGGCTCCAATATATAGCACAACACCAGCTCGCGGAACGGGTAGCGCGGCCGTCCGTGCACAATGGACGCCATGCTGATCCACCCGAATATCGATCCTATAGCCGTGCGGCTCGGGCCCCTGGCCGTGCACTGGTACGGGCTGACCTACCTGGCCGCGTTTGGCCTGTTTATGTGGCTGGGAACACGGCGCCTGCGCCACCAGCCCTACGCCTCCATCACCGGGCCCGGCGCATGGAGCCGCAAGGACGTGGAGGACATCCTTTTTCTGGGGGTGCTGGGTGTGGTGCTGGGCGGGCGCATCGGTTATTGCCTGTTCTACAAACCCCTGTATTACCTGGCCAACCCGCTGGAGGTGTTTGCGGTCTGGCAGGGCGGCATGAGTTTCCACGGCGGCATGCTGGGTGTGATCGCCTCCATGGTGTGGTTTGCCCACTCGCGCAAACGGCCGTTCTGGCAAGTGGCGGATTTCGTGGCGCCTTGTGTACCCACCGGCCTGGCGGCTGGCCGTGTGGGCAACTTCATCAACGGCGAGTTGCCGGGGCGCCTGAGTGATCCCGGCCTGCCCTGGGGTATGGTGTTTCGCGGCGCCGGCGACCTGCCGCGCCATCCCTCGCAGGTGTACCAGTTCCTGCTCGAAGGCCTGTTGCTGTTTGCCCTGTTGTGGTGGTACGGCCGTACGCAGCGCCGCACCGGCCAGGTGGCGGCGGCCTTCCTGTTCGGTTACGGCGTGTTCCGGTTTATCGCCGAGTTTTTCCGCGAGCCGGATGCGCATCTGGGCCTGCTCGCTTTGGGCATGAGCATGGGCCAGTGGTTGTGTGTGCCCATGATCCTGGGCGGCGCCGGACTCTGGTGGTGGGCCAGGCAGCGCAAAAGCGGACTGGACAAATGAGCCACCGGGCCGCTCCCAAGGCGAATTGCACCGCAGCCCATTGGGCGGAGGTTGCCTGATGAGCGCCCCCAGACCTGCCGCTTCGCGTCAGACCCCCCGATGGGATGCGGAAAACTGGGGGCGGCCCGGCGTTTTCTCATGAGCACCTCGGGCTGGATCACGAGCAAGGTCGCCAAGCTGTTGCCTTCGGGCTCGGCCGCCCGCTCCACGCGCGAGCGTCTGGCGGCTACCTTGCGCCACCAGGAAGAGGCGCTGTCGCCGCGTGTCCTGCGCCGCACTTTGACGGAGCTCAAGGCCGTCGTGGATCCGCGCTTGAGCGAGGTCGAGGGTGGCCTGCGCGCCAAGGGCGTTGCCAGCTGGTATGCCGGTGCAACAACTGAGCAGCGGCGCGACATGTGGCTGCTGATGAGCGAGCAGTTCGTAGCTGATCCGCAGGTGGTGAAACAGGCGCAGGCCCAATACGCATCGGCGGTCGGTACGCCGGATGAAGCAGCCGCGGAAGTGTTGTACCGCCGCGCCACCGTATCACCGCGCAGGCGTTTGCTGCAGCGTTTCAGCGCATTCCCCGAAGGTATCCGGTTCTTGGTAGACCTGCGTGCCGAGTTGCTGCCCAGCCTCAAGTCGGACAAGCGCTTGCAGGCGCTGGACGTGGAGATGGAGTACATGTTCTCCACCTGGTTCGACGTGGGTTTCCTGGAGTTGCGCCGCATCAGCTGGGACTCGCCCGCATCGCTGATCGAGAAACTCATCCGGTACGAGGCAGTGCACGACATCAAAAGCTGGGCCGACATGAAAAACCGGCTCGATTCGGACCGCCGCTGTTACGGCTTCTTTCACCCACGCCTGACCGATGATCCGCTGATTTTTGTCGAGGTGGCCCTGATGGATACCCTGGCCGACAGCATCGCGCCGCTGCTCGACGAGTCGGCCGACACGGCGGACCTGGGCCGGGCCAGCACGGCTATTTTTTACTCCATCAGCAATACCCAGGTCGGTCTGCGTGGCGTGAGTTTTGGCGACTCGCTGATCAAACGCGTGGTCGAAACCCTGAAGCTTGAATTCCCGCGCCTCAAGACCTTTGCCACCCTGTCGCCGATCCCGGGCTTTCGCGCCTGGTTGTCCAGGAATGCCATGGCCATGTTGGAGAAACTCGACGACAAGGCGCGCCCGGCCCTGGCGCGTGCACTCAAGGCCGGGCCCGTGGTAGCGGAACAACTGCTCGCGGCGGCGGAACAGGCGCAGTCGCTGGACGAGAAGTCACCGCTGCGCAAATGGCTCATGCAGTGCGCGGCGTATTACCTGCGCTACGAGATGAAGGAAGGAAAACCACTGGACGCGGTCGCGCGTTTTCACCTCGGCAACGGCGCGCGCGTGGAACGCCTGAACTGGGCTGCCGATGGTTCGGCGAAGGGGCACAAGCAGGCGTATGGCCTGATGGTGAATTACCTGTACGACCTCAGGAAACTCGACAAACACCGGGCACAGCTCGCGCAGGGCAAAATCCCGGTGTCGGCGGAAATCGAAGGCTTGGCTGTATGAGCGCCCCCAGCCCAGCCGCTTCGAGCCTGGCTCCCCGAGGGGCTGCTGGAAGTTTGGGGCGACCCGGCGTTTTCTCATGGGCATCGGCCTATTTCCAATAACAACCGGAGACACCAATGAACAAACCAATCAAGCGGCGCGACATGTTGCGCCTGGCCACCGCCACGGTGGCCGTGGCTGCTACGGGGGCGCACGCGCAGTCCGCATGGCCTGCCAAACCGGTGACGCTGATCGTGCCGTTTCCGGCTGGCGGTGGCACCGACGCTTTTGCGCGCCCACTGGCAGCGCAGTTTGCCCGTTTTGCCGGCAAGCAACTGGTGATCGACAACCGCGGCGGCGCGGGCGGCACCCTGGGAGCCGGTATCGCGGCCCATGCCGCGCCGGACGGATACACCCTGTTCATGGGTGCGGTCCATCACACCATCGCCCCGGCGATGTACCCCAAACTCGACTACGACCTCGAGAAGGATTTTGTGCCACTGCTGCTGCTGGCCAATGTGCCGCAGGTGCTGGTGGTCAACCCGCGCAAGTTGCCGATGGCCGATTTCAAGACCTTCCTGGAGCATGTGCGCAAGAATCCGGGCAAGCTCAACTACGGCTCGGCCGGCGGCGGTACCTCGCACCATCTGGCTGGGGAATTGTTCAAGCAGCAAAGCAAAACCTTCATCACCCACATCCCTTACCGTGGCGCGGGGCCGGCCTTGCAGGGCCTGATTGCCGGCGACGTGGAGATGATGTTCGATGGTCTGGGGTCGTCCGCCAACCATATCAAGGGCGGGCGGATCAAGGCACTGATGATGGCAGGCGTCAAACGCAACGCGGCGTTTCCGGATGTGCCGTGTGCGGCAGAACTGGGTTTGCCGGACTACACCGTGACCACCTGGTACGGGCTCTGGACCCCCAAGGGTACGCCGGCGGACGTGCAGGCCCGGATTGTGGAAGAGGTGCGCAAAGCCGGCCTGTCGGAAGAGTCCAAAGCGGTCTGGGCCTCGCAGGGCGCGGAGTTCGGCAATTTGACGCCGGCACAGTTCGGCAGCTTTGTTACCGCCGAGATAAAACGCTGGGACATTGTGGTCAAGACCTCCGGTGCCAAACTGGATTGACTCTTTGCAAGCACAGCCCCTTCACGACGCAGCATGACAACCCCAAGCCCCGCCGACCTAACCGACCGCAGTCTTTTTTCCGCCCTGCGCGAGGCCTTCCCGGCCGATCTGGATGCCACGGCCATCGAGACCGACAGCGGCCTGTTTTACAGCTGGCGCGACCTGGAGCGCGCCACGGCCATGATCGCCAACCTGCTGCGCAAGCTGGACTTGCCGGAGGGTTCGCGTATTGCAGTACAGGTGGACAAGTCGGTCGAGGCGGCCATGTTGTACCTGGCTTGCCTGCGCGCCGGCCAGGTGTTCCTGCCCTTGAACACGGCCTACCAAAGCGCGGAGATGGCGTATTTCATCGGCAACGCCGAGCCGGCCGTGGTGGTGTGTTCTTCGCGCAATTTTGGCTGGGTCAGCAAGCTCGCGTTCAAGTCCGGCACGCGTTACGTGTTTACGCTGGACGACGACCGCACCGGTTCATTGCTGGAGCGCGCCGCACATTGCAGCGACAAGCACACGGTGGTGCCAAGGGCCAGGGACGATCTTGCCGCCATCCTCTACACCAGCGGCACCACGGGCCGCAGCAAGGGCGCCATGCTGACCCACGGCAACCTGCTCAGCAATGCTCTGGTGCTCAAGGACTACTGGGGATGGCGCACGCAGGAGCAGGGCGGCGACGTGCTGATCCATACGCTGCCTATTTTTCACGTACACGGCCTGTTCGTGGCGCTGCATGGCGCGTTGATCAACGGCAGCAAGATGATCTGGCTGGCAAGGTTTGATCCCGCGCTGGTGTTGCGCAAGATGCCCGAGGCGACCGTGTTCATGGGTGTTCCCACGCTGTATGTGCGCCTGCTGGC
>JANLPN010000121.1:0-2709 GCA_031367285.1 Betaproteobacteria bacterium | reverse complement strand
TCAGCAGGAAAGAGATGCCGTCCTGTGCCTTGGCTTCGCGGTCGGTGCGCACCAGGCAAAATATCCAGTCGGCATGGTGCGCGTACGAGGTCCAGATCTTGGAGCCGTTCACCAGGTACGACTCGCCTTGCCGCTCGGCACGGGTCATGAGGGACGCCAGGTCCGACCCGGCGTTGGGCTCCGAGTATCCCTGGCACCACCACTGGGTGCCGTCCGCGATACGTGGCAGGAAGGCAGCCTTTTGTGCCGCATTGCCAAAACGGATCAGCACCGGCCCGATCATGTCGAACATCAGCGCGCTCAGTTCCGGCGCGCCGTGGGTGCACATCTCTTCGTCAAACACCAGGCGCTGCATGGCGTCCCAGCCCTGGCCACCCGCGTCCACCGGCCAATGCGGTACCAGCCAGCCTTGCCGGTGCAGTATGGCGTGCCAGCGTAGGGACTGCGGTTTGGTGAGTGGCACGCCGTCCTGCACCGACTGGCGAATATCGTCGGGCAGATTGCGCGCAAGAAAGTCGCGTACCTGTTCTCGAAACTGCGTAATCTGATCCGGTTCAAACATGGGAGCTTTCAAAGAAGACAATCCGCAGCCTCAGGGCGCGGCGCTGAGTTCCACCAACAGGGTGCCGGTGCTCACCTGCGTGCCCGGTTCGACATGGATACGTGTCACCACGGCGTCCATGGGGGCGATGGAAGGATGCTCCATCTTCATGGCCTCCAGCACCAGCAGCACGGTTCCCTTGGCCACCTGCTGCCCCGCGACTACGTTGAGCGCCACAATGCGCCCGGCCATGGGTGCACGGATGGTCCCTGCACCCGCCGCGCCGGCGTTGGCGGCGCTGGCAAGGGTCTGGTCTTCGATTACCGTCTGGCGACCGGCCTGGCCGACGAACACCTGGTCCCGGCCCAGCACAAACGCAAGGGACTCGCGCCCAAGTTCGGAAGTGATGGTCATCACGCCCCTATCACATGCGCCGAGATACAAATACTCGCTGGTATCGCCGCACGTGACGCGGTAGGCATTGCGGCCCAAAGCCTGCAGCTTGGCTGCTGCAACCTCGCCGTCGATGGTGAAACGCATAGGCAGCTGCCAGGGCAGGGCCAGGGCTACGTGGGCTGGGTCGTGGCCCAGTTGCAGGGCCCGTGCGGCGTACAACACCAGTGCGGCCACGGAGGGGCGCAGCGGCCGGGATGCACCCAGTACCTCGTCGCCGTGGGCCGCGATAAAACCTGTGGTGGCCTGGCCACCGGTGAATACCGGGTGCTCCAGACAGGCGGCCAGGAAGGCCTGGTTGGTAGTCACGCCCAGTACCACGCTGGCGCGCAGCGCGTCGGCAAGCAGCTTGCAGGCAGCGGCACGATCGGTGCCATGGGCAACGAACTTGGCCACCATCGAGTCGTAATACGGCGGTATCTCCGCGCCGGCTTGCAGGGCATGTTCCACGCGTACTGCCGTGCTGGGCTGCCAGGCCAGCAGCCGGCCGCTTTGCGGCAGAAAACCGTGGGCAGGGTCTTCGGCGCACAACCGCACTTCCACGGCATGGCCACCGGCCTCGAAGCGCCGCAGGATTTCATCCTGCGAGGTCTCGGGCAAAACTTCGCCCTGGGCCACGCGCAATTGCCACTCGACCAGGTCGTAGCCCGTGAGCGCCTCGGTCACCGGGTGTTCCACCTGCAGGCGCGTGTTCATCTCCATGAAGTAGAAGTTGCCCTGTGCGTCCAGCAGGCATTCGATGGTGCCTGCGCCGCGGTAGCCAATCGCGCGCGCCGCCGCCACGGCCATGTCGCCCATGCGCCGGCGCAACTGCTGGCCGACGACGCCAAACAGGGCCGGGGAGGGCGCTTCTTCGATCACTTTCTGGTGCCGGCGCTGCACCGAACAATCGCGTTCACCCAGGTGCACCACATGGCCCAATTCGTCGGCGAATACCTGGATCTCTACATGGCGCGGCTCCAGCACGGCGCGCTCCAGCAGCACGGTGGCATCGCCAAACGCGGCCAGCGCTTCGGAGCGTGCGCTGGACAATGCCGCGTCGAATCCGGCGCCGGACGCTACCAGCCGCATGCCGCGCCCACCGCCGCCTGCCGTGGCCTTGATCATGAGCGGGTAGCCGATGTCGCTTGCCTGGGTACGCAGGCAAGCGTCGTCCTGCAGCTCACCGTCATACCCCGGCACGCACGACACGCCGGCCTGCTTCATCAGGCGTTTGGCCTGCGCCTTGTCGCCCATGGCGCGTATCGCCGCGGGTGGCGGGCCTATCCACACCAGGCCTGCGTCCACCACTGCCTGGGCAAAGTCCTCGTTCTCGGCCACAAAGCCGTAACCGGGGTGCACGGCACCGGCGCCGCTTTGTTGTGCTGCCGCGATGATGGCCGGGATGTTGAGGTAGGAGTCGCGTGGTGCCGGCCCTCCGATACGCACGGCCTGGTCGGCCAGAGACACATGTACGGCCTTGGCATCGGCATCCGAATAGACCGCGATTACCTTGTAGCCCAGGCGCTGCGCAGTGCGCGTAATGCGTACCGCAATTTCACCCCGATTGGCGATCAGGATGGATGAAAAGTTTTTCATGGCCGTGCCACTCCGAACTGCATCGGCCGCACGGTCCGGCGCGCCGATTCATCGCACAGCGTGAGGCACAGGCCCAGTACGGCGCGGGTGTCGCGCGGGTCGATCACGCCATCGTCGAGCATCAGGCTGGAGGTGGC
>JANLPN010000107.1:0-3009 GCA_031367285.1 Betaproteobacteria bacterium | reverse complement strand
GCTAGGTTGCGCGCGCGGTGGCCAAGGCCGTGGTGGAACTGCGTGCCGGCCGGCTGCAGGCCGTGCAATCCAAACTGCCCCGCCCACGGCCAAACAGATGCACGGTGTGAAGCAGCGCCCAGCCGGCCAGTGCGGCCTCTCCCAGCCCTGGCCCTGCTCGCCGGAACCGGGTACCGGTGGCTGCGCCGATTTTCCGTTCCGTTCTTCGACCAATTGAATCCAAGCGTTTCAACCGCGCGTACTATCTCGACACACGTTAAGAGAAAAAAATTATTGTTCATAACTTTGGCGTGTTCAGCGGCGCCGCCCGGTGGTGCCCCGTCGCAGGCCGTGTCAACTTCAACAGGAGGAAATTCATGCATTCGTCCCGCCGCCGCGCCCGCCATCCGTATCAGCGCCTGCCTCTGCCCATCACCGCCACGCTGGTGGGCTGGTCATTGCTCGGCCAATGGCCAGCCGCGTCGGCGCAGGAAAAGGCCCTGCCGGCGGTGGTCATCGAGTCTTCGCGCACCAGCCAACTCGGCATCGCCGACTCCGCCAATACCGGCCTGGTGACGCAGCAGCAACTGGAAGCGCGCACCGTATACCGTGCCGGCGAATTGCTGGAGGCCGTGCCGGGCCTGATCGTGAGCCAGCACAGCGGCGAGGGCAAGGCCAACCAGTTCTACCTGCGCGGGTTCAACCTGGACCATGGCACCGACCTGCGCACCAGCGTGGACGGCATGCTGGTCAACCGGCGCAGCCATTCGCACGGCCAGGGCTGGACCGACCTTAATTTTCTGATTCCCGAGCTGGCGGCCCGGCTCGATTACCGCAAGGGGCAGTACTACGCCGCCGAAGGCGACTTTGCGTCGGCCGGCGCCGCCAGCGTGGTTTACCTGGACCGGCTGGAACATGGCATTGCCAGCCTGGGCATAGGGCAGAACGGCTTCAGGCGCACCTTGCTGGCGGATTCTCCCGCGCTTGGCAGCGGCAACCTGCTCTATGCGCTGGAGCTCTTCCATAATGACGGGCCGTTCAAGCACCCCGACGACTACCGCAAGATCAACGGTGTGTTGCGCTACAGCCAAGGCAACGAAGCCAATGGCTTCAATGTGACGGCCATGGCTTACCGCGCCAAGTGGAATGCCACCGACCAGATCGCGCAACGTGCCGTCAACAGCGGGTCACTGGGCCGCTTCGATGCCATAGACCCCAGCGACGGCGGGCAGTCACACCGCTACAGCCTGTCGGGTGCATGGCGTACCAGCACGGCCAACACGGCAAGCGAAATCAATGCCTACCTGGTGCACGACAAACTCGACCTGTTTTCCAACTTCACCTACTTTCTGGATGACCCGGTCAATGGCGACCAGTTTGCCCAGCCGGACCGGCGCACCACCGCCGGCCTCAACATGAGCCACACCTGGCGCGGACCGTGGATGGGCCGCGAGTCGGAAACCACGGTCGGCCTGCAATTGCAAAACGACAATATCTTCAACGGCTTGCTGAGCACCGCGGCGCGGCAAACCCTGGCCGCCACGCGCCGCGACCATATCGTCGAAGGCAGCGCCGGTGTCTACTTCGAGAACAAGACCGAATGGAGCGAGACCTTCCGCACAGTGGCCGGTGTGCGCGGCGACGCCTACCGGTTTGACGTGCGCGGCGACAACCCGGCCAACTCCGGCAAGGCGCATGACAGCATCGCCAGCCCCAAGCTGAGCCTGATCTTCGGCCCCTGGAGCAAGACCGAGTATTACTTCAACGCCGGCACCGGCTTTCACAGCAACGACGCACGCGGCACCACGATCACGGTGGACCCCAAATCGGGCGCG
This sequence comes from Betaproteobacteria bacterium, assembly GCA_031367285.1. Taxonomy (GTDB): domain Bacteria; phylum Pseudomonadota; class Gammaproteobacteria; order Burkholderiales; family Burkholderiaceae_C; genus CAISIP01. The sequence continues at coordinate 1,195 of JANLPN010000107.1, read as the reverse complement.
CCCGTGGACAAGGTCACGCCGCTGGTTCGGTCCAAGGGCCTGGAAGTGGGGGTGCGCACCGAAATAATTCCCGGCCTGCAGAGTTCGTTGTCACTCTACCGGCTGGACTTTGATTCGGAGCTGATATTTGTCGGCGACGCCGGCACCACCGAAGCCGGCCGGCCGAGCCGGCGCCTCGGTTTTGAATTCAACAACTATTACAAGCCGACCAAGTGGCTCACGATCGACGCCGATGTGGCGTTTGCCCAGGCACGTTTTCGCAACCCCGATCCGGCCGGCAACCGCATTCCGGGCGCGGTGGAAGGCGTGGCGTCGGTCGCGCTGGCGGTGGACCACGTCGGCCCCTATTTCGGCGCCCTGCAATTGCGCTACTTCGGCCCGCGTCCGCTGATCGAGGACAACAGCGTGCGGTCCCGCCCGACCGCGACGCTGAACGGCCGCGTCGGCTACAAGATCAACCCCAAGATGCGCGTCCAGCTTGAAGTGTTCAACCTGACCAACCAGCGCGCTTCGGCCATAGATTACTTCTACGAATCACGCCTGGCCAGCGAGCCCGCGCCGGTAAGCGACATTCACTTCCACCCGATCGAATCACGCTCCGTGCGCCTGACACTGACCGCAAATTTCTGACAGGCGTTCAGCTTCACTACAAAGTGCCTCAAGTCTTGGGATGAAAGTGCGCATGCCGATGATGCGTCGGCGAAGGCGAGGCCACGTCAACCGGCACGATATTGATGTGGCCATGGCGCACGCCGGTCTGGGCCATCACGTTGTTGGCAAAGGCGCTCACCTGCTTGTACAAGCCACGCAGCACAACGGTCTCGATGCAGTGGTCGTGGTCCAGGTGCACGTGCATGCTCGATACGCAAATGTCGTGGTGTTCATGCTGCAGCGCGGTCAGCCGGCTGGCCAGATCGCGTTCATGGTGGTTGTACAGATAACTCAGGCTGGCAATGCAGTAACGCGCCTGGTGGGTCCTTGTGCGCTCCTTTTCCAGGCTGCCGCGCACCAGGTCGCGAAACGCCTCGGAGCGGCTGCCGTAGCCGTGCGTGTCGATAAGTTCGTCAAACTCATCAGCCAGCGAGTCATTGACGGAGATGGTGATGCGGCGCATGGGGTGCCCATTATGGCCCTGCCGCTACTACACGCGCTGCCGGTCTGCAGCGGCCGTGACCGCCCAATTTCAGCGCGAATT
>JANLPN010000051.1:0-3045 GCA_031367285.1 Betaproteobacteria bacterium | reverse complement strand
CCGTTGGCGGAGGGTGTTCTGCCAGGCGTGTCCGCCATGTTCGCGTTTGGCAATGCACGTAATGATGACAGCCTGCGCGGGGGCGAGGACCCGAGCACCGGTGTCGGAACCTTCGTCGGCGGGCAGTTGATCAAACATGAGGTGGCGAACTACGGAGGTGGTTCTGTCATCGTGCAAAAAACGAGCACCGGTGCCGGCAGTTTCGGCCAGGTGGGTAACACGACCGACCTTGGATTTATCGGCTGGGGTTACTGGGATGCCGGCACGATCCGTTCCACCAGTGGGCAGGTCCAGCCTACTTTCTTCAGTGAATCCGAGGAATCTGCGGGTGTCCATTACATTGTCGGGCGGCCGACTCCGCAGCTCGACATGCCGCGCGAAGGAACTGCCGTTTACAGTCCGTTTCGGGCTGCCGGTGGTTTTCTGAGTGGCACTGCGCCCACTGCAACGTCTTATGACGGAAAATCAATTTTTGGCACCCTGCTCGGTGCCGGTCTCAACGTTGATTTTCTTCGCGGTCGCCTAACTGGTTACGTTAACACCCAGTTTGTGAAGGACGGGCAGGTCGTTCCGGTCAACATCTACGACTACGGCTATGTGGACGGGTCAACTTTTTACGCCAATGGTTGTAGTCGTGGTGGTTATTTCAGCGGTTTCTTTACGGGGCTCCAGGCCAGCCGGGCGGGTATGCTGTATGAAATCGATGACAACTTGGTCGGGCATGTGCAGGGTGCGGTGGTGCTGCTGAAAAACGGCAGCACGACCCAGGTGTCCGGGATGCAGGCGCTTTTTGCGTCGCGCAACAACAATTTCTTCGGCTATTCGCCCTCCAACTGGTCAAATCCCAGCTCTGGTATCGCTACGTTCGTCGGCAATCAGATGTATATGCACGACGATGGCGAAGACAGCGGCGGGTATGGGGGGACGTCTTACCTGTTTGCCGCCGCAAGCCCGGTGACCAGCTCGGGCTCGCTCGGTAACCCGACCGATTCCGACTTCATTGGCTGGGGCTACTGGGCCAAAGGCAACAAGCTTTCCAGCTACTCCGGCAACTCCTCGCTGACCGGTGTGCATTACCTGGTGGGGCGGCCGACCCTGCCGTCGCAAATGCCGCCGGACGGTGGCACCGCGACCTACTCCATGGTGGGGAACAGCGGCACGGCGCCAACCGCGACCCTCAACGGCGTGACCAGTCTTGGCCGTCTTGACAGAGCCCAACTGGACGTGAACTTTGGCAGCGGGTCGGTAAGAGCGGAGGTAGACACTACCTTTGTCAAAAATGGCAGTAACGTCCCGGTGCAGCTACGTGAGTCGGGCAACATTTTCAACTACTCTTCGTTCTACGCTGGCAGCAGCGCCGGCAGCGTTCGCGGCTTTTTTGTGGGTGACCAGGCAACCCGTGCCGGCATGATTTACCAGCAAGACACGTCCCAATCGTCGAATAGCCTCCCGCCTGCCAATATCGGGATCGTGCAAGGGGCCGTTGCCTTGGCGCGTGGTGCCATTACGCCTGCTGTCGTCTTGAATACGGCTGGACGCCGCGCGCCTTAAACCTTAATCCAGATAGTTGGTAACCATTCGTGCAATGGCCTCGGGGCCATGTACCTCGATGGCGCGTTGACGTGCGGCACGCCCAATGCTTGCCCGTAATAATGGTTGGGCGGCGAGCGTATTCAGTACCTGCAGGGCCTGCTCCTGGCTGTCTACCAAAACACCCTCCTCATTCTGCTTGATCTGCTCTACATAACCACCGTTGGCCGCCGCCACAACCGGTAAACCACTGGCCATGGCTTCCAGCACCACCCGGCCATAGGGTTCGGTGAATGAGCCGGTTCGGTAAAAGAAAATGTCCAGCGAATGCATGAACCGCGACACCTCTTCGGCACCCACCGGCATCAGCTCGATCCCGGGTACGTCCTTCAACCAGGGGAGCAGGCACAAGCCGCCCATGATGCGGACGCGTATTCCGCGTGCCGCCAGCATGCGGTAGAGAGCCACATCCCTCGGGTCGTGTTTCTCGATCACATCGCGACTGACCCGCCCCACGGTAACCGCCGCGCGACGGATGCGTTCGACCGGCAGTCTCAAGTAGTTGTCAAGCTGGATCAGACTTGGCTCCACACGCCCGCGAAGGCCGACCGACATCTGGATCGCGCGGGATACAAAAATTAGTTCCGGGTCGATGTCCGTGGCATCGCGAATCCTCGCAATGGCATCGAACAGGCGCTGGTGGTTGGGCAGGTTGTAGCGCAGGGCGACGCGTTCCGGCCGCGCATGCTCCAGCCATTTGCCAAGCCGCACATGCACACCACCCACCAGCAACATGCCTCCGCTGGGAAACGCCGACGTGGACTGATCGATGGTCCGAACCCCTTGGTCCGCAAACATTGCAGTGGGAGGCACGTCCGACCACAACAGGGTTTCGCGCCGGCCGCGCAGAGCCCGCGCCAGATCGGGCAAGGAACGCTCGGCCCCGGTGTAGGGATCGTCAAACCGCCCAACAACATGCAACGGAGATTTGGAGGTGGCGCCGGTCATGCCGGGAATTATGTCAGGGCAAAGTTATACTGAATCGTGAGCCAGCTTCATTCCTGAACCGATCCGATGGTATCCCCGCACGCGGCCACAGAACCTGTCCTGACCGTCGTCATCACGTGTATGGGGCGGCTGCACCATTTGCGCCAGTCACTCCCCCTGGTAGCCGCCCAAACCCGTGTGAGGTGCTTGGTGGTTGATTACGCGTGCCCGGATGATTCAGGCTCCTGGGTCGAGTCACGGTTGCCGATGGTACAGGTGGTTCGCCGCCTCGCAAAGACCCGTTTTAATATCAGCAAGGCGCGCAACCTGGGCGCCTCGCAGGCCAACACGCCATGGGTATGTTTCATGGACGCGGATACCCTGGCGGGTCCGGAGGTATTTGGCCGGATTCTCGATGTGCTGCGGGATCGGACCTTCTTTCTCGCCGATCCGTGCCCGGATGCGCTCAGCGGCATGGTTGTCTGCCGGCTTGACGATTTCCGGGCCATCGGTGGCTACGACGAGTTG
>JANLPN010000045.1:0-29838 GCA_031367285.1 Betaproteobacteria bacterium | reverse complement strand
CACCCGGCCGAGTTTGCCAAGCTGCGCGCCAACCCGGCGCTGGTGGAGAGCATGGTGCCGGAGATGATCCGCTGGCAGACACCGCTGGCCTATATGCGCCGCACCGCGCTGGCCGACGCCGAACTGGGCGGCAAACAGATAAAAAAGGGCGACAAGGTGGTGATGTGGTACCTGTCGGGTAACCGCGACGAAGAGGCCATCGACCAGCCCAACCAATTCATCATCGACCGCGCGCGACCGCGCCAGCACCTGTCGTTCGGCTTCGGTATCCATCGCTGCGTGGGTAACCGGCTGGCCGAGATGCAGCTAAAAATCCTGTGGGAAGAAATATTGAAGCGTTTCCCGGTGATCGAGGTGGTGGGGGAACCCCAACGCGTGTTCTCCAACTTTGTGCGCGGCTTTACGGAATTGCAGGTGCGTTTGCCTGCGTGACAGCGGGGCGGGAACGGGTCAGCGCTTGGGGCGGGTAATGCCGGTCGGCTGATGGGCCGCTGCCTCCCAGGCGCCGCTTTCGAACCAGGCGTCGCCGCCAAGGTAGTCGCGCAGCATAGGCAGCGCGTCAAAACCCCAGAACAACTTGCCGTCCACGGCCATGGTGGGCACACCAAACAAACCCAGGCTTATCGCCTCTTCGGTAAAGGCTTTGAGTTGGGCCTTGACTTCGTCGCCTTGCATGTCGCGTGGTGGAGCGAGCTGCTCGATCAGCGCTTGCAGGCGCTGCGGGTCGGCCGCATCGGCGCCGCCGCGCCATACGTGGTGGAAGATAGTCTCGGTCACAAAGCGATTCGGCGTGCCGTGTTCGTCGCTGCCGACGGCCAGGCGCAATAGCTGCAGCGGGTTGAATGGGTGCGCAGCGGGCATCCGCATCTCCATGCCATTGGCATGTGCCAGCCACGCCACCTGCCGGTAGGTCCAGTCGCGTTTGGGTTTTATCTCGGCCGGGCCTAGCTGGCCATGGTGTTGCAGCATGGCGGCAAACAGCACCGGCTTGTAGTTGACGCTGTAGCTCAGGCCCATCAGTGTTTCCGGCAGCTTCTCAAACGCCAGGTAGGCGTAGGGCGAGATGAAGTCGAAATAGAAGTCGATCTGGTGCATGTCAATTTCCCGTTCAGCCCGGTGCGAGGCCGGCGCGTTGCGTGATAAGGCGCCAGACCGCGCGTTTGTCCGTGTCACCCAGCCGGCCCCAGGCAATGATTTCGTCGATGGTGCGAAAGCAGCCCAGGCACAGTGTGTTGCCAGCATCCATTCGACACACGGAAATACAGGGCGAGGGCACGCGCTGGCCAGTATCCTGCGCCAGTTCGGCCAACGCGTTCAGCGCGTCGTAGTCGGTCATGGCTCCGGTAGTGACGATTCAGCCGACACGTTTATTGAGCAACGCCGTGGCGGCGCGCGAGCCGGGTTTGCGTTGCAGGAAGTCGCTGATGAATTTGCCGGCGTCAATAAGCCGGTCCAGGTCGATGCCGGTGTGGATGCCCATGCCGTACAGCATGTAGACCACGTCTTCGGTCGCCACATTGCCGGTGGCGCCTTTGGCATACGGGCAACCGCCCAGGCCAGCCACGGACGCGTCGAACTGCCAGATACCCATTTCCAGGCAGGCCAGCGTATTGGCCAGCGCCTGGCCATAGGTGTCGTGGAAGTGGCCCGACACGTCGTTGATGGCGTAATGCTTGAGGGTGGCCTCCATGGCGCGCTGCACCTTGAGCGGGGTGCCCACGCCTATGGTGTCGGCCACGCCAATGTGTTGTACACCGATATCCTTCATGAGGCCGGCCAGCATGCCCACGCGTTCGGGCGCGATATCGCCCTCATAGGGACAGCCCACCACGCATGACATGGCACCGCGCACGTAAATGCCTTTGGCGCGCGCGGCCTCCACCACCGGGCGGAAGCGTTCCATGCTCTCAGTGATGGAGCAGTTGATATTGCGCTGGCTGAAGGCTTCGCTGGCGGCGGCAAACACCACGATTTCGTCGGGCCAGAATTGGCGCTCCACGGCCACCGAGGCTTCGAAGCCCTGCATATTGGGCGTGAGCACCGAATAACGCACACCGGGTTTGCGCCGTATGCCGGCCATCACCTGGGCGTTGTCGGCCATTTGCGGCACCCATTTCGGGCTTACGAAACTGGTGACCTCGAGCTCCTTGAGGCCGGCATCCTGCAAGCGGTGCACGAGTTCGATCTTGACCTCGGCCGGCACGGTCTGCTTTTCATTCTGCAGGCCGTCGCGCGGTCCGACATCGACCAGTTTGACTACGGTGGGGAGGCTCATGTGTTTTCCTAGTATCCGCGTTCAAGGTCAACGATACCCGCTACGGAATCACCCCGCTCCAGCGCCATGATCTTGCCGGCAATCTGCGCAATGCTCTCCTCGCGCAAGGTCTGGGCGGATATGTGCGGCGTAACCCGGATTTTCGGGTGTTGCCAGAACGGATGGCCACCCTGCAGGGGTTCGGCCTGGAATACGTCCAGCGCCGCGCCAGCCAGGTGGCCGCTGTTGACCAGCTCCAGCAGGTCCGGCTCCACCACCAGGCCCCCGCGTGCCACGTTGATCACATAGGCACCCTCCTGCAACTGCGACAAGGTGGCACGGCACAGGATGCCGCGCGTGTCGGGGGTCAAGGGCAGCAGGCACACCAGCACGCGGGTGGCCGCCAGGAAATCACCCAGCAGGTCCGGTCCAGAAAAACAGCGCACGCCATCCATCCGGCGTGGCGTGCGGCTCCACCCCACCAGCGGAAACCCGAACTGGCGCACCGCCTGCGCCACGCGTTCACCCAGCACACCCAGCCCCATGATGCCAACCGGGAAATCCACACGCCTGCGCGCCGGGCGCTGTTTCCACAACTCCTGCGCGGCCTGGCCTGCATAAGCCTCGAATTCGCGGAAATGGCGTATGAGCGCATGGCACACATATTCGGCCATCTGCACGCCCATGCCCGCATCGTCGAGCCGCACCAGCTTTATGCCGGGCGGCAAGCGCAATTTGAGCAAACGGTCCACCCCGGCACCGATATTGAAGATGGCCTTGAGCCCCACCTGCTCGTCGACCAGCTGCTGCGGGGGCGCCCAGATGACCGCGTAGTCGGCAGGCGGTGCACCAGCCACCCATGGCTCCACCACGGCTCCGGGCAACAAGGCACCCAACCCATGCACCCAAGGCTCGACCGGCGTCCCGGGCTCATAAAAAATAACGCGCATCCAATGCCCCCGGAAAGCCCTGATGGTTCATGGCGCCAGCTTGAGCAGTTCGGCACCTTCCGCCACCTGGTCGCCGGGTGCATACAGCAACTCGGCCACCGTGCCGTCGGCCGGCGCGGCAATGGTGTGCTCCATCTTCATGGCTTCCATCACGGCCAGCGGCTGGCCCTTTTTGACTTTGTCGCCGCTCTTGACCGCAAACGAAAGGACCTTGCCCGGCATGGGCGCGGTAAGCCGGCCACCTTCGGCCTGGCTGTCACCCGCATGCGCCAGCAGGTCGATGGCCAGGATACGGGTCGCGCCATGCGGCGCAAACACGTGCGCGAGCTCACCCTGGCGGTACACCTGCGCCGTGTGGCGTTGCCCGGCAAACTGTATGTCCATGCCCTGGCCGGATTCCGCAAACAGCAAGACACCCGAACTGTCCGCCACCTGCAGACGCAAGGCGCCGTCGTGCAGGTAGCTTAACTGCGCCTGCACCGCCTCGCCCAGAAACTCGAACGCAAAGCGGCGCACCGCCACACCGTAGGCGCGCCAGCCGTCGCGCCGGCTGAACGGGTCGGCCCGCTCCAGCAAACGTTCGTCGAGCAGGGTGCGCGCCACCGACGCCGCCACCGCGAACGCCAGCCCGACCGGCTCCTGTTTGAACAGCACGGCCTGCTCGCGCGGTATCAGCGCGGTATCCAGGTTGGCCTGCGCAAACGAGGGGCTGCGAACCACGTAGCGCAGGAACTGCACATTGGTGTTGAGCCCCACGATATGGGTCTGGGCCAGTGCTTCGTCCAGCCGCGCCAGCGCCTGCGCACGGTCATCGCCGTGTACGATGAGTTTGGCCACCATCGAGTCGTAGTAGGGCGAGATCGCATCACCGGCACGCACGCCGTCGTCGATACGCACCTTGACCGCCCGGTTGCTGCGCTCGAAGCTGGTCGCCACCGGTTTGCCATACACCAGCAACTGGCCGGTGGCAGGCAGGAAATTGTTGTCCGGGCTTTCGGCGCAAATTCGTGCTTCGATGGCGTGGCCGGTGATACGCAGCTGGTCCTGCAGCAGGGGCAACTTTTCGCCGCAGGCCACGCGTAGCTGCCACTCGACCAGGTCCAAACCTGTAATAGCCTCGGTCACCGGGTGCTCAACCTGCAGACGCGTGTTCATCTCCATGAAAAAAAACTGCATCTCGCCATTGCCAGCTTGCTCCACGATGAACTCGACCGTACCCGCACCGACATAGTTGACGGCACGCGCCGCTGCAACCGCCGCCGCACCCATCCGGGCCCGCAGCGCCTCGGTCATGCCCGGGGCCGGGGCCTCTTCCAGCACTTTCTGGTGGCGCCGCTGCACCGAACAATCGCGTTCGAACAGGTACACGTAGTTGCCATGGGTGTCGCCAAACACCTGGATCTCGATATGCCGCGGGCGTTGTACGTATTTTTCTATCAGTACGGCGTCGTCGCCAAAACTGTTGCTGGCCTCACGTTTGCAGGAAGCCAGAGCGGCGTCGAAGTCTTCCGCCTTGTCCACCGCCCGCATGCCCTTGCCGCCGCCGCCCGCGCTGGCCTTGATCAGCACCGGGTAACCAATGCTCGCGGCTTCGCTCTTGAGCAGCACCGGGTCCTGATTGGCCGCGTGGTAACCGGGCACCAGCGGCACACCGGCGCGCTCCATCAGTTGTTTGGATTCGGCCTTGAGGCCCATGGCCTTGATGGCCGATGGCGGCGGGCCGATAATCACCAGGCCGGCATCGGCGCAGGCCTGCGCAAAGGCCTCGTTCTCGCTCAGGAAACCGTAACCCGGATGTATGGCCTGCGCGCCGGTGGCCTTGGCGGCTTCGAGGATGCGCTGCCAGCGCAGGTAGCTGTCTTTCGGCGCGCTGGCGCCGATATACACGGCCTCATCGCAGGCCTCGACGTGTTTGGCACTCGCATCGGCATCCGAATAAACAGCCACCGACTTGACGCCCATGCGCCGCGCCGTGGCCGCAACCCGGCAGCTTATCTCGCCCCGGTTGGCAATCAATATTTTGTTAAACATGCAATTTCCTCAATGAACAGCGACCGTGCCAAACCAGCCCCGGACGCGGCGTGTTGCGGCCTTCAGGAATTTGAACAATGCCATGAGCAGGAGCACCGTGAGCAGCAATGTGATGGCCAGCGCAACGGCAAACAGCAGCGGGTGCTGGGTCGCCAACCACATCGCACCCACCACCAGGCCATCTTCGAGCAGGCTCACCGCGATATTGGAGAAGGGTTCGGGCGAGGTATTCACCGCCGCGCGTGTGGCGGCCTTGCCGGCAAACGAGGTGGCGGCCAGCGAGCCACCCAGCACGGCCGCCACCACTGCCATGGTGGTGTGGTCGGCACCAAACACACTGGCCGCCAGCACGGCGCCGCCGGGCACCCGGATCAGGGCATGGACGGCGTCCCACAGGCTGTCCAGGCCCGGAATCTTGTCGGCAAAAAATTCCACCAACAGCATGAAGCCGCTGGCCGCCAGCATCGCCGGGTGCTGCAACAGGGTCAGCCCGTGCGGCAACACCATCCAGCCCATGGCCCCGGCCAGACCGGCCATGAACAGCACTGCATACAAACGCAGGCCGCTGGCCCAGCCCAGCGCCGCAGCGAGCGCCAGCAGGGCCGGCATGTCCATCGCCTGCGTGCCTTGCGCAAGCGCCGTTGCTGCGGGCTCTGCCAGGGTATGCCAGAAGTGGAGAAGATTTTCCATCTGGTTATTTCGCCTGCCAGACCACGTCGTTGTCCACCGCATACAGCTTGCAGCTTTGCCCGAAACGCATGCAGCTTCCCAGAGCCTTGCCCACCGCATAGTCTCCCGTTGCGTAACCCCAGCCACCGCGGTCGCCCACTGCAAACGCCCGTGGCAAGTTGGACTCCAGGAATTTGGCGTAGGCACCGGCTCTGTTCTGCGCACTGATGGGAAGCTTGCTGGTGTCGGCAAGCTCGGCAAAGCCGCTGGGCGCCGGTTTTCCCACGATGGCCGCTTGCGTGAATCCGAGTTTGCCCAGGAAGGCATCCACCACCGGAAGCCAGTTGTTCATATCGGTGCCGAGCCCGTTGTGCCCATCTTCGCCCGACGGCGGGAGAGTCGCGAGATCAGCCCGCCCGCCGCCGTCCAGCCAGGCGCGGTGCCAGCGCCTGGGATTGTCTTCACCCCAGAACTTGTCGTTTTGCCAGTACAGCCAGAGCATGGGAGCAACGGCGTTTTTGGCCAGCACGCCCCAGTACTCTCCCAATTGCCGCGGATTGCAGGGGCGTCCGGGGTTGACGTCCGGGTTGCCGCCGGTTCCGCCGGCAAAGTTGATGCCGGCCAGCAAGCCGGGCGGGTTGCGCGCCACCGTGGCAATTGTGGCCAGGCCACCCACCGACTGGCCGGCCACGATCCAGCGCGAGGCATCCACATACGGCAGGGTTTTGGCATACGCCAGCGCGGCCAGCACCTGGTCCGAGGTGGCTGCCGACATAGGCTCCAGCTGCCGCGCGCTGCACGGCCCGCTGCTTTCCGGATCAAAATCGCCGAAGCTTTCCCAGTAGCCGATGCGCGTTGGCACCATCACCACAAAACCCTTGGCGACCAGATAACGCGCCGCGTGTTCCGGCCGCCAGCGCCCCTGGAGTGCGCGTTTCTCGGCAACGGCCCGGCCATGGTTGAACACGACCAGCGGATACGGCCCGTCGCCCGCCGGACGATAAATCGTGATGGGCATGGCACGGGTTTCCTGGCGCCCGAACATGTCCTTCACGCCCACGTTGGTGTGCACGATTTCCTCCTGCATGTCTTTGGCCAGAACCTCTGGCGCGAGGACGGCGGACTGCGCGCGCAGGGACGGCGCCATGGCCAAACCGGTTGCCAGCACAAGCACCAGCAGGGTGGCCTGCCATGTGTTGCGCGCGAGAATCGGGATGGGGGCCATGGGCGCTATCTGGCCAGGTGGGTTTTCAGGAAGGACAACATGGCGCGGGCCGACTCCTCGCGTGCCACCGGGTTGCCGCCCACCGTGGCCTTGCCTGATCGGGTGCCTCCTACGTCCGAGCGCTCACGCGGCGGCAGCGAACTGTCAAAGGCATGGTAGCTGTCGGCAAACTCTAGGTACTGCACCACCGGTTTGCCCACATCGCCTTGCAGCCCGCTGGTCAGGCGCCAGCACGGCGCGGGTGGCGTCCAGTCGTCAAGCGCACCACTCATGACCAGGGTCGGCGCCGCCACGGCGTACCGAAATCTCTTGAGTACTTTGTCGCAACCGGGGTAGAAGGCCACCAGTGCGGCGGGTTTCACGGCCGCGCCACTGACCACCTCGCTGCTCAGGTCGGCGCTGGACAGCACCGTCTGCCCGCCATGCGACCAGCCGACTACGCCAAGACGCCTGCCGTCCACGCCCTCCTGGCCGGCCAGCCACTGGAGCGCACCATAAACGTCCAGACGCCGGTCTTCCTCAGTGATTCTGCGCACACTGCCTTTCTGGCTGCAGATCGAGGTTTCGCCACGCGGCACAAAACTCTCGGTAAACAACACGCCGATGCCCGCTTCGTTCAGCAGCCTGGCATAACGCAGCCGCCCCGCACCCAGCCGCCCCTTGGGATCGAGCAAGCCATCGCAGCCATGCAGCGCCACCACGGCAGGCCGCGGAGCCAGTCCGTTTTGCGCGGGGAACCAATAACCGGGCAGTTTCACGGCGGCGTCCAGGCTGTCCACCCGCACTTCGGTGGCCGTCTGCGCCGAAGCGATCAGCGAAAGGCACAGGCCGGTCATCCACAACAGGGCACGCGCACACCGCACCATGGTCACATCCGGAAGATGCCGAAGCGCGTGTCGGGTATCGGCGCGTTGAGCGAGGCACTCAGCCCCAGCGCCAGCACGCGCCGGGTGTCGGCCGGGTCTATCACGCCGTCGTCCCACAATCTGGCGGTGGCGAAATACGGGTGCCCTTGTTCTTCGTACTGCTTGCGGATCGGCGCCTTGAAATTTTCTTCTTCCGCCGCGCTCCACTGGCCACCCCGGCCCTCTATGCCGTCGCGCTTGACGGTGGCCAGCACGCCGGCCGCCTGCTCGCCGCCCATGACCGAGATACGTGCGTTGGGCCACATCCACAGGAAACGCGGTGAATAAGCGCGGCCGCACATGCCGTAGTTGCCGGCGCCGAAACTGCCGCCGATGATGACGGTGAACTTGGGCACCGCCGCCGTGGCCACGGCCGTGACCATCTTGGCGCCGTTGCGTGCGATGCCTTCGTTTTCGTATTTGCGCCCAACCATGAAACCGGTGATGTTCTGCAGGAAGACCAGTGGTATCTTTCTCTGGCAGCACAATTCGATGAAGTGCGTGGCCTTGAGCGCCGACTCGCTGAACAGGATGCCGTTGTTGGCGATGATGCCCACCGGCATGCCTTCGATGTGCGCAAAGCCGCAGATCAGGGTGGTGCCGTAACGCGCCTTGAACTCATCGAACTCCGATCCGTCCACGACACGGGCAATTATCTCGCGCACGTCAAAGGGTTTGCGGGTATCGGCCGGGATCACGCCGTACAACTCCTGCGCGTCCAGCCTGGGCGGGACTGGCGCCGCCAATACCAGGCTGGCAGGTTTGCTGGCGTTGAGGTTCTTGACCGCGTTGCGTGCGATGGCCAGCGCATGCATGTCGTTTTCGGCCAGATGGTCGGCCACGCCCGAAGACCGGGTATGTACATCGCCGCCGCCCAGGTCTTCGGCACTGACCACCTCGCCGGTCGCCGCCTTGACCAGCGGTGGCCCGCCCAGGAAAATCGTGCCCTGGTTGCGCACGATGATGCTCTCGTCACTCATGGCCGGCACATAGGCGCCACCGGCCGTGCAACTGCCCATCACCACCGCAATCTGGGCGATGCCCTGCGCGCTCAGGTTGGCCTGGTTGAAGAAGATGCGGCCGAAATGGTCGCGGTCCGGGAATACTTCGTCCTGGTTGGGCAAGTTGGCGCCACCGGAGTCAACCAGGTAGATGCAGGGCAGCCGGTTCTGCTGGGCCACCTCCTGCGCGCGCAGATGTTTCTTGACCGTCAGCGGGTAGTAGGTGCCGCCTTTGACGGTGGCATCGTTGCACACCACCATGCAGTCCACGCCGCTCACGCGGCCTATGCCGGCGATGATGCCCGCACAGGGCGCACTGTCGCTGCCATCGCGGTCCGGGTACATGCCCAGGGCCGCCAGGGGGCTGAGTTCCAGGAACGGCGTGCCGGGGTCAAGCAGCATCTGCACGCGTTCGCGTGGCAGCAGTTTGCCGCGTGCCGTGTGTTTGGCGCGCGCCGCTTCGCCGCCACCGTCCTGCGCCTTGGCGATCTTGCCGTTCAGGTCGGCAACCAGCGCACGCATGGCGGCCGCGTTGGCCTGGAAGTCGGCCGAGCGTGCGCTCAGTCTGGATTCGAGAACTGGCATGGTGCTGCTTTCTAGTAGTTCGTTTCATCAAAGGCATTACGTAATGAAACCGATGGATTTTTTCGCCAGGCTAGGCGTAGACCCGCAGCCGCACTGGCAGTGCGGTAAGGGGCTGCAACGACGCATGGCGGAAAAAGGCGCGGTTTCATGTAGTGGCTTTGGTGAAACGGACTACTAAGTCATCAAACCCGGCAGTTGCGCCATATCGGAAAACACCTGTGATGCGCCGGCCGCAAGCAGTGCGGCGCCGTCGCCCAGCGGCGCATAAGCAAACACAAACGCCCCGGCGGCAACACCGGCCGTGACGCCGATGGTTGTGTCCTCCACCACCGCGCACTGCGTGGGATTGGCTTGCAAAGCCGCTGCCGCGGCCAGGTAGACATCGGGAAATGGTTTGGAGCGCGGCGTCTCGTAGCCGCTGAAGATGCGCCCTTCGAAATACTGCATCAGGCCCACCTGGCGCAGCTGCATCTCGACCTTGAAACGGTCGGCTCCGGATGCACAGGCAATACGGCCGCCATGGCGCACGTGCAGCTTGCTGACCGCCGCATGGATATTGGGGATGGCCGTGAGGCGCTCGCGCAAGGCCGCGTTGCGCCGCTCCTGAAACCGGCCTATCCAGTCCTCGCCCACCGGGTGCCCGGTGTGTTCGGCGATCATTTCGACTTCGTCCTTGAGCGCCTTGCCGACAAACAGCCGCATGCATTCGGCCTGCGTCAGATGCCAACCCAGCTCATGCAGCATCTCGCGCAACACGCCGTTGGTGATTGGCTCGGAGTCCACCAATACGCCATCGCAGTCGAACAACACGGCATCAAATTTCATACACGCACCTCGACGGCCTGGCCGTCCACGACCCGCATTACCGCCGTGTTATGGGGAGACAGGCCAAAACTGCGAATGTTTTTACGCAACTCGCCCATATCGAGCTCATTCCATACCAGGCCGCAATCCAGGCAGGCATGGGCATGCTGCTCGCGCACGAATACGGGTCTGCCCACCACGGCCTTGAAGAACCCGCGCAGGGGGTAAAACCGGGCTGACTCACCCAGCGAACCACGCACCACCTTTTTGCCGCTGCAACGCAGGCAATACATACCGCGCACGGTTTTGTCCATTTTCAGTCTTTCTTGTGCCGGCGCGCCTTTTGCGCTTCCAGCGTTTCGATGGCGCCACCCGCCTTGACCCATTCGGTCCAGCCACCGTCCATGTGCGCCACATTGGCCATGCCCATGTCTTGCAGGGACTTGGCGGCCAGCGCACTGCGCCACCCCAAGCCGCAGAACAGGATGAACTCTTTCGCCTCGTCGGCGAACAGCGGCTTGTGGTACGGCGACGCGGGATCGACCCAGAACTCCAGCATTCCGCGCGGCGCATGGACTGCGCCCATCACCGTGCCGTCGGCGAGTTCACGGATATCGCGAATATCGACCATCTGCGTAGTGGGATCAGCCAGTTTGGCACGGGTCTCGTCCACCGTATAGGTCTTGACCTGCGCCATGGCTTCGGCGACGAGTTGTTGGTAGCCTTTGGTGATGGGCACTTTTGTCTCCTGCGGCGAATTGAAACTTGAATAAGCGAACTCTTATTCGAGTTTAGGGCGCTTTCCTTTGCTTTGATAAGAGCGATGCGAACAGGGTCAGGAAGCAATTGCGCGGGCCGCTCGGATCAGGCCAGCGCCCTTTGAATCAGTATCTTCTGCACATCCGAGGTTCCCTCGTAAATCTGGCATACACGCACATCGCGGTAGATACGCTCCACCGGGAAGTCGCCCACATAACCGTAACCACCCAGCGTCTGGATGGCGGCGGAGCAGACCTGCTCGGCCATCTCGCTGGCAAACAGCTTGGCCATGGCAGCTTCCTTGAGGCAGGGCCGGCCCGCATCACGCAGGCTCGCCGCATGCCAGATCAGCTGGCGCGCGGCCTCCAATTTGGTCGCGCATTCGGCCAGGCGAAAACCCACGGCCTGGTGGCTGAATATGGGTTGGCCAAAACTCTCGCGCTGTTTGGCATAGTCCAGCGCAACCTCAAAGGCGCTGCGCGCCATACCCACGCTTTGCGCGGCGATGCCTATGCGCCCGCCTTCCAGGCCGCCCAGGGCTATTCTGTAGCCTTCGCCCTCACTGCCAATCAGGTTCTCGTGCGGTATGCGGCAGTTGTCAAAATTGATCTGCGCCGTGTCGCTGCTGTGCTGGCCGAGCTTGTCTTCCAGCCGCGCAACGACGTAACCCGGAGCATCGGTCGGCACAAGAAAGGCACTCATACCCTTTTTGCCCGCGCCTTTGTCGGTGACTGCAATCACGATAGCCACCTGGCCATTCTTGCCGCTGGTAATGAACTGCTTGACGCCGTTGAGCAAGTAGCCATCATCGTCCCTGGTGGCCGTGGTCTTGAGGGCCGATGCGTCGCTGCCTACGTGGGGCTCAGTCAGGCAAAAGATGCCCAGCATCTGGCCCTGCACCAGCGGCGGCAGCCACTGCTTTTTTTGCGCCGCATTTCCGTAACGCATCAGTATGGCGTTGACCGGGCAATTGGTGACACTGATGGCGGTGCTGGTGCCACCGTCGCCGGCCGCGATTTCTTCGAGCACCAGCGCCAGCGTCAGGTAGTCGAAGTTGGCGCCGCCATATTCCTCCGGCACACAAATGCCATAGGCGCCCAGGGCGGCCAGGCCCTGGTGCGCCTCTTTGGGAAAATAGTGCTCCTTGTCCCAGCGCGCGGCGTTGGGCCACAACTCCTGCTTCGCAAATGCGCGTACCGCGTCGCGCACCATCTCCTGATCTACTGTCAGAATCACACCAGCTCCAGCGCGACCGCTGTTGCCTCGCCGCCACCGATACACAGGGTGGCGATGCCGCGCCTGAGCCCACGGGCCTGCAGGGCGTGGATCAAGGTGACCATGATGCGGGCCCCGCTGGCGCCGATCGGGTGGCCCAGCGCACAGGCGCCGCCGTTCACGTTCACGATGGCGTGGCCGATCTTGAGTTCGGTCATGAGCGCCATGGGCACCACGGCGAAAGCTTCATTGATTTCCCACAGGTCCACGTCCTGCACCCGCCAGCCAGTTTTGGCGAGCAGCTTCTGTACCGCTCCCACCGGGGCGGTGGCAAACCAGTTGGGTTCCTGCGCGTGCGTGCTATGCGCCACGATACGCGCCAGCGGCCGGGCGCCCAGACGTGTCGCGGTGGAAGCGCGCAGCAGCACCAGCGCGGCCGCACCGTCGTTGATGGACGAACTGGATGCGGCGGTGATGGTGCCGTCCTTTTTGAAGGCGGGTTTCAGCAGCGGTATCTTGTCGAGTTTTATCTTGCCTGGACCTTCGTCGATGGAAACCACCACCTCGCCCGCGCGACCCTTGACGGTGACCGGCGTGATCTCGGTGGCAAAAGCGCCGGACTTGGTGGCCGCCTGCGCGCGCTGCACGCTGGCCATGGCAAATTCGTCCTGGGCGCCGCGCGAGAAGTTGTATTTGGCTGCGCAGTCTTCACCAAAGGTGCCCATGGAACGGCCGGGCTCGTAGGCATCTTCCAGGCCATCCAGCATCATGTGGTCGAAGATGCGGTCGTGCCCGATGCGGATGCCGCTGCGGCCCTTGGGCAGCAGGTGCGGCGCATTGGTCATGCTTTCCATGCCGCCGGCGACCATCACCTCGTGGCTGCCGGCCAGCAACATATCGTGCGCCATCATGGCCGCCTTCATGCCCGAGCCGCACATCTTGGACAGGGTCACGGCGCCGGCGCCTTTGGGCAGACCGCCCTTGAACGCGGCCTGGCGCGCGGGAGCCTGGCCCTGGCCGGCCATCAGGCAGTTGCCAAACAGCACTTCGGTCACCAGTTCCGGCGACACGCCGGAGCGCGACATGGCGGCCTTGATGGCCGCGCCACCCAGGTCGTGGGCGGCCAGCGAGCTGAAGTCGCCCTGGAAGCCACCCATGGGGGTACGGGCGGCACCGGCGATAACAACAGGGTCAGTAACGGCATCAGACATGGTTTTTCCTTGAGGTCGGGTTAGGGGGTGCGGGTATCGGGTCAGATGGGGCCGGAGCGGCGTCTTTCAGGACAAATCGGTTTCGGTCGCCGCCGGCGCAAAACGCTTCTCGCGGTCGTAGGGGAACACGTCGAACACATGGCCCTGCGCGATACGCTGTTTGTGCGCCTGCCAGAAATCCGCGTCGAGCAGATCGGCGTGGTGTTTCATGAACACCTCGCGTACCGCGGGATTGCCGAGCAGGAAAGGAGCGAAGGTCTCCGGGAACACGTCCTTGGGACCGACCGAATACCAGACCTCGCCACTCATCTCGTCTTCTTCGTTGCGGGGTGCCGGTACGTGGCGGAAGTTGCAGTCGGTGATGTATTCGATTTCGTCGTAGTCGTAGAACACCACCTTGCCGTGGCGCGTGATGCCGAAGTTCTTCCACAACATGTCGCCCGGGAAAATATTGGCGGCCACCAGGTCCTTGATGGCATTGCCGTATTCGATCACGCACGTTCTATCTGCTCCTGCGCGCGCGCCGCGGCGGCCTCCGTCGCGGCACCGCCCTGGCCCAGGTCAAAGGCCTCCTGCAGGTAGATGTTGAGCGGGATCATGCGCCGCTCGATGTAAACGTGTTTGATGATGACCTCAAGTTGCCCATCCCCATCGCTGTCGCTGATCTCCAGCTGGCTGGGCGCGAACTTCTCGATCTCGGCAATCAGCTCGTCGTCAAAACGCGCGCGCGGAAAACCTACCGTGCTGTACTCCAAAGTGTCGGCCATGCGGCCCACGCGGTCGTGCTGTTTCACCAGCAGGTACTTGCCCTTGATCTGCTCGCGCGTGGTGTCTTTTTGCGGCGGGTAATAGTCCTTGATAACCTTGAACACATAAGGGAACGAAGGCAGGTCAAACACCAGCATGACCATGCCCTTGATGCCGGGTGCGATACGGAACTTGTCGCTGGAGTGGCGCAAGTGGTGCAGGAAGTCGCGGTAAAAAAGGGTCTTGCCCTGTTTGGCCAGACCCAGCGCGTTGTAGATCTCGTTGCGTGGTTTGCGCGGCATCATGCCGCGCAGAAACTGCACGTAGGCGCTGGGCACCTCCATGTCCACCATGAAGTAGGCCCGCGCGAAACTGAACAGTATCAACAAGTCGTCTTCGCCGAACAGCGCCGCGTCCACCACCAGCTTGCCGGCCTTGTTGTGCAGCACCGGCAGGGCAAACGGCACTTCGTTGAAGCCGTTGATTATCTTGCCGACGATGTAGGCCCCCTTGTTGCGGAAAAAAAGTCCGGCCAGCACCTGCAGCTGGAAATTGGCACGCAGCTTGACTTCGCCCAGGCGCGTCTGCATGGCCTCGCGCACAAAACGGCAGTCGCGCTCCATATCCTCGAATGGCCGGCGCAAATCGAATTCCGCCACGAGCTGCACCAGCGTGCGCTCCAGGTCTTCACGGGTCGGGTAATAGGCACGGTAGGTCGGCTGGGCCGCCGGGTCGTCGTTTTCTATGTATTCGGTGCTGACCGCGGGGCGTACAAAGATAAAGTCGTTCTGGAAATAACTGCGGTGCAGGATCTTGGTGGTGACCGAATTGAAAAAGGTCTCGGCCAGCTCCGGCTGGCGGTGGTCCACCAGCAAACCAATGTAGTGCAGCTTGATCTGCTGCCAGACTTCCATCGGCTGCTCGCCGGCCTTGAACTCGCGCTCCAGCCGGGTCGAGCATTCCCGCACCCGCAGGTCGTAGAACTCAATGCGCTCACGCTGGGCGCGCTGCTGGCCATGCCAGTCGGCTGTTTCGAAGCGGTGTTTGGAACGCGCCGACTCGGTGCGAAACAGCCGGTAGTGCCGGTTGAAGCCGTCCAGCATCGCCTTGGCGATGTCATAAGCGAGCGGCGAGTCGAGGCGCTGGGGAAACATGGCGGCCCTGCTCGCTAATCGTCATCCAGCGAGTCGAAAGTCGTGTCTATCTCGCTGCCACTGCCAATGTCCGTGGAGCGCGGATAACGCTTGATGGCGGTGCGAAAGGTGTCCAACACCGCGTCCGCATTGTCCATGCTGACCTGCAGGTCCTTGAGCAGGCCGTCGCGCAGGCCATAGACCCAGCCGTGTACGGTCACCTTCTGGCCCCGCTCCCACGCGTCCTGCATGACGGTGGACAGGGCGACATTGCCCACCTGTTCGATCACGTTGATCTCGCACAACACATCTTCCTGCTGCGTGGTCGGCAGGTGGTCGATGCGTTTGCGGTGCCGCAGCTTGAGGTCGCGGATATGGCGCAGCCAGTTGTCGGCCAAGCCGATGCGCGTGCCCTGCAGGGCCGCACGCACGCCGGCGCAACCGTAGTGGCCGACCACCATGATGTGTTCGACCTTGAGGTGCTCCACCGCGAACTGTATGGTGGACAAGGCGTTTAGGTCGGAATGCACCACCACGTTGGCGACGTTGCGGTGCACAAATACCTCGCCTGGCTCCAGCCCGGTGATTTCGTTGGCGGGCACCCGGCTGTCGGAGCAGCCTATCCACATATAACGCGGCTTTTGCTGCGCCATGAGGCCGGTAAAAAAACCCGGGCGTTCGCGCTCCATGCGCGCGGCCCAGGCACGGTTATGGTCCAGAAGAAGTTGTGTGTCGTTGCTCATGACCGCATTGTGCCCAAGCGGGGCATTTCCGCTTACATGGTTTCCGCAAATAACTCGCGCCCGATCAGCATGCGCCGGATCTCGCTGGTGCCGGCGCCGATCTCGTACAACTTGGCGTCGCGCCACAGGCGGCCCAGCGGATAGTCGTTGATATAGCCATTGCCGCCGAAAATCTGTACGCCCTCACCGGCCATCCAGGTGGCCTTCTCAGCGCACCACAGGATGACGGAGGCGCAGTCCTTGCGCACCCGACGCACGTGTTCGGTGCCCAGCGCGTCCAGGTTTTTGCCCACCGTGTAGCAGTAGGCCCGTCCGGCTTGCAGCACGGTGTACATGTCGGCCACCTTGCCCTGTATGAGCTGGAACTCGCCGATGCTCTGCCCGAACTGCTTGCGGTCGTGGATATAAGGGACTACGTTGTCCATCACCGACTGCATGATGCCTATCGGACCGGCCGACAACACGGCACGCTCGTAGTCCAGGCCGCTCATCAGCACCTTGGCGCCGCTGTTGAGACCGCCCAGGATATTGGCTGCCGGCACCTCCACGTTCTGGAACACCAGCTCACCCGTGTGGCTGCCGCGCATGCCCAGCTTGTCGAGTTTTTGAGCTATGGAAAAACCCTTCATGCCTTTTTCGATCAGGAACGCCGTGACACCACGCGCGCCCAGCTCGGGTTCGGTCTTGGCATAGACCACCAGCGTGTCGGCGTCCGGCCCGTTGGTGATCCAGAACTTGCTGCCGTTGAGCAGGTAGAAGCCTCCCCCCGAGGCACTCGGTTCTTTCCACTCGGCCTTGAGTTTCATCGATATCACGTCGCTGCCGGAACCGGACTCGCTCATGGCCAACGCGCCCACATGTTCGCCCGAAATCAGCTTGGGCAAATACTTCCGGCGCTGGGCCTCGGTGCCGTTGCGTTTTATCTGGTTGACGCACAGGTTGCTGTGTGCGCCGTAACTCAGGCCCACGGAGGCCGATGCACGGCTGATCTCCTCCATGGCGATCATGTGCGCCAGGTAACCCATGCCGGCGCCGCCGTATTCTTCGCCGACCGTGATACCCAGCACACCCAGCGTGCCCATCTTTTGCCACAGGTCCATCGGGAACTGGTCGCTGCGGTCCACCTCGGCGGCCCGCGGCGCTATTTCGGCCTGCGCAAATTCGCGCACCGCGTCACGCAGGGCGTCGATGTCCTCGCCGAGTTGAAAATCGAGTCCGGGCATGTGCATGGCCATGGGTGTCTCCAGAAAGTGGGCCCTTCTCAGGGTGGCGGAACTGAACCGCGGAACCCGATGCAATTGACGTTTACGTAAACGTCAATTATGCGCGAAGTCAGCTCTTCGCCATGATTTTTGCCGTTTTGGAGAGCAGTGCGCGCGCTTCTTTTTCATGCGTTTTTACTTCGTCCAGGTTGGCCACCAGGTCGGCCATCTGCTCCTCGAGCGCCTTGCGGTGCGCTGCCAGCACCGTCAGAAACTTTTTGAGCTGCGCGCCGGTATCGCGCGGGCTGTCGTACATATCGATGATTTCGCGTGCTTCGGTGAGCGACAAGCCCAGGCGCTTGGCGCGCAGCGTGAGCTTGAGGCGGGTACGGTCACGCGCGCTGTAGACCCTGCTGCGCCCGCCCGGCCCCGCGCGTTCGGGTTGCAGCAACCCCATGTCCTCGTAGAAACGGATGGCGCGGGTGGTCAGGTCAAACTCCTTGGCGAGGTCGCTGATGGTGTATTGGGTGGCCATGGTGGTCAATAACAAATTGGGCGAAGCCGGATGCGGACGACAGGGGCAAAACGCAGGCGACAGCCTGGAGCCGTACGGATAAATACAATGCGTGCATTACATCTGACGTTTACGTAAACGTCAAACACGGGCAGTATCCACCATGAACGAACTCGAACTTGAACTCCATTACCCCCTGGGCGACGCCATGCCAGAGCCCGGAGCAACGATGGAAGTGGCCCCCGGAGTGCGCTGGATCCGCATGTCCTTGCCGTTCGTTCTGAACCATATCAACCTGTGGCTGTTGCGCGACGAGATCGACGGCCAGCAGGGTTGGACCATCGTAGACTGCTGCATTTCGCGGGATGAATCCAAGGCCCAATGGGAGCAGGTGTTCGCCACCCAGCTCCAGGGTCTGCCCATTCTGCGCGTGGTGGTGACCCATATGCATCCCGACCACATCGGCCTGGCCTACTGGTTGTGCGAGCGCTGGAACGTGCGCATGTGGATCAGCGCCACCGATTACAACGTAGCCCGACTGGGTGCCCTGGGGCCCACCGCTTTTGGCGGCGAAGCGGCAGCGATGTATTTTGCCTCGCACGGCCTGAACGACCTGGACTCGGTGGAACAGATCAAGGCGCGCTCGAGTTACTTCCCCAAGCTGGTGCCGGCGGTACCGGCGCAGTACCGGCGCATGATGGACGGCGATGTGCTGACCATCGGCGGACGCGCATGGTCCTGCATCAGTGGTTACGGCCACACACCGGAACATATTGCGCTGTACTGCGCGGAACTTGGTGTCTTGATAGGCGGCGACATGATGCTGCCGCGTATCTCGACCAACGTAAGCGTGTACGAAGTCGAACCCGAGGCGAACGCGCTCAAGCAGTTCCTCGACTCCATCGACAAGTTCAAGTCCTTGCCCGAAGACACGCTCACCCTGCCCTCCCACGGCAAGCCGTTTACCGGCCTGTACACCCGCATCCGGCAGTTGCACGACCACCACCGCGACCGGCTGGCCGAAGTGATGCAGCTTTGCGGCGAAAAGCCCAGTTGCGCCGCCGACGTGCTGCCGGTGATGTTCAAACGGCCGCTGGACCTGCACCAGAAGACGTTTGCCATGGGCGAGGCGGTGGCGCACCTGCACGCCCTGTGGTTCGAAGGCAAGCTGCGCCGCACGCTTGACGCCGACCGGGTCTACCGGTTCAGCGCGGTGTAAGGCCTGCTCATGAGAAAACGCCGGGCCGCCCCAAGTTCTCTGCACCCCCTCGGGGGGCCAGACGCGCAGCGGCTGGGCTGGGGGCGCTAACTCAGGACCACTGCGGCACCGATTCGTCCTTGAGTTGCACCCGCAGGTCGGCGTAGTCGGGCACCACGGCGCGCACCGTGTCCCAGAAACGCGGGCTGTGGTCCATTACGCGCAAATGGCTCAACTCGTGCGCGACCACGTAGTCGATGACATCCATGCGAAAGTGGACCAACCGCCAATGCAGGCGGATGGAGCCGTCCGAACGCGCGCTGCCCCAGCGCGTACCGGCGCTGCTGAGTGACAACTTGCGCCACTGCACCTGCAGCCGCGGCGCAAAGTGGTCCAGTCGCTCGGTGAATACGCGTTTCGCCTGGCGCATCAGCCAGGCCTGTACGGCGTCGCGCATCTGGTCGGCGCTGGCGTGGTGCGGCAGGCCCAGGTGCAGGGTCAGGCGGGGCACACCCGGGCCGGCGGCCAGGTCGGTGTGCAGCACCGCGCTCGCGCCACCGTAGGTATGGGCCGGATCCAGCACCACCACCAGAGGCTCACCCAGAAACGGGACCGTGGTGCCGTCTTTCCAGGCGATGCGGGTAGACACCAGGCGCTCGTGGCGCTCGCGTGTCTCGCCCAGTTTCTTGACGATCCATGCTGCTTTTTCAAGCACGGCCGCATGCACCTCGTAGAGTGGTACCCACTTGGGCGCAGTCACCACCAGGCCGTCCGGGCCCACTGAAAAACCAATGGTGCGGCGTTTGCCACGTTTGAATTCATAAGCGACGACGGCTCCGTCCAGCCGGGCTTCGCGGTTGGCGCGTGGATGGCGGAATACGGCGGGCGCCAGTGCTTCCGGGGCCGGTAGGCCGGGGACGCCGAGAGTCGCCCCAGGTTGTTGATCCTGGGGCCCGAAAAGATCGAGGGTGTATTGCAGCAGGCTGCGCATGAGAATGCAGTTTAGCGGTAGGCCTCGGGATCGAGCCGGTGCATCTCGGCTTCGATCCAGGCCTCGACCTCGCGCATCAATTCGTCAGCCTGGCGGCCCTGGCTGACAATCGGTTTGCCTATCGACACATCCACGATGCCGGGCCTCTTGATGAAGGCCTTGCGCGGCCAGCATTTGGCGCTGGATACGGCAATCGGGATGACGGGAGCCCCGGTTTCAATCGCCAACCGTGTACCACCCGACTTGTAGACGCCTTTTTTTCCGCGCGCAATACGCGTGCCCTCGGGGAACATGATGATCCAGATACCCTGGGCCAACAGCAGCTTGCCCTGTGCCACCACCTTGTTGAAGGCGCGCGCGCGCTGGCCGCGGTCGATATGGATCATGTCCAGGCGCCCCATGGCCCAGCCGAAAAAAGGTACGTACAACAACTCTTTCTTGAACACGTAGGCCAAAGGATGCGGCATCAATGTGGGTAATAAAAAGGTCTCCAGCGTGGACTGGTGTTTGCAGAGCAGGATCGCCGGGCTGGTGGCACCGTCAGGCAGGTGCTCCATACCCGACACACGCACCTGTATACCCAGCAACACGCGTGCGCCGCCCATAGCCCAGCCCAGCCAGCGCACGGCCATCCACCACAGCGGCGTGCCGCGTACGCGCACCGACGCCACCACCATGATGATGCCCCACGGTATTACCGTCACCAGCATCCAGAGCATATGAACAACCGAACGGATCAAGGACATGGTGAACGCTTTTCAGCCTGCAACAGTGGCCGGCAAGCGGCCACGCGTACAACGTGCGCCATGCCTACTGCAAGGGCGGTGTTTTGGGCAACATCTGCCGGGCCGTCAAAAACTCGGCAAATGCGGCCAAATCCTCATGAACCAGGGTGCCGGGTGGAAATGACTTGGGCAAGGCATGCCCCCGGTACACGGCGCCCAGGCCGGTCAACACCAGGTGCGGCTCGCAGCCGGCGGCGGCGCCGGCCACCAGGTCCTCAACCGAGTCACCGACCGCCGGCATACCCGTGATATCGACGCCGTAACGCTCGCCAATCTGCTCGAACAGTCCCGGTTCGGGCTTGCGGCAATGGCATCCTTCGTCGGGCGCATGGGGGCAGAAAAAAACCGCATCCACCCGTGCCCCAACCGCCGCCAGCATCTTGTGCATTTTGGACTGTATGGCGTTGAGCGTGGCCACCTCCAGCAGCCCGCGCCCCAGGCCTGCCTGGTTGGCCGCGACCACCACGTGCCAGCCCGCGTGGTTGAGCCTGGCAATCGCCTCCAGCGCACCCGGCAAGGGCCGCCAGGCCTCAGAGGTTTCCACCGGCTCGGCACCCTCTTCATTGATGGTGCCGTCGCGGTCAAGGATCACGAGTTTCATGGCTTCGACTTTCACTTTCACTTTCAGGCGGCCAGTTTGGAAAGGTCGGCTACCTGGTTCATGGCGTTGTGCAGGCTTTTAAGCAGGCCCTGGCGGTTCAATCGCAAATCCAGTTCTTGCGCGTTGACCATCACCTCGTCAAAAAAGGCGTCCACCGGATCACGCAGGGCCGCCAGGATCTGCAGCGAAGCGGCGTAGTCGCCGGCTTCGAATTGCGCCGCGGCTTTAGGCACGATGTTTTTCATCGCCTCGTAGAGTGCTGTTTCCGCCGGCTCCTTGAGCAGGATTTCGCTGACATGGGGATCGACTTCCTGCGCTTTCTTGAGGATATTGCCGATGCGTTTATTGGCTGCGGCCAACGCGGGGGCTTCAGGCAAAGCGGCGAAGGCGCGTACCGCGGCGAGGCGTTTGGGGACGTCGCCCAGACGCTGCGGGCGCAGGGCAAGGACGGCATCGACTTCCTGGGCGCTATAGCCCTGGTCGCGGAGTGAACCTGCGAGACGGTCGAACATAAATTCCGCAAGGAGATCAGTTGGCACTTCCATCTGGACTTTCGGAAAATTTCCAAATGCATAAAACAGCAAGTCACTCAGCGGAAGCGGCAAGTTCTTTTCGACGAGTATGCGGACCACACCAAACGCGTGACGGCGCAACGCAAAAGGATCCTTATCCCCCGTTGGAAGCTGTCCAACAGAGAACATGCCAGCCAACGTTTCAAGCTTGTCGGCCAGCGCCACCACCGTACCGACTTCGTTGCGCGGCAATTCGTCGCCGGCAAACCGGGGCTTATAGTGGTCTTCGATGGCGATCGCAATGTCGTCACCCAAGCCGTCATGGCGCGCGTAATAGCCACCCATGATGCCTTGCAATTCAGGGAACTCTCCGACCATGCCGGTCAGCAAGTCGCTCTTCGCAAGACTAGCCGCGAGATCAGCCGCTTTGGACAGAGGATCGCCCCCTAGTTGCTGACCAATCAAGGTGGCGACACTGCGCACCCGACCCACACGTTCACCCTGTGTACCAAGCTTGTTGTGATACACAACTTTCGAAAGCCCTTCAACACGCGACTCCAGCGTCTTCTTGCGGTCCTGGTCAAAGAAGAACTTGGCATCGGCTAAACGCGGGCGTACCACGCGTTCATTGCCGCCAACTATGGCGCTGGTGTCGGCAGGACTGCTATTGCTGACGACAAGAAATTTGCTGGTCAGTTTGCCCTTCGCATCCAGCAAGGGGAAGTATTTCTGGTTCGCCTTCATCGTGAGGATCAGGCATTCCTGTGGCACGTCGAGAAACTGCTTCTCGAATTCGCAGATCAGCACATTGGGGCGTTCGACCAGCGCGGTCACTTCGTCAAGCAGGGCGTCGTCTTCAATCGCGCGTGCTCCGCCACCGACCTTGGCCGCAGCCGCTGCCAGTTGGCGAACAATTTCAGCACGCCGCTTGGCGAAACTCGCAATCACCGCCCCCTCACGCGCCAGCGTCTCAGCATAACTGTCGGCGTCGGCAATAACGACCGGCGACACTGCAGCTTCAAAGCGATGGCCTTGCGTGGTGTTGCCCGACTTCAGCCCCAGCGCCTGCAGTGGCACCACATCGGAGCCGTGCAGGGCAAGCAGCCCATGGGCCGGGCGTACAAAACTCACGCTGCTCCAGCCGGGCAACTCACAGTCGGCCTCCAACTGGTAAGTCATGAGCTTGGGAATGGGCAACTTGGCAATCGCTTCGCCCAGCGCTTTCTGCAGGCCTGCTGCCAGCGTTGCGCCAACCACCAGGTTTTCGTAAAACAGGGCTTCGGCCTTGCCGTCCATGGCGCGCTTGAGCCCTGCCACGGCAGATACGTCTGCACCCAGCGCTTGCAAACGCTTCAGCAAGGCGGGGGTGGCACTGCCTGATGCGTCCAGCCCCACGCCCACGGGCATCAGTTTTTGCGACACCGCTTTATTGGCCGCCTGGGCCGCCACACCCGTGACATGAACTGCCAGGCGGCGCGGCGACGCAAAGTGGGTCACTGCCGAATCGGCAGGCGCCAAACCCTGGGCCCTGAGTGAATCCGCCAGCACCTGGGCAAATGCCTCGCCCAGCTTCTTGAGGGCCTTGGGCGGCAACTCTTCGACCAACAATTCAACTAGAAGGTTCTTGTTTGTCATTCTTGTGTTCTCTGGCGCCGTGCTTACGCTGCCTTTTTTGCCATCTGGTCCACCCAGGCGCGCGGCGCCATGGGGAAACCAAGCCGTTCGCGGCTCTCGAAATAACTTTGCGCCACGGCACGGGCCAGATTTCGGATCCGGCCCATGTAGGCGGCACGTTCGGTCACGCTGATGGCGCCACGCGCATCGAGCAGATTGAAGCTGTGCGCCGCTTTTAGCACCTGCTCATAGGCCGGTAAGGCGAGTTGTGTGTCGATCAGATGTTTGGCCTGTTTTTCGTGCGCGGTGAAAGCGCCCAACAGAAAGTCCACGTCGCTGTGCTCGAAGTTGTAGGCCGACTGTTCCTTTTCGTTCTGCAGATAGACATCGCCATACGTGATGCCTTCGGTCCATTGCAGCTTGTAGACGCTGTCCACTTCCTGCAGGTACATGGCCAGCCGCTCCAGGCCATACGTGATCTCGCCCGTGACGGGTTTGCAGTCGATGCCGCCGACCTGCTGGAAATAGGTGAACTGGGTCACTTCCATGCCGTTGAGCCAGACTTCCCAGCCCAGGCCCCAGGCCCCCAGCGTGGGGTTCTCCCAGTCATCTTCCACAAACCGCACATCGTTCTTTTTCAGGTCGAACCCCAGGGCTTCGAGTGAACCGAGGTACAGATCAAGAATATTGGACGGGGCAGGCTTCATGACCACCTGGTACTGGTAGTAATGCTGGAGCCGGTTGGGGTTTTCGCCGTAGCGGCCGTCTTTGGGCCGGCGGCTCGGTTGCACGTAGGCGGCTTTCCAGGGTTCGGGGCCGATGGCCCGCAAGAACGTGGCCGTATGCGAAGTTCCGGCGCCGACTTCCATGTCATAGGGTTGCAGCAATGCGCAACCCTGGGAGTCCCAATAGGACTGCAGCTTCAGAATGATTTGTTGGAAAGTCAGCATGGGTTCCCGGTGGAAGGTGTCTGCTCAAGCCCGCACACGTCGCGCCGCGAATTACGGCCTGGCGAGCGGCTGACCGACGCGTTGAATCGACCAGATCAACAGTGAAGGGCCTTGATTTTAAGGGCCGCAAGAGCCGCCGCCGTGGTCGGCGCTTCGCGCGGGCGGCCGACACCCGATTTGCCCCCAATTGCTACAGGCGCCTGGTGCCTTGCCGGAGCCGCTGGCGCAGCGCCAGCAGCGGCAACGCGGCGGCGAGCAGCCACAAAGGCCAGAGCCAGAATCGCGACACCCACCAGGCATAAGGCGTCACGCCGTTACGGCCCTGTACCTCGCCTTGCAGGACCCCGCGCGTGTAACGCGGCAGCGTGTGGGAAACCCGCCCGGTGTGGTCGATGATGGCCGTGTCTCCGGTGTTGGTGGCGCGAATGAAGGGCCGCTCGAACTCCAGAGCGCGCATGCGCGAAATGGCCAGATGCTGGTCTATGGCCACTGTATTGCCGAACCAGCCAATGTTGCTGACATTGACAAAAATCGTGGGGGCCCGCGCCGGGTCGCTGAATCGTGCGCCCAACTCTTCACCAAACAAGTCCTCGTAACACACGTTGGGTGCCAGGCGCTGGCCCTGCCACTCAAACGACGCCTGTCCGACCGCGCCCCGGCTGAAATCACCCAAAGGTATGTCCATCATCTCGGTGAACCACCGGAACAACGGTGGAATGAATTCGCCGAAAGGCACGAGGTGGTGCTTGTCATAGCGGTAACCAGCGGCGGCGAGCGCACCGACTGGTGTGAGACCGACTACCGAATTCGTGTAACCCGCCGCCGTGCTGCCCAGGGGTATGCCAATTAGGGCAGCTTGAGAACTGTCCTTGAAGCGCTGCCGCAGGGACTGCCAGTAGCCCGGCGGCAGTTGTTGCGGCAGCAGTGGAATGGCCGTCTCGGGCGCAACCACCAGCGACGCCGTCGCCGCATTCAGTTGCTCGCCGTACCAGCGTAACGAATCGGCGACACCGGTGCCGGGCTGAAACTTCTCATCCTGGGCAATATTGCCTTGCAGCAATGCCACTTGCAAGTTTGGGCCGGCCACGGTGAAGGTGCCCGGCACCCATGCCATCACCATTGCGGTGCAGATGGCCGTGCCCGCCGGCCAGGCGTTTCGCGCTGCAAGCGGTCGCTGCAAGCAGGCTGCAAGCAGGTAGGCGATGAACGCCACCAGCGCAGCAATACCATAGGCCCCGATATATTTCGCGCAGTGCGCCAGAGCGCCAATGTGGGCGTAACCCGCGGCCCCCCAGCCAAAACCCGTAAACCATACGCCGCGCGCCATCTCGGCCAGCAACCAGAGCGCCGCAAATACACACCCGGCCCATAAGCTGTTTTGCGGCGCCAGGGCGACAAAGGCCGCGCCGGCCGCGCCGTAATACACGGCCAGCACAGCCGCGAGCGCCAACACGGCGAATGCCGCCAGCCAGGCATCGAGCCCGGCATAGGTATACATGGCCACAAACATCCACCAGAAGGTGCCGCTCAACCACGCGGTCGCAAATAGCCAGGCCAACAAGCCCGCGTGCGCAGGCCGGTCACAGCGATTCAGCTGCCATGCCAAGGCACCCAAGGCGAGCAATTGCAACCACCCGGCGGGCTGCCCGTCCCACGGGGTAGCCATAGCGGCCGCGTGCCACAGACCGGCGACAACAACCAGAAAGGCGGCGACAGGCAAGCGCAAAAGCTCAGGGCACCTGTGGTGAGACTTTGAACCACTTCACGGCGCCGCCCTTGGTATGCAGCACCACAAAATCCAACCCGGCGCGGGAGTGCTGTTCGCCGCGTTTGGGGACATGCCCCATCTCATGCGCAATCAGGCCACCAATGGTGTCGAACTCCAGCTCCAAATCCGACTCGATCAGCTTGACTCCGAATGCGTCCTCGACCCGCTCGATCGGGGTGTCACCGCTTACGCGGTAGGTGCGGTCGGCGAGGCCAAAGATATCGCCTTCGTCCTCGGCAATATCGAACTCGTCTTCGATTTCCCCCACAATTTGTTCCAGCACGTCTTCAATGGTGATCAGCCCGGCCACGCGACCAAATTCGTCGATCACGATGGCCAGGTGGTTGCGGTTGCCGCGAAACTCGCGCAGCAGGTCGTTCAGACCCTTGCTCTCAGGCACAAAAACGGCCGGGCGCAACAGTGCACGTATGTTGAATTCGGGTGCGCGCTGCAGCTTGAGCAGGTCCTTGGCCATCAGGATGCCGATGATGTTTTCGCGCTCACCGTCGTAGACTGGAAAACGCGAGTGGGCGGTATTGATCACTACCTGGAGCAGTTCGTCCGGCGGAGCGTCAATGTTGACCAGGTCCATGCGCGTCGCCGGAACCATCACGTCGCCGGCCGACATGTCCGCCATCCGGATGACACCTTCAAGCATCACGCGGGACTCGGCGCCGATGATATTGTTGTCTTCCGCGTCGGCCAGTGTTTCGATCAGTTCCGCAGTGGAGTCTGGGCCGGGATGGATGAACTCCGCAAGCCTCTGCAGAAAAGTGCGCTTGTCTTCCTTTTCGACAAGCCGCGCGGGATGGGTATCAGACACGTACAGGGGGGTGAAGGACCCCGTTGTTGCAGAACCTCAAGGATAGCGGATTGCACGAACCACGGGCGGCTCCACTGCCGCCAGTCGGGCCTCTTTTTGCCTGCTTGACCGGACTACGGGTGAGGTGCACCATCCGAGCGACGGGTTGCCTGCAGGCCCTCAAGAAAACTCCAGAACTGTTGCGCCTGCGCCTTCATGCGGTAATCCGCCAGGGCCAGTTGCTCCTGCACGATTTCCGTCATCTGTGAATCCAGCGTGGCGGCCGGCAAGCGCAAATAGGCCTCCGACTCTGATCCATCCCGTTGCACGATGGCACCGGCGTTTCGCGCGATTTTGAGCATGGCCGTGTTCTCACTCAGCGCGTGGATGAACATCTGGGTAATGCCGTCGTTGCGCGCATGCATGGCCGCACGGTCAAATAACCGCGCACCAAACCCACGTCCACGTGCGCTTTTGAGCACGGATACGCCAAACTCAGCGCAGGAGTCATGTTTTTTCTCGGCCGGGTAGGCCAGATGCGCCATCGCAATCAGCTCCAGTTTGCGGTTATAGATGCCAAAGATCTCGTCGCGTGCAAAGTCAAGACTGTCTACATAGCGACGAATGTGCTCCTCGCTTGCGGCGTAGCCAAATCGCAAGTAGCGGTCTTGAGGCTCAAGCTGAAGGAGATGGTTGGCAATGCGCTCCCTGTGATTGGCACCGAGCGAGCGAATGGGCACTATGACCGGAGTACGGCTGCTGGAGTTCGATTCATTGGCGGCGCTCGGCAACTTGGAAGCCGGTTCCAAGCTTGACTGCGTCGCGCCCTTGACCAAGTCTTTTGTGTAGTTCATGGACT
Organism: Betaproteobacteria bacterium; assembly: GCA_031367285.1. GTDB lineage: Bacteria > Pseudomonadota > Gammaproteobacteria > Burkholderiales > Burkholderiaceae_C > CAISIP01. The sequence goes on along the minus strand of JANLPN010000045.1, from coordinate 1,810 downwards.
CAATATAAGGGTTTTCCCTAGGTCGCTCAGCCAAAAGGCTAATTTCGGCCGGTCTGAAATAGAGCGGCGCACCCATTGTGCGATGAAAAAGCACTGGCAGGTACTCATCGGCACTGCCTTGCATCGGCAATTAGAGGAACGCGAGTGATTCAGCCATCACGTCGGGGGCCAGCGCCATCGCCAAATGCGCTGCGCCGGGCACCAATCTGTTATTTGCGCCGGAAAGTGTGGCAGTGGAGGCTGGGAAGACGATGTTGTCGTAATTGGAATGGAAACACGTGAATCCCCGGGAGCGCTCGACCGGCTCGTCTTGTTGCAACGCGGCAAGCCAGCCACTGTGAAGCCGCATTTGTTCCGCGTTGGCCAGCCAGGGGAGAGCGGGGCCCCAATCGCCCAAGCCGGTCCCATGGTGCGGCGAACCTATGGTGATAACGTGGTGAACCCGGCTGTCACCGCCACTGGCGCGCAGCCATGCCCGCGCTACCAAACCTCCCATGCTGTGGCAAACAAGCAACGGCGAGCAGCCGGTAGCGTGTGTTATTCGTGTCACGGCTGCGTCGACCTGAGGTGCATAACCGTCTATGGATCCAAAAACTGGCTCGAGATTAAGGGCAATGAAAGGAATCCTGCGGTCTCGTAGGGTCCGGAGCCATGGGGTCCACAATCCACGGTTGCAGACAAAGCCATGGAGAAACACGACTCCTCTTGACCGCGCGTCGCTGTTTCCGGGCAGATGGTCCGGATACGCGTTGGAACGAAAAGGCTGCCACCAGAAGAATACTTGTGCGGCCGCAATTACTTCGGCCAGCCACGCCCGTACCCATTGAAGTTTTGTGCCTTGTGCGGTCGGATCGTGCCGGTTGACGGCCGCCGCGAGCACGAACTGCAGTGCCAGCAGGCCGACGGGGAGGAAAAGAAGAAAAAACAGTCCCGCCACAGAGAACAGAGCGGAGTGAGTCCGGAATATCGCCAGCCAAGCAAGCGCGCACGCAAGGGCGCACAGGACCAGAAGTTTTTGAACACGTGCCAGCATGGTGAATCAGGAGCCTCCCGATTAGACTTGATCAACAGATGGCGCCTGCAAAAACAATCCGGAATGCTGTCGCACAGGTGTCGCGACTGCGAGATGCTGCGTTGGTCCGCCCAGAGCTTGGTGCTGCGGTGTCCCGGGTGAAGCAATTCCAGTCGCGACGTTTCGCGTCAACCTATGCAGATTTGATTGCAGATCCTCGTTACCGTGCCGCAACCCGATTTTTTCTGGATGAGCTTTATGGGGACACCAGTTACGCAGAGCGGGACGCGCAATTTTCCAGAGTTGCGGGCGCGATCCAGCGGTTATTGCCCGAGCAGGCGGTCAAGACCGCTGTTGCGCTGGCCGAACTGCATGCACTTAGCGAACAACTTGACCAAGCGCTGGGGGTTGCGTGGCTTGGCAGTCACGTGGCGGCCAACACCGACGAAACCAGCCGTTACATCGAAGCCTGGCGTTTGGTTGGATGCAGAGCAGATAGAGATACACAGCTGCGTATTGTTATGGACATTGGCGCCGAGTTGGAGCGCCTCACACGCACTACAGGATTACGTGTGATGTTGAGAATGATGCGAGGACCAGCCCATGCTGCAGGTCTGGGAGCACTACAGAGCTTTTTGGAAGCAGGATTCGATACCTTTGCGAGCATGAGCAATCACGGACCCGGCGGCTCGAAGGGCTTTCTTGCGATTATTCGGCAGCGCGAATCAAGGCTGATCGAATTACTATTTGATGCGGACTTTGCCTCATGCCACGACGAAATCAGCCGTCTCTTGGTAA
>JANLPN010000584.1:0-24454 GCA_031367285.1 Betaproteobacteria bacterium | reverse complement strand
GTCTCAGTTTTTCAGTTTACGCGGCGACAAACTCACCGGCGACAGGCCGTCCCGCCCGGGATCGACTGGGGCAGTGTTTGGCATCGGTGCTCTACAGCAACACGCGGCGGAAATCGCCGAGGATCTGGCCCAGATAGACATTGAAGCGGGCAGCGGCAGCGCCGTCGATGACGCGGTGGTCCCAGCTCAGGGACAATGGCAATATCAGCCGCGGAACAAATGCCGAACCGTTCCACACCGGCTCCATGGTGGATTTGCAGACCCCCAGAATGGAGACCTCAGGCGCATTGATGATCGGCGTGAAGTAGCGTCCACCGATTCCACCCAGCGACGATATGGTGAAGCAGGCGCCCGACATTTCACCCGGAGTGAGCTTGCCGTCGCGCGCCTTCTTCGCCAGTTCACCCATCTCCTGCGAGATCTGCATGACGCCTTTCCTGTCGGCATCCTTGATCACCGGCACCATCAAGCCATTCGGCGTGTCGGCGGCGAACCCAATGTGGTAATACTGCTTGAGCACCAACTGGTCGCCATCAATCGAGGCGTTGAATTCCGGAAACTTGCGCAGCGCGGCCACGCAGGCTTTGATCAGAAACGCCAACATGGTTACCTTGACGCCGGATTTTTCATTCTCCCTGTTGGTGGAGACGCGAAATGCCTCGAGGTCGGTGATATCCGCGTCGTCATGGTTGGTGACGTGCGGAATCATGACCCAGTTGCGGTGCAGGTTGGCGCCGCTGATCTTCTTGATGCGCGACATGTCCTTGCGCTCGATCGGCCCGAACTTAGTGAAGTCGACCTTGGGCCAGGGAATCAAGCCCAGCGCGGTGCCATCCGCACCGGCGCCTGCCCCAGAAGCGCCCGTCTTTGCCTGCGCCGCAGATGCCAAGGTCTGCGCGACGCCCGCCATGACCAAACGCGTAAACGCCTGCACATCGCCTTCGGTAATCCGGCCTTTCGGGCCACTGCCCTTGACCTCGGCCAGTGGCACACCAAGTTCCCTGGCGAATTTGCGCACCGAGGGCGACGCATGCGGCAGATTGCCTCGCGGCGCCTCGGTAGGGTCGTGCACGGGCAGCGGAACTGCCGTGGCGGCTGCGGGTGATGAGAGTGGCCTGGCTGTCTGGGGGGCCGGCGTGTTCGCCGCAGTTGCGGCCGGAGCCGCTGCGGCAACTGCGGCGGCGGCGACGGCACCGTCCAGCACAGCCAGCAGATCACCAATGTTTATCTTGTCGCCGAGTTTGACTTTGATTTCCCGGATCACCCCGGCGGCGCTGGACGGGATTTCCATTGAGGCCTTGTCCGACTCAACCGTAATCAGCGACTGCTCCAGCTTGACCGGGTCACCCACCTTCACCATCACCTCGATCACGGTCACATCCTTGAAGTCACCAATATCGGGGACCAGAACCTGCACCGGGTTGGCAGCGGCGGCGGGCGCCATGACCGGCACCGGTGCGACGGACTTGACACCTTGCGCCGGGGCAGAGGCCGGCACTGCAGCCGGGCTGGGCGCCGCAGCAGGAGCCGCCGCCGCCTCGGTATCCAAGACCACCACCAGCGACCCCTGCTTGACCTTGTCACCCAGTGCAACCTTGATTTGCCGGACCGTGCCGGCGTGACTCGACGGGATTTCCATCGACGCCTTGTCCGACTCCACGGTGATCAGCGATTGCTCTACCTTGACAGTGTCACCCGGCTTAACCAGCAACTCAATTACGGTCACCTCGTCAAAGTCCCCGATATCGGGAACATGTATTTCCATCAACGCCATCTTGTTGTCTCCAGATTCATTGGGGAGCAGTTCCGGAGCCGCGACCAGCCCAGGCACTGTTTCTTGTTGTCGCTTTTTTTTCCTGTCAGGCGTACAGCGGGTTGATCTTGTCGGCATTGATACCGTACTGTTTGATGGCCTGCGCCACCTTGGCGACCGGCACCGCACCGTCTTCGCTCAACGCCTTCAGCGCCGCGACCACAATGTAGTGGCGATTGACTTCGAAATGCTCACGCAGCTTGCTGCGGAAATCACTGCGGCCAAAACCGTCGGTGCCCAGAACCTTGTAGGTACGCCCCTTGGGTACAAAAGGCCGGATCTGTTCGGCGTAGGCCTTCATGTAGTCAGTGGATGCCACCACCGGGCCGGCGTGCTTGTCGAGCTGCGAAGTCACGAACGGCATACGCGGGGCAAGTTCCGGGTGCAGCAGGTTGTAACGCTCGCAGTCCTGGCCGTCGCGCGTAAGCTCGTTGAAGCTGGGGCAACTCCACACCTCGGCATTAACACCCCAGTCCTTGCGCAGCAGCTCCTGCGCAGCGATGGCCTCACGAAGGATCGTGCCCGAACCCAGCAACTGAACTTGCGGCGCAACAGACCCGCTGGCGCCCTTCGGCAACTCGCCACTTGCCTTGCACAGGTACATGCCTTTGATGATCTGATCTTCAGTGCCCGCGGTCAGGCCCGGCATGGCATAGTTTTCGTTCAGCAGGGTCAGGTAGTAATAAACGTTGTCCTGCTTTTCCACCATGCGCTTTAGCCCATGGTGCAGGATGACTCCGACTTCGTGCGCAAAAGTGGGGTCGTAGCTGATGCAGTTGGGGATGGTGCCCGCCACGATGTGGCTGTGCCCGTCCTCATGTTGCAAGCCTTCGCCATTCAGCGTGGTGCGCCCTGATGTGCCGCCAAGCAGGAAACCACGGGCCTGCATGTCGCCGGCCGCCCAGGCCAGGTCACCAATGCGTTGAAAGCCGAACATCGAGTAATACACGTAGAAAGGCACCATGATGCGGTTGTTGGTGCTGTACGAGGTGGCAGCCGCGATCCAGCTGCTCATGCCGCCGGCTTCGTTAATCCCTTCCTGCAGAATCTGGCCCTGCTTGTCTTCCTTGTAGTACATCACCTGGTCCTTGTCCACCGGTGTGTACTGCTGCCCCTGCGGGTTATAAATACCGATCTGGCGGAACAGGCCCTCCATGCCAAAGGTGCGGGCTTCATCCACCAGGATGGGCACCACGCGAGGCCCGAGTGCCTTGTCGCGCAACAGGGTGGTGAGAAAACGCACATAGGCCTGCGTGGTCGAAATCTCGCGGCCTTCGGGCGTCGCTTCCATCACCGATTTGAAGGTGTCCAGCGACGGCACGGTGAAGTGCTCGTCGGCCTTGACGCGACGGTGCGGCAGATATCCACCCAAGGCCTTGCGCCGTTCGTGCAGATACCGCATCTCCGGCGTGTCATCGGCCGGCTTGTAGAACGGAATGCTGGCGATCTGGCTGTCAGGAATCGGGATGTTGAAACGATCGCGGAAGGCCTTGATGTCCTCATCCGCCAGCTTCTTGGTCTGGTGCACGTTGTTTTTGCCCTCACCAATTTTGCCCATGCCAAAACCCTTGACGGTCTTGACCAGCAATACAGTTGGCTGGCCCTTGTGCTTGACCGCCGCGTCAAACGCCGCGTACACCTTCTGCGAATCGTGGCCGCCACGGCGCAGTTCCCAAATGTCCTCATCGCTCATCTTGGCCACCATCTCCAGCGTGCGCGGATCCTTGCCGAAGAAATGCTTGCGAACATACGCGCCGTCGTTGGCCTTGAACGCCTGGTAGTCGCCGTCCAGTGTGTCCAACATGATTTTGCGCAACGCCCCGTCCTTGTCGCGCGCCAGCAGCGGATCCCAGTTGCTGCCCCAGATAAGCTTGATCACATTCCAACCCGCGCCGCGGAATTCCCCTTCAAGCTCCTGGATGATCTTGCCGTTGCCACGCACCGGGCCGTCCAGCCGCTGCAGATTGCAGTTGATGACAAACACCAGGTTGTCGAGTCCTTCGCGTGCGGCCAGCCCGATCGCGCCCATGCTTTCCACCTCGTCCATCTCGCCGTCGCCGCAGAACACCCAGACCTTGCGGTTCTCGGTGTTGGCTATGCCGCGGGCATGCAGGTACTTCAGAAAACGCGCCTGGTAGATCGCCATCAGGGGTCCAAGGCCCATCGACACCGTGGGGAACTGCCAGAACTCCGGCATCAGCTTGGGGTGTGGGTAACTGGACAGGCCCTTGCCGTCAACCTCCTGGCGGAAGTTGAGCAACTGCTCTTCGCTCAGGCGCCCTTCCAGGTAAGCCCGGGCATAGACGCCAGGAGATACATGCCCCTGTATGTAGATGCAGTCGCCCCCGTGGTTTTCGCTCTCCGCGTGCCAGAAATGGTTGAAGCCTGCGCCGAACAGGTTGGCCAGCGAGGCGAACGACCCGATATGGCCGCCCAAGTCGCCGCCATCCACCGGGTGGTGCCGATTGGCCTTGACCACCATCGCCATCGCATTCCAGCGCATGTAGGCGCGTAGCCGCTCCTCAATCTCCAGGTTGCCGGGGCACCGCTCTTCTTGGTCTGTCTCTATCGTATTTACGTAACCGGTGTTGGCCGAGAACGGCATATCGATGCTGCTCTGGCGCGCGTGTTCCAGCAGTTGCTCGAGCAGAAAATGCGCACGCTGCGGCCCTTCACTTTGTATTACAGCGGACAGTGCATCCATCCACTCACGTGTTTCCTGCTGGTCTTCATCGTTGGCAGAGGCGCCGAACAGGTTCTGAGGAACTGCGGACATTCTGGTCTCCTTTGATTCTGGATATAGCTTGGTAATGTATGGCAATTCTCCCACAAATTATTCAATATTTCAAATAATGCTTTCATAATTCATATTATGAAATACAATTGGTGGCCTGTATTGTGGCTTCCCGGCTTTGCGGCGCGCCGACTCACCTACACTCGGCCCATGTCTGTTGACGCTTCCTCAGGCGGCGCCCGCGGCGTGGCAACGGCGGAAAGAGTCCGGCGCTGGTGGTGGCACCTCAATCCGCACCGCCAGGATCGTTTCGCCGTTCTCGCCCCGCTGGCTGCGGTACTGCTGTTTCTTGCCGCCATAATTGCGGCGTTCGGTTATCTGCGCCTGGAAGAGATTGACCGCGAACACGAGGCGGTGAAGCGCGACGTCGAGTACACCCAGCAGCGCCTCAGGCTGCGGCTGCTGGAGCGCCAGGAACAGCTCATGCGTATTGCGCGCGACATTTCCAACCGCGAACTCGATGCCGACGAATTTCATATCCGTGCCGAAGCACTGGTGAACCAGTACCCAGACCTTGAACGCCTGAGCTGGATTGACGATCGCAAGCGCATCAAGGCCACTTATGCAACCGCCAGCCTGCAGCCCAATCTGCGCCAGCAGTTGGGCGACACACTCAAACTCGGCGAGACACAGAACATCTACAACCTGGCGCGCGAACTGCAAGCGCCGGTGTACTCACAGCGAGCGGCGGCCGCAGGTGCCGCCCCGTTCCTGCAATTGCATATTCCGCTCACTGACAAGACCCGCTTTGCCGGTGTGGTGTTGGCCGAATACTCGGTCGATGGACTGTACCGTTATGGCGTGCCCTCGGAAGTTTCCGCGCGTTATGCGATCTCCCTGCTGGACGACAAAGGCGCGCGTCTGGCCGGTACCAGCGTACCGGCGCGCAACCCCGCAACCAGCCTGTTGCCGTGGGTGAACCCGGTCAATGAATACGAGGTGCCGGTCTCGCCGGTAGGCAATGGCCTGGTTCTGCGAGCCCAGGCCTACCGGACGTCGCTCGGCGTCATTGGTAGCGGCCTGTTCTGGCTGGTCGGGGTCTTGAGCTTCATGACCACCTGGATGCTGATCGCCAACTGGCGCCATACGCGACGCCGGCAACAGGCGCAGCAGGCTCTCGTGGCTGAGACGAACTTTCGCCGCGCCATGGAAAACTCGATGTTGACCGGCATGCGGGCGATGGACCTGCAGGGCAGGATTACCTACGTGAACGCGGCCTTTTGCCAGATGACTGGGTGGCGCGAATCTGACCTGGTCGGCAGAACCGCGCCGTTCGCTTATTGGCCGGACACCGACCACGACACGCTGGTTCAGATGCTGAGCGAGGAACTGGCGGGCAAAGCAACTCCGGGTGGCGTACAGATGCGCGTCAAGCGACCGGACAACACGCTTTTTGACGCGCGCCTGTACGTATCGCCGTTGATTGACGCGCGCGGTACGCAAACCGGATGGATGACGTCGATGACCGACATTACCGAGCCCAACCGTATCCGGGAACAGCTCTCTTCATCGTTCGAGCGTTTCACCACGGTTCTGGAGGCGCTCGATGCCTCGATCTCCGTTGCACCGCTGGGCAGTGACGAAATGCTGTTTGCCAACAAGCTTTACCGGCTCTGGTTCGGTGGCCATACGACCGGGCACCTCCAATTGGCCGCGCAAGCAGGCATGCCGGCACAACCGGTCAATGACGAATCCCATGACCATGTGGATTCATTTGCCGGCATGCCCACCAATGTGTTGCCTGACGCGGAGCCGGAAAATGCCGAGATCTATTTGAGCGAGTTGGGCCTGTGGCTCGAAGTGCGCACGCGTTACCTGAGCTGGGTAGACGGACGTCTGGCCCAGATGGTGATTGCCACCGATATCACCGCGCGACGGCTGGCCGAGCAACAGGCGGCGGCCCAGGCGGACCGTGCGCAAAATGCCAGCCGGTTGATCACCATGGGAGAGATGGCGTCCAGCGTTGCGCACGAACTCAACCAGCCGCTGACCGCCATCAACAACTACTGTCATGGCATGGTCTCGCGCATACGGGCACAGCAGATTTCCCAGCAAGATCTGCTCGGCGCGCTCGACAAGACGGCTCGACAAGCCCAACGCGCCGGGCAGATCATCCAGCGCATCCGTTCCTTCGTGAAACGCAGCGAACCCAACCGGACCTGGTCGCGCGTAGCCGACATGATTGACGAGGCCGTGGAACTGGCCGAAATTGAACTGCGCCGTCGTAACGTGCGGCTCACACGCCATGTGGCGCCGCGCTTGCCGCTGTTGTCGGTGGATCCGATACTGATCGAGCAGGTTTTGATCAATTTGCTCAAGAACGCCGCGGAATCGGTGGATTCGGCGCGGCGCCCCACGGCCCTGCGCAAGGCCGAACTCAAAGTAAGCCAAAAGACCATTGACGACAAGGACGTGGTTGAGTTTTCCGTGCTGGATTCAGGCAATGGCCTGGCGCCCGAGGTGATGGAGCGGCTCTACGAGGCCTTCTACTCCACCAAGACCGACGGCATGGGTATCGGACTGAATTTGTGCCGCTCTATCGTCGAGTCCCACCAGGGCAGAATGCGCGCCGAGAACATCTACAATGGCCAAGACCTGACGGGCTGCTGCTTCTCATTCTGGTTGCCCGTGGGCGAACCGGCGAGTACCGCGCCCACATCCCAGCGCCAACAATTGAAGACCCCAGGATAGCCGCATGAGTTTGATTCCAAAAAAGGGGACGGTCTACGTCGTGGACGATGACGAGGCAGTGCGGGACTCGCTGCAATGGCTGCTGGAAGGCAAAGACTACCGGGTACGTTGTTTCGATTCCGCCGAGTCCTTCCTGAGCCGTTATGACGCACGTGAAGTAGCCTGTCTCATAGTGGACATCCGCATGGGTGGCATGAACGGCATGGAGTTGCAAACCCGCCTGCTCGAGCACCACTCGCCGCTGCCCATTGTGTTCATCACCGGCCATGGCGATGTGCCAATGGCGGTTGACACCATGAAGAAGGGCGCCATGGACTTCATCCAGAAGCCATTCAAGGAAGACCAGCTCGTGGGTCTGGTGGAACGTATGCTGGAACACGCCAAAGGCTCATTTGCCGACCACCAGCTGGCGGCCAGCCGCGACGCCTTGTTATCCAAACTCACGCTGCGGGAATCCCAGGTGCTGGAGCGTATCGTGGCCGGTCGCCTGAACAAGCAGATCGCCGATGACCTGGGCATCAGCATCAAGACTGTTGAAGCACATCGCGCCAACATCATGGAAAAACTCAACGCCAATACCGTTGCCGATTTGCTCAAGATTGCGCTGGGGCAAAACGCGACCAAACCGTGACGCGCGTTGGGCGTTCAACGGTGCACTCCGATGACACAATCTTCCGGGCGGCTTCAGGCCGGCAACCGGGCACGCACAATCTGAAACGATGACACTACAAGACTTTGGCCAGATCATTGATGGCAACGCCCTGTCCAGACAATTGCGCGCGGAAATTGCCGAGCGCTCGGCCGCGCTCACCAGGCGCCAAGTACGTCCGGGTCTGGCGGTAATACTGGTCGGGGAGGACCCGGCCAGCCAGGTCTATGTGCGCAACAAGATCAGGGCATGCCAGGACGCGGGCCTGCATTCGGTGTTCGAGAAGTACGACGCTGCGTTCTCGCAGGCGGAACTGCTGGAGCGTATCGAAGCACTCAACCGAGATCCGGCGATTCACGGAATACTGGTGCAGATGCCGCTGCCCAAACACATTGATCCGCATACAGTGATAGAAACCATCGCTACTTCCAAAGACGTCGATGGTTATTCCACGCTCAGCGCCGGTCAAGTGATGACCGGCGCGCCCGGCTTCAATCCCTGCACGCCCTACGGTTGCATGAAGCTGATAGCCTCAACTGGCGTCCGTCTGCGCGGCAAACACGCGGTGGTTATCGGGCGCAGCAATACGGTTGGCAAACCCATGGCCATGATGCTGCTGCGTGAAAACGCGACGGTCACCATCTGCCACAGCGCCACGGCAGACCTCAAGATTCATACGCTGCAGGCCGATGTGATTGTTGCCGCAGTTGGCCGGCGCAACGTGCTGACGGGAGACATGGTGAAGCCAGGCGCTATCGTGATCGACGTTGGCATGAACCGCAACGATGAAGGCAAACTCTGTGGTGACGTGGATTACGCCGGTGTGCGCAACGTCGCTGGCTTTATCACACCCGTGCCGGGGGGCGTGGGCCCGATGACCATCACTATGTTACTGATGAATACGCTGGAAGCCGCCGAGCGCGTTGCGGGCCTTTAGACGACGGCAATTGCCCTCAGATGGGCGGTACCCGAGTTGGGATAAACGAGATTACAGGACCGCGGACCATGAACCCACTCCTTGCATCCGACAGCTTGCCGCTGTTTGACCAGGTCCAGCCCGAGCATGTTGGGCCGGCGGTCGAACTTCTTCTGGCCGAAGCCAATGCCGCCTTGCAGAGCGTGACCGCACCCGACTTCCCGGCCAACTGGCAAGCAATCGCGTCGGTGCTGGATGTTGCGACCGAGCGAATCGGCCGTGCCTGGGGCACTGTGGGCCATCTCAACAGCGTTGCCGACACGCCAGAGCTGCGTGCGGCGTACAACGCAGCCCTGCCGAAAGTTACCGAGTTCTGGACCCGCTTGGGCGCCGACGAAAAGCTCTATGCCAAATACAAGGCGATTGACCCTGTGTCGCTGAATGCGGAACAGTGCCAGGCGCGCAAGAACGCGCTGCGCGACTTTGTGCTTGGTGGCGCCGAACTGACAGGCGCCGCCCGCGCGCGATTTGCCGCAATCCAGGAACGGCAGGCTGAACTGAGCCAGAAGTTCAGCGAGAACGCACTGGATGCCACCGATGGCTTTTCGTACTACGCCAGCGGGCAAGAACTCGAAGGGATACCTGAAGACGTACGCCAAACAGCGCTGATTGCGGCCCAGGCACAGGGCCGAGAGGGCTACAAGCTTAGTCTGAAGATGCCGTGTTACTTGCCTGTGATGCAGTTTGCCAACGACAGTCGGTTGCGCCAGACGCTGTACCGGGCCTACGTCACCCGCGCATCAGAGCAGGCCGAGGTGGATCAACGCAAATTCGACAACACGGCGCTGATCCATGAAATGCTGGCCTTGCGCAAGGAAGAAGCACAGTTGCTCGGCTACCGGAATTTTGGAGAGCTATCGCTGGTGCCCAAGATGGCCCAGTCTCCCGAACGGGTAATCGAATTCTTGCGTGACCTGGGCCAGCGAGCTCGTCCGTTCGCGCAGCAGGACCTCGCCGATTTGCGTGAGTTCGCAGCGGGCCAGCTCAATCTGCCCGACCCACAGCCGTGGGACCTGCCCTACGTGAGCGAAAAACTAAAAGAGGCACGTTTTGATTTCAGCGAGCAGGAAGTCAAGAGGTATTTTCCGCTGCCCAAGGTGCTGGCCGGCCTGTTCAAGATCGTCGAAACATTGTTCGACGTAGTCATCCGGGCCGATACGGCGCCGGTGTGGAACCCCGGCGTGGTGTTCTACCGGATAGAGCGCTGTGTACCTGGTGCCGGCACGCCATCCAGTGATACAAACTCCGCGCAGCTGGTCGGCCAGTTTTACCTCGACCCGTCCGCACGCAGCGGTAAACGCGGTGGCGCCTGGATGGACGATGTACGCAGCCGCTGGCTGCGGCCAGACAAAAACGTGCTGCAAACCCCGGTGGCGCATCTGGTGTGCAACTTTGCCGATGGGGCGGTGACTGGCGGGGTGCACCAACCCGCACTGCTCACCCATGATGACGTGACGACGCTGTTCCACGAATTTGGCCACGGTCTGCAACATATGCTGACCCAGGTCAACGAACGGCACGTGTCAGGAATCAGTGGCGTGGAGTGGGATGCCGTTGAGCTTCCCAGTCAGTTCATGGAGAACTTTTGCTGGGAGTGGGATGTACTTCGGCATATGACGGCCCACGTTGATACCGGCGCGCCGTTGCCACGCGCCCTTTTCGACCGGATGGTCGCTGCCAGAAACTTCCAGAGCGGCATGCAGACCCTGCGCCAAATAGAGTTCTCATTGTTCGATATGTTGTTGCATACAACCCACAACCCGGCGGACGACATCATGGTGCTGTTGAACCAGGTGCGCGATGAGGTGGCCGTGGTCCGGCCACCGGTATGGAGCCGTACCGCCCACACGTTCAGTCATATTTTTGCCGGTGGTTACGCAGCCGGCTACTACAGTTACAAATGGGCAGAGGTGCTCAGTGCGGACGCGTATGCCGCATTTGAAGAGACTGCGGGTAAAGATGGGTTGCCTAACGCGGAAACCGGTAGAAAATACAGGGAGGCCATACTGGAAGCTGGAGGCAGCCGGCCTGCGATGGAGTCGTTCCTGGCATTTCGTGGCCGCGAACCAAAACTGGAGGCGTTGCTGCGGCACCAGGGAATGGCGAAAATTACCGCAAACCATGGAAAGGATTGAAGGCATGCGACATTCAAGTCTGGCTTCCCCCCTGTTGCTCTGGTGGGCTTTGGTGGCATTCGGTTCAGCCCCATTGCACGCCCAGACCATTTACCGTATTGTCGGGCCGGACGGCAGGCTCACCTTCTCGGACAAGGCGCCGCTCGACCTCACCAAGGCGACGGCCAGCACGGCCAGTGGCAAGGCGCTCAACACCGGCGACACCGGTATGCCCTACGAGCTGCGCCAGATAATCAGCCGTTATCCGGTCACGCTGTATTCGGGCACTTCCTGTGTACCCTGCAACGCGGGCCGGGTGCTCCTGCAGAGCCGCGGTGTGCCGTTCACGGAATATTCCATCAGCACGGCGGAAGATGTGGAGGCTTTGCAGCGACTCAGCGGGGACAACTCCCTGCCGTTCCTATCTATCGGCGGACAGAAGATCAAGGGGTACTCCGAGGCGGAGTGGGTTCAGTTCCTCAATGCGGCGAACTACCCCACAAGTTCAAAGTTGCCGGCGAATTACCGCAACCCCCCTGCCAAGCCGCTGGTCGCCGTGCAAAAATCTCCGGCGCAAAATGTGGCGGAAGCGCAGCCGGGCAGCGACGAAAAGTCCGCCACCAGCCTGCCAATTGTTCCAGCTGCCACGCCCGCTAACGCACCCAGCCCCGACAATCCGGTTGGCATAAAGTTCTGAAGCAATCAGCGCGTATTTGAATTCATCCGTAGTTGATCGTTCTCACCCCATCCGGCGTGCCCAGCAGGCACACGTCGGCTTTCTGGCTGGCAAAAACCCCCACCGTAACGATACCCGGCCACTGGTTCACCAGCGCTTCAAACGCCGGCGGATCGGTGATCCGCAGACCGGAGACATCCAGAATATGCTGGCCGTTGTCCGTAACCATTGGTACGCCATCACGTAACCTGAGCTTTGCCAGACCGCCCAGGGCCGAGAACTGGCGAACAATACGCTGTGTGGCCATGGGGATTACCTCCACCGGAAGCGCAAACCGGCCCAGCGCCTGAACCAGCTTGGATTCATCCGCGATACACACAAAACGCCGTGACTGGGCCGCCACGATTTTCTCGCGCGTCAAGGCCGCGCCTCCGCCCTTGATCATGTAGCCATGTGGGTCAATCTCATCGGCGCCGTCGACATATACCGACAACTGGCCGACGTCATTGCAGTCAAAAACCTCAATGCCAACGGCACGCAAACGCTGGCTGCTGGCCTCGGAACTGGACACTGCGCCGCGAACGTATTGTCTGACGGATGCCAGGGCATCGATAAACTTGTTGACGGTGGAGCCGGTGCCCACACCAATTACCTCGCCCGGCACAACATACTGCAATGCGGCTTGTCCGACCATGGTTTTGAGTTCGTCCTGGGAAAACATGGGGCAATCAAATGGTAGTGGCAAGGCTTGGGTGAAAATCGGCACAGCAACTCGTGCTAACTGCCCACAATTATCCGATGTCCCTGATCCCCTACGCTCTGGCCCGCCCGTTTTTGTTTGGCCTGGACGCAGAAACCGCCCATGACCTGACCTTGCTGGCCATGGCCCGCACCCAAGGAACTCCGCTGGCATGGGCCTACGGCGGCAAATTGGTGGATGACCCGGTCAAGCTGGCGGGCCTGACCTTTCCGAACCGTGTCGGACTGGCCGCTGGACTGGACAAAAACGCGCGCTGCATCGACGCTCTGGGAGCGATCGGATTCGGGTTTGTGGAAGCAGGAACCGTCACGCCCAAAGCGCAGGCCGGCAACCCCAGGCCACGCATGTTTCGCCTGCCGCAGGCCAACGCACTGATCAACCGGATGGGTTTTAATAACGACGGCCTTGATGCGTTTATCTCCAATGTAGGACGCGCGTCATTTCGCGCCAAGGGCCGTATCCTGGGCTTGAATATCGGCAAAAACGCCGGTACGCCCCTGGCACATGCCGCAGACGACTATCTGGCTGGTCTCGACGGTGTGTACCCGCACGCCGATTATGTGACGGTCAACATATCAAGCCCGAACACCAGTAACCTGCGCGATCTGCAAAACGACGCGGCGCTCGAATCCTTGCTCGGCAGCCTTGCGCAGCGGCGTCAGGAACTGCAACGCCGGCACGGTCGCAAGGTGCCGTTGTTCGTCAAGATTGCACCCGATCTGGACCTGATGCAGATTGATGCGATTGCCAGAGCACTGCAACGCCATGGCATGGACGGAGTGGTGGCGACCAATACCACCGTCAACCGGGAGGCCGTGCGCGGACTGCGCCACGCGGAAGAAACTGGCGGCTTGTCGGGTGCGCCTGTTCTTGAGTCCAGCAACCGGGTTATCCGTCAGCTGCGCAAAGTGCTGGGTGAAAAATTCCCCATCATCGGCGTGGGTGGCATCTTGAGCGCGACTGACGCGGTGGGCAAAATCGAGGCCGGCGCCGACCTGGTGCAGATCTACACCGGCCTGATTTACAAGGGGCCAAAGCTGGTCAACCAGAGTGCAAAAGCCATCCGGGACTACCTCAAAGACAGTGCCCCGCTTCCGCTCACTTCAACTGGACCGTGCCCGAGACGGTGACCACCACGCTGCTCTTGCCTGCTTCCATCGGCACTGCCGCATCCGCACTGCTGGCCTTGGCCTCCATGGCCAGCATGCGCGGACGCACCACATTGCCCTGGTCGTTGGTATTGACTGACACCTCACGCAGGGTGTAGCCGGCAAATCCAAAACTCCTGGCAATATCAGACGCTTTGGCCTTGAAGCGTTCAATGGCCATGCTTTGTGCATCGCCCTCCACCCTGTTGCGTTGCTCGCGGCTCAGACCGAAACTGACACCGCCCATCGTAAGCGTCTGGATCTTGCCGGCCGTTGTGCTTATGCGGGCAAAGTCCCGCCCTTCGAGCACCAGTTCCGTCGTACCCTGCCAGGCCGTGATCTTGCCGTCACGGCCATAACGCGGGTACAAATTGAAGTTACCGGTATGAACGTCTAACTGGCCTGGTAAAACGGATTTTTTTGCCTCTGCCAGAGCCACTTCCAGCGCCTGCTTGAGCTGGTTCTGTACGGTGGCCGCGTCGGCGCCTTCACGCGTCGCACTCATGTTCAGGGTGAGCAGGTCTTGCGGCACTTCAATCGACGCACTGGCAGCCAGCTGCACAACATTCTGCGGCACTGGCAAAACAGTCGGCTGTGCAAAAGCTGCCGCGCACGACAGCACTATGGTACCGGTAGCAACCAGCCCGGAAACGTATTTCAAAATCATGCTCTAAAGGAAATAAAGGGATGGACTGAACCGGTCACGCTCAGCCTGGCGGCACCTCACGGTGCCGATCGCCGGCTTTCAATTTGTTGCTGGCGCAGTTGCTGGCGCATTTCGGCCAGTTCACGGGGGGACAAATGCCGGCCCGTCGGCGCCGGAGCATCGACTGCAACGCTGAGCGAATCGCTTTGCCGATTGGCTTGCAGCAGGTTGCGCAAATCTGCGCGCCGCTGCTCACGTTCGTTCGCGCGCTCTTTACCGGGGCTGGCACCGTGTCCCGGCTGCGCAATGGCAGCACAAGCACAGGCCCAGATTACGGCTGGCAAAAAATATCGTGGCATGGTCCGAGAATAACGCGTGGCACCGAACCACCGTGCACTTATTTGTCGAGACAAATGTGGCGCGTCTGCGAGTTTTGTAATATTGTGTCAGCCTTGCGGCCCAAGTGGCCTGCCGCGTGAAACAAAGCCTGCAAAATCGGGTCTGTTACAAATCTACAGGGAGCCCTATGACTCAAACATTGAGCCGCAGCGACAAGATTTTGGTGGTGGACGACGATACCCGGATTCGTGACTTGTTGCGCCGCTACCTGACCCAGGAAGGTTTTGAAGTTTTTCAGGCCGAGGATGGCAAGGCCTTGAGCCGTATCCTTTTGCGTGAAACTGTTGATTTGATCGTGCTGGACCTGATGTTGCCGGGTGAAGATGGACTGTCCATTTGCCGGCGCCTGCGTGCTGCCAACGACCGCACACCCATCATCATGCTCACGGCCAAGGTCGAGGACGTGGACCGTATTGTTGGACTGGAAGTCGGTGCCGACGACTACCTTGGCAAGCCTTTCAACCCGCGCGAGTTGCTGGCACGTATCAACGCCGTGCTGCGCCGCCGACCGGTGGCGGAGGCGCCGGGCGCACCCTCCAGCGAAAACGAGCTGGTCCATTTTGGGCCCTTCAGTTTTGATCTGGGCACACGCAGTTTGCACAAGTCCGGCCAGGAGTTGCCCCTGACCACCGGTGAGTTTGCGATGCTCAAGGCCTTGGTACGCCATCCGCGCCAACCGATGTCGCGCGAAAAACTGGCCCAGCTTGCACGCGGACGGGAGTTCGAGCCGTTCGACCGCAGCTTGGACGTGCAGATATCGCGCCTGCGCAAAATGATAGAAGCTGACGCGGCCAGCCCGCGCTTTATCCAGACCGTGTGGGGTGTCGGTTACGTATTTGTTCCGGACGGCGCGGCCTGATGGCCGGGGGGGGGGAACCGGCCACCCCGCACAGCAGTCCGGCGCCGCTGGAGGTTGCGGGGACCACGCCGGTGCCACGTCGCGGCGCCGGCGTCAGCCTGTTCTGGCGCACCTTTTTCCTGCTCGCCGCGTTATTGCTGGTCAGCATACTTTCCTGGCTGCAAACCTTGCGTGTATTCGAGCTCGAACCACGTGCGGTTCAGACAGCCCAGCAAATAGCATCGCTGGTAAACCTGAGCCGCGCGGCGCTGATCCATTCAGACTCCATCGCGCGGGTTTCGCTGATCAAAACCATGACTGAGCAGGAAGGGGTGCGTATCCTGCCGCGCGAGCCGGACGACCGGTTTGAGCCGTTTGACGATGACGCGCTGGCGCAACGAATTTCCCGGGAACTGGCCGCTCGCCTGGGGCCGGGCACCATGGTCGCCAACAGCATGAATGGTGAAGCAGGCTTGTGGGTCGGCTTCACCATCGACGACGATGGCTACTGGATGCGCACCGACCGCTCACGGCTTAATCCGCCGGTCGGCAAAACATGGATCATCTGGCTCGTAACGGCTGCCGCTTTGTCCCTGGCGGGGGCTGCCCTGTTTGCACGGCTGCTCAATCGTCCCCTGCGGGAGCTGTCGGTCGCTGCGCGGCGTGTACGCGACGGCGATTTCGCGGGCAGTGAACTCAATGAAACGGCGACCACCGGCGAGATCCGCGAAGTGAATATCGAATTCAACCGCATGTCGCGAAAGTTGGCACAGATCGAGCAGGACCGCGCCATCATGCTGGCCGGCATTTCGCACGATCTGCGTACTCCCCTGGCACGGCTTCGGCTGGAAACCGAACTCAGCGTTGCGGACTTGGCCGCTCGCGAACATATGGCCGCCGATATCGAACAGGTCAACGCCATCATCAACAAGTTCATGGACTACGCGCGGCCGGACCATGTCGTGCTGGAGCCCGTCATGCTGGCGGATGTGGTGGGCCGCTGCATCTACGCGCTGAAGGACCGCGCCGATATCCGCTTCAGGGTTGACGTGCCTGACGACCTGCGGGTACTTGCGGACGAGGTGGAGCTAAGCCGCGTGATTTCCAATTTGCTGGAGAACGCAGCCCGCTACGGCAAGACCCCCGACACCTCCGTTGCCGAGGTGGATATCAGCGCGGCTGTCCGGGACCGCTGGGTTCTGATCGAAGTGCGCGACCATGGGCCGGGCGTGGCCGAGGATAACCTTGGCCGCCTGACCAAGGCTTTCTTCCGCGGTGACGAGGCTCGCACTGCCGCAACGGGGGCTGGGCTGGGTTTGGCCATCGCGGAGAAAAACGTACAACGCATGGGCGGCGTTATCAAACTGACCAATCGCAGCTCCGGAGGCCTGGCAGCACGTATTCAGTTGCAACGCGGGATATAACTCCCTTGCGT
Source organism: Betaproteobacteria bacterium (assembly GCA_031367285.1). Lineage (GTDB taxonomy): Bacteria > Pseudomonadota > Gammaproteobacteria > Burkholderiales > Burkholderiaceae_C > CAISIP01. The sequence goes on along the minus strand of JANLPN010000584.1, from coordinate 7,515 downwards.
CCCGTGCTACGGCACGACCCGGGGCTGGTCACTTCCCCGGCATCGATGGCAATCGATGACGCATGTACTGCGCTGCCCCCCGAGGGAGCTAATTTTGGCTTCGCCGCACTTCGTGAGCCTTGGGGCGGCCCAGCGGAAAATTGACCTGCTTGCGTCCCGTGCTGCCGCACAGCGCGGGGCCTGTGCGAGGCGTCTATGCGTACACGAGGACAATCGCCCGCGCTTCAATGGCCATGCCTTGCCCCACGGGGCCGAGTTTTTCCGCCGTTTTGGCCTTGACGTTGACCTGACCCAATTGCAGCGATAAGGCGCCGGCGATCACCGAGCGCATGGCCGGAATCCAGGGCATCAGCCTGGGCGCCTGGGCGATCACGGTACTGTCGATGTTGCCAATCTCAAACCCGGCTTGCCGGACCCGGCGCGCAGCTTCCGCGAGCAGAACCACCGAATCCGCGCCTTTGAACTGCGGGTCCGTATCGGGAAAATGCTGGCCAATGTCGCCCAATGCGGCGGCGCCCAGCAGTGCGTCGGTAATGGCATGCAATAACGCGTCGGCGTCGGAGTGGCCCAGCAGGCCGCGGTCAAACGGTATGTGCACGCCACCCAGAACCAGCTTGCGTCCTTCAACCAGCGCATGAATATCCCAGCCTTCGCCGATCCGCATCCGGGTGGTTGGGGGGTCGCTTTCAGGGGTAGTCATAATCCATGTCCTTGGTCGGATTGGGCCTGCGCCCCAGTAGCACCGCTTGCGCCAGCCCGAAGTCTTCCGGGTAGGTGACCTTGAAATTCAAGGCGCTGCCACGAACCAGTTTGGGCGACAGGCCGATGGCCTCCATGGCACCAGACTCGTCCGTGACCTGCTCACCCGCCGTCCGCAGCGCCCGGTACAGCTGGCCTAGGCGAAACATCTGCGGCGTCTGCGCCAACCACTGGTGAGCCCGGTCCGTCGTCGCCACTACCCGCCCTTCAACGCCTCGTTTGAGTGTGTCCGGCACCGGATGCGCCAGCAAACCACCTACTGCATCATCCGTGCAGGCATCGATCAAACTGTCGATCCACTCCGGCAAAACCAGGCAACGTGCCGCATCGTGTACCAGTACCCAGTCATGCTCCGCCGCACCCTTCTCCAGCAACACAAGTAGCCCATTGGCAACACTCTGCGCGCGCGTTGCTCCGCCGCAGGGCACGCTGCGCCAGCGGTCAGACTCCGATATTGAGTGATCTGCAAAAAAGCTGTCGCCGCCTGCCACCACCACCAGCGTCAGGCCGATACGCGCCACCCTCTTGAACGCATCCAGCGTGTGCAGAACCAGTGCCTGCCCTGCGACCGGCTGGTACTGCTTTTGCAGCACGGTCCCGGCCCGCACGCCGCTGCCGGCGCATGGAATCAAGGCCCAGATACGAGGTTCGGAGGCGGCCAGGGTCTCATGGGCAAGGGAAATAGGGGCTGCTGCTGTCATGGCGGGTGGTCCATTCTAAAATCAGCCTGCCACCCCCACCCGTTTCGGCTGGGGGATTTGGCATGTTTGTCAGGCTTCCTTTCCTCGTCGCGCTCCCATTCATGGAATTACCCACACCTAAATCCGGCCATCGGTTCACTTTACCGCGCCCAGCCGGCTCCGCCGACGCCTTGCTGCTGGCCCGGCTGGCGGTGCGCGACAAACTTGCCGGCCGCATTACGGCGGTTGTCACTGCAGACGCAAACGACGCCCAACGTTTGCTGGAGGAGATTGCTTTTTTTGCCCCCGACGTGCGCTGTGCCCTGTTTCCGGATTGGGAAACCCTGCCCTATGACACGTTTTCTCCGCACCAGGACCTGATCAGTGAACGGCTGGCCACCTTGTGGCGTATCTCGCAGCGCGACAAGACTAGCGGCGCGGACCTTGTGCTGATACCAGCCACAACCGCCTTGTACCGCCTTGCGCCACCCAGTTTCCTGGCGGCGTACACCTTCCACTTCAAAGTGCGGCAAAAGCTGGATGAAGCCAAGCTGAAGGCGCAGCTGACGCTGGCCGGCTACAGCCATGTGAGCCAGGTCGTGAGCCCGGGCGAATACGCGGTGCGCGGCAGCCTGATCGACCTGTTCCCGATGGGCTCGGCGGTGCCATACCGGGTGGACCTTTTCGACGACGAGATCGACAGCATCCGCACTTTCGATCCGGACAGCCAGCGCAGCCTGTATCCGGTGCCCGAGGCCCGGCTGCTTCCGGGGCGGGAGTTCCCGATGGACGACGACTCGCGCGCACGTTTTCGTAGCCGCTGGCGTGAGCTCCTTGACGGCGACCCGACCAAGAGCCGCATCTACAAGGACATCGGCGCCGGTGTTGCCACGGCGGGCATCGAGTACTACCTGCCGCTGTTTTTTGATGAGACCGCAACGGTGTTCGACTACCTCGGCAAGGACGCCACCGTGGTGCTGCATGGTGACCTGGAAACGGCGTTTGCGCACTTCTGGCAAGACACCAAGGACCGTTACCGGCTGGTGCAGGGTGACCCGGAACGCCCGACCCTGCCCCCGCAGGCCTTGTTCCTGAGTTCCGAGCAGTTTTACAGCCAGGCCAACGCCTATCCCCAGATCAGCTTGCGCAATCCAGATGCTGCTGGCGTTGCAGCGCACGACTACCAGAACGATTGGCAGTCCCTGCCCGCGCTCACCGTGGTACGGGGCGCGGAAGACCCGCTGGCACGGCTCAAGCACCACGTGGCCAATACGCCGCACCGGGTGCTGGTGCTCGCCGAGAGCGCGGGCCGACGCGAAAGCCTGCTCGACTTTCTACGCGCCAGCGATCTGGACCCGGTGCGTTTTGACAACTTGCAGCAGTTTTTGGCCTGCACCGAGAAAACCGGGCTAGCAACGGCGGCACTGGTTACCGGTTTCAGCTGGCTCGAACAAGGCGTCGACTTCGTTACCGAGACCGAACTCTTTGCCGCCGGTGCGGTGGGCCGGCGGCGCAAGAAGCAGGAGCAGGTCAGCGACGTGGAAGCGCTGATCAAGGACCTGAGCGAGCTCAATGTAGGCGACCCGGTGGTGCACAGTGCCCATGGTGTCGGGCGGTACCGGGGCCTGGTGCTTCTGGACCTTGGCAACCTGGGACCCGACGGCCAGCCCGAAATGCAGGAGTTTCTGCATCTGGAATATGCCGACAAGGCGGTGTTGTACGTGCCGGTCAGCCAGTTGCAGCTGATTGGCCGCTACACCGGCGTCAGTGCCGACGAAGCACCCCTGCACCGCCTGGGTTCGGGCCAGTGGGAAAAAGCCAAACGCAAGGCGGCCGAACAGGTACGCGACTCGGCCGCCGAACTGCTCAACATTTACGCCCGCCGTGCCCTGCGCGAAGGCCACGCTTTCCGTTATTCGGGCAACGACTATGAAACCTTTGCCAACGACTTTGGTTTTGAGGAAACCGCCGACCAACGCGCTGCAATCCACGCCGTCATACAGGACATGATCAGCCCGCGGCCGATGGACCGCCTGGTCTGTGGCGACGTGGGTTTTGGCAAGACGGAAGTGGCGTTGCGAGCTGCCTTCATAGCGGTAACCGGGGGCAAGCAGGTGGCCTTCCTGGCGCCCACCACGCTGCTGGCCGAACAACACTACCAGACCCTGGTGGACCGGTTCAGCAAATGGCCGGTGAAAGTCGCCGAGATGAGCCGCTTTCGATCGGGACGCGAAATCACGGCTGCCCTCAAAGGCCTGGCCGATGGCACCATAGACATCGTGGTGGGCACCCACAAGCTGCTGAGCCAGGACACCCGGTTCCAGAACCTGGGCCTGTTGATCATCGACGAGGAACACCGCTTCGGCGTGCGGCACAAGGAGGCCATGAAGGCCTTGCGCGCGGAGGTGGATGTGTTGACACTGACCGCTACACCGATTCCGCGCACGCTGGGCATGGCGCTCGAAGGCCTGCGCGACCTGAGCGTGATTGCCACGGCACCACAGCGGCGCCTGGCCATCAAGACCTTTGTGCGCACCGAAGGCAACGGTGTGATACGCGAGGCCGTGCTGCGCGAACTCAAACGCGGCGGGCAGGTCTATTTCCTGCACAACGAAGTTGAAACCATAGAAAACCGGCGCGCCAAGCTGGAGGAATTGCTGCCCGAAGCCCGCATCGCAGTTGCACACGGCCAGATGCCCGAACGCCAGCTGGAGAGCGTGATGCGTGACTTCATCGCGCAACGCTACAACCTTCTGCTGTGCTCCACCATCATCGAAACCGGCATCGACGTACCCACCGCCAACACCATCGTGATGAGCCGTGCCGACAAGTTTGGCCTGGCGCAGTTGCACCAGCTACGTGGCCGGGTTGGGCGCAGCCACCACCAGGCCTATGCCTATTTGATGGTGCCCGAAATCGAAGGCCTGACCAAGCAGGCCAGCCAGCGCCTGGAAGCGATCCAGCAGATGGAGGAGCTCGGATCGGGCTTCTATCTGGCCATGCATGACCTGGAGATACGCGGTGCGGGCGAGGTGCTGGGCGAGAACCAGAGCGGCAATATCCTGGAGATCGGATTCCAGCTCTACAACGAAATGCTGGCCGAGGCGGTGCGTTCACTCAAGGCGGGCAAGGAGCCTGACTTGCTGGCTCCCTTGAGTGTCACCACCGACATCAACCTGCATGCCCCGGCCCTGTTGCCCAGTGACTATTGTGGTGACGTGCATTTGCGACTGAGCTTCTACAAGAAGCTTGCCAGCGCAAAAAATATCGACCAGATCGACGCCTTGCTGGAGGAACTGGTGGACCGCTTTGGCAAGCTGCCACCGCAGGCGCAAACCTTGATCGACGTGCACCGGCTGCGTGTCATCGCGAAACCCTATGGCGTGGTCAAGGTAGACGCGGCGCCCGGCGTGATCACGATCAGCTTTCGCAAGGACGCACCGGTGGAGCCTTTGCGCATCATCGAGTTGATACGCAAGAACCGGCACATCAAGCTGGCCGGCAACGAAAAGTTGCGCATTGAACGCGAGCTGCCACAAACCCGGGACCGGGCCCAGATGGTGCGCGACGTACTGCGCAGCCTGGGGCAACCCACGAACGCCGCGCCGGCTGAGATGGCCAAGCTGACGGCATGATGGAACACCAAGACCCGCCCTCCCGGGAATTTTCACCCGGCCTGGTGATCCGCAACATCCGTCCACCGCTTGCGCTGCATGATTTCGGCCTGGCGGCATTCGACATGGACTCCACGCTCATCAACATCGAATGCGTGGACGAAATCGCCGCCGCTGCCGGACGCAAAGAGCAGGTTGCGGCTATCACCGAAGCCGCCATGCGCGGCGAGATAAGCGATTACAAGGAGAGCCTGCGCCAGCGTGTTGCGTTGCTGCGGGGCGTGAGCGTGCGCAGCGTGGAGGCGGTATACACCACAAGACTGCAACTCAACCCCGGCGCTGGGGAGCTGGTGGCGGCCTGCAAAGCGGCCGGCATGAAGCTGCTGCTGGTCAGTGGTGGCTTCACGTTTTTCACCGACCGTATCAGGGACCGCCTGGGCATGGACTTCACGCGTTCCAATGTGCTGGAAGTGGATCAGGGCCAACTCACTGGACGTCTTGTCGATCAGCCTTGGGGAGATATTTGCGACGGCGAGGAAAAGAAAAGGATGCTGCTCGCCACTTGTGAAGAACTCGGTCTTGCGCCGCACCAGGCTATTGCAGTGGGTGACGGCGCCAATGACCTGCCCATGATGGGCGTGTCGGGCCTCTCTGTCGCTTACCACGCCAAACCGAAAGTCCGCGAACAGGCCATGGTGGCAATCAATACTGGAGGTCTGGACCGCTTGCTGGAGTTGTTTGGCTGACTCTCAGCCGCACGGTAAAACGCGTACCTTGCCCATCGTTGTCAGTGACCTGTATCGTGCCACCGTGCAGGTCTACCGCGTTCTTGACAATCGCCAGGCCCAGGCCGGTGCCGTGGATGTCGCCGACATTGCTTGCCCGGTGAAATGACTCGAACAGGTGGCCGATCTCTTCGGCGGGGATGCCAATCCCCTGGTCGGAGACCTCAAAGACGGTTTCTGACGCCTGCGTGAATACTCTGATGCGCACCGCGCCGCCGTCAGGAGAGTATTTGATTGCGTTGGACAACAGGTTGCTGAAAATATGCCGCAACAACTTGTCGTCGAACCAGCCGGTGTCGAATCTGGCCGCGAAGTCAAACACTAGCTGGCAGTTGTTATTGGGTTGCTGATTCCGGGCCTCCAGCACCAGGTCGTTGCACAAGGCCTTCAAGTCGATCAGCCGGGGCTTGAACTCCAGCATGTGGGCCTCGGCCTTGCCGAGCAACAACACCCGGTCCAGCATGCGTGTCATGCGGTGCACACCCGACTCAATAATAGCCAGCAACTCCAGCTTCTCGTTTTCCGGTAGCCGGTCGCTGTAGTGTTTCAGCAGGTCCTGAGACGACAGAATACTGGCCAGCGGGGTACGGAATTCATGGCTGGTCATGGCCACGAAACGCGAGCGCAGGTCGTTGAGTTCCTGTTGGCGGTCCAGCGTGGTCCGAATGTCCTGCTCGGCCTGGTGGCGCTGGGTAACGTCGAGAAAAAATATCAGCAAACCTTGCCCACCGTCCCATGGAACCAGTGTTTCGCCGCACTCCAGCCATTTGACTGGCTTGCCCGCCCTCTCCAGCCGCACCTGGCAGCGCTCAGGAACATCCAGTCGGGCCAGCCGCCGGCGAGCACGCTCACCCATTGCCGCGCGGTCGTCAGGCTGCAGCCGGTGCGCCATACCCTCGGCAACAATCATTTCCTTGCTGGTTTCCAGGATCTCCGTGGCTCGGGCATTGACGAATACGATGCGCTGGTCCTGTACGACCACCATGCCCTCGCCCAGATGCTCGATGACGGCCAGGTAATGCTGCTGCGATTGCCGCAGCGCATGCACCATCGCTTGCTCCGACACGATCTGTGCTTGCGCCATCTCCTTTTCGCGCCGGACCACGTTGATGCGATCCGCCAGCGCAAAAGACAACAGCACCATTTCCAGCGCCGACCCTATCAGTATGGCGTTCGCGGTGAACGGGTTGGACGGCAACAGGCCATAGTTGTGCAGAGTCTGCGTGAGAACGCCGGTCAACAAGGCCGCCCAGGCATAGGCGAAATATTGGGCGCCGGGATGGCGCCGCCGGATACTCTCGCCCCCGGCGAGCACGACGGTAAGCACCGTGATCAGCGCCAGCCATGTCTCGGTCGAAGACGCGACCTTGTACGGCAAAAACAGTGCGGTGAAAATGGCCGCAACCCAGAGCGCCATAAGCACGCGCATCCAGCGGTCCAGTGTCGGCATCTTGCGCCGGCTGGCCAGAAAGCTGCGTGCGAACATGACGCCGAAGGTGCCACTGGCGCAGTAGGCAACGTTGATGGAGTTGTTGTTCCACCAGGTCGCCTGGGGCCATAGATATTGCGCGCCAAGGCCCGAGTTGGCCGCCTGCGACAAGCCGATAAAGGCGACAAAAAACACATAGATCAGGTAGGCATGGTCGCGTACCGACAAAAAGAGCAGGAGGTTATAGA
>JANLPN010000565.1:0-13490 GCA_031367285.1 Betaproteobacteria bacterium | reverse complement strand
TGGTGCCCGGGACCGGAATCGAACCGGTACGCCCCTTATGCAGGAAAGCGGCGGATTTTAAGTCCGCTGTGTCTACCAATTTCACCACCCGGGCACTGACTGGCATTGTGAAATGAAAACGGGGCAGTGTGTCGCAATCGGCAGAACTTGCAAGAGACCAGCGACTGGAGGCGCGACCCGGAGTCGAACCGGGCTGATCGGATTTGCAATCCGGTGCATAACCGCTTTGCTATCGCGCCAATATTCTTCGCCCCCACCGATGCCGGGCATAACATGCAACCGACAAAAAAGGGAAGCCTTGGCTTCCCTTTATGGAATGTGGAGCGGGAAAAGAGTCTCGAACTCTCGACCTCAACCTTGGCAAGGTTGCGCTCTACCAACTGAGCTATTCCCGCGTTTCAAGCTGCAAATTGTAGCGTAGTTTTAAGACTCCATCCTCGCGCCGCCGGAGCAATTTTCCCCGCGTCGGCCCGGACGATGCTTGGGCCTCAATGCTTCACGGCTTCGCCCAGGTTGGACGCCGCAGGCGCACCGGCAGCCGGCACAATGGCCGCGGCCGCAACAACCGCTGGGTCTTCTTCAGCGAGTGGCACGGGCATACGCACCAACGCAATTTCAAGCACCTTGTCGATCCATCGGACCGGGACAATTTCCAGCCCGTTCTTGACGTTTTCAGGAATATCCTGCAAGTCCTTGGCGTTTTCCTCCGGGATCAAGACCGTCTTGATGCCGCCACGCAAGGCCGCCAACAGTTTTTCCTTCAAGCCACCTATCGCGGTGACCTCTCCGCGCAAAGTGATCTCTCCGGTCATGGCAACGTCACCGCGCACCGGTATGCCGGTCAACGCGGAAACGAAGGCTGTCGTCATCGCGGCCCCCGCGCTTGGACCGTCTTTCGGGGTGGCGCCATCGGGAACGTGGATATGGATGTCCTTCTTCTCGAATACCTCGTCTTTGATACCAAGGCGGGCTGCACGGCTACGAACCACCGTACGCGCCGCTTCTACCGACTCTTTCATCACGTCACCCAACGAGCCCGTGCGCGTGATCACGCCCTTGCCCGGCATCAAAGCCGCTTCAATCGTCAGCAAATCACCCCCCACCTCGGTCCAGGCGAGACCCACGACCTGCCCGACCTGGTTGTGGTCCTCGGCGCGGCCATAGGTAAATTTACGCACGCCCAGAAAGTCGTTCAGGTTGTCGGCGGTAACCACCACCTGCGGCAGCATTTTTTTGAGTTGCAGGCCTTTGACGACCTTGCGGCAGATTTTTGACAGCTCGCGTTCAAGCGAACGCACACCGGCTTCCCGCGTGTAGTAACGCACGATATCGCGCACGGCCTCTTCACGCACCAGCAACTCCGCCTCTTTGACACCGTTGTTCTTGAGTTGCTTGGGCAACAGGTACTTGACGGCGATGTTGGTCTTTTCGTCTTCGGTATACCCCGACAGGCGAATCACTTCCATCCGGTCCAGCAAGGCCGGCGGGATGTTCATGGAATTCGAGGTAGCCACAAACATCACGTCGCTCAAATCGAAGTCAACCTCCACGTAGTGGTCGCCAAACTTGTGGTTCTGCTCGGGGTCCAGCACCTCCAGCAGCGCGCTGGAAGGATCACCGCGGAAGTCCGTGCCCAACTTGTCAATCTCATCCAGCAGGAACAAGGGGTTACGCGTTCCCACCTTGGACAGGCTTTGCAGGACTTTGCCCGGCATGGCGCCAATATAGGTGCGGCGATGCCCGCGAATTTCCGCCTCGTCACGCATGCCGCCCAGTGCGATGCGCACGTATTTGCGACCGGTCGCCTTGGCGATGGACTGACCCAGCGACGTCTTGCCGACACCGGGCGGCCCGACCAGGCACAGGATCGGCGCCTTTACCTTGTCCACGCGCTGCTGTACCGCAAGATATTCAAGAATCCGGTCTTTGACCTTGTCCAGGCCGAAGTGGTCTTCATTCAGCACTGTCTCGGCATTTTCAAGGTTGTGTTTTATCTTGGTCTTGGAGCTCCAGGGCAGACCAGCCAGCACGTCGATGTAGTTGCGCACCACGGCCGCCTCGGCCGACATGGGCGACATGAGCTTGAGTTTCTTGAGTTCCGCCTCGGCTTTCTTGAGCGCCTCTTTGGGCATCTTGGCGGCCTTGATTTTTTTCTCTATCTCGTCAATGTCGGCACCGTCCTCGCCTTCACCCAGTTCCTTCTGGATCGCCTTGACCTGTTCGTTGAGGTAGAAGTCGCGCTGGTTTTTCTCCATCTGGCGCTTGACCCGGCCACGAATCTTCTTGTCAACATTGAGGATATCGACCTCGCGCTCGATCTGCTCAAACAGGTTCTCCAGCCTCTCCTTGACACCGGCCAGGCTCAACACGGCCTGCTTGTTGTCCAACTTGAGCGGCAAATGGGCAGCGATCGTGTCCGCCAGCCGGCCCGCGTCATCAATGCTGGAAATGGATGTCAGAATTTCCGGCGGAATCTTCTTGTTGAGTTTGACGTACTGGTCGAACTGCTGCATCACCGCACGGCGCAGCGCTTCGATCTCGCTGGCCTTGCCCCGCGTGGCGGGAATCGACTCCACTACGGGCTCCACCGGTGTGACGTTCGCCGAAAAATACGCCTCGCCTTCTTCAATCTTGTTTACCAACGCACGCTGCTGGCCTTCGACCAGAACCTTGACCGTTCCGTCCGGCAATTTCAGCATCTGCAGGATCGTGGACACACACCCCACGTCGAACATGTCCGATACCAGGGGATCGTCTTTGGCCGCGGCTTTTTGCGCCACCAGCATGATGCGCCGCTCGGACTCCATCGCCGCCTCCAGCGCCTTGATGCTCTTGGGCCGGCCGACAAACAACGGAATGACCATGTGCGGAAATACCACCACGTCGCGCAGCGGCAGCAGAGGCAGGTCCAGAGGGGTGGCGGGAAGAAGTGTGGAACCAGACATGGGAAGCCTTTTATTTACGACACAACTTGGGTACAAGTCAGTCTTCTCTTAAAGATGGATGGAACAGCGGAAATTTCAACCCGCCTGTTCATTGTCCATGGCGCACACACTTTCTAGCACCAGGAAACCGGCTCAAACACCCGCCAGATCCTGCCGCCAAGGCATGTCGGACTCAGGCCTTCTTGGCCAGTTCCCGGTAAACCAGCAATGGGCGCTTGTTTTCTTCGATGGTGGACTCGTCCACAACCACTTTGTCAACGTTGGTGGCATTCGGCAGCTCAAACATCGTGTCGATCAGTGACTGCTCCAGGATGGAGCGCAGGCCCCGCGCACCAGTCTTGCGCGCAAGCGCCTTTTTGGCTATCGACTTGAGCGCGGAAGGCCGGATTTCCAGGTCCACGCCTTCCATCGCAAACAATTTGGCGTACTGCTTGACCAGTGCGTTCTTCGGCTCCACCAGAATTTGTACCAGGGCGTCTTCGCTCAATTCGGCCAGCGTGGCCACCACCGGCATACGGCCGACCAGTTCGGGTATCAGGCCGAACTTGATCAGGTCTTCCGGCTCGACATCCTTGAACACCTCGGTCAAACTGCGCTGCGCCTTGCTTTTAACGGCGGCGCCAAAACCGATTCCCGACGACTCGGTGCGGTTGTCAATGACTTTCTCGAGGCCTGAAAACGCACCACCGCAAATGAACAGGATATTGGTGGTGTCGATCTGCACAAAATCCTGGTTCGGATGCTTGCGGCCACCCTGAGGCGGGACACTGGCCATAGTGCCTTCAATCAATTTGAGCAGCGCCTGCTGCACACCTTCGCCAGACACATCGCGGGTGATCGAAGGGTTGTCCGACTTGCGAGATATCTTGTCGATCTCATCGATGTAAACGATACCCCGCTGGGCCCGTTCCACTTCGTAATTACAACTCTGCAACAGCTTGAGGACGATGTTCTCCACGTCCTCCCCCACATAACCCGCCTCAGTGAGTGTGGTGGCGTCCGCCATCACGAACGGCACATCCAGCATACGTGCCAAAGTTTGTGCCAGCAATGTCTTGCCGGACCCTGTGGGGCCTATCAACAAGATGTTGCTTTTGGACAGTTCTACATCGTCCTTCTTGGCCTTTTCCTTGTGGCGCAACCGTTTGTAGTGGTTGTAGACCGCTACTGCCAGTGTGCGTTTGGCCGGCTCCTGCCCGATCACGTAGTTGTCCAGGTTGGCCTTGATCTCCGCAGGGGTGGGAAGCTCTCCACGCGCGTCCTTTGCAACCGTACTGGCGGGCAATTCGTCGCGAATGATCTCATTGCACAACTCTATGCACTCGTCACACACAAAAACGGACGGCCCGGCAATCAGCTTCTTGACTTCATGCTGGCTCTTGCCACAAAAGGAGCAGTACAGTGTTTTCTCGCTGGAAGAGCCTTTTTTCTCGGCCATGGAATCGGTGCCTTTTCAGGTAGTTACGCAATGATACCCAAATACGGGTCCCACCAATCCCGGGTCAGGGGAATGCAAGCAGAGGGGCTGCCGGATGCGCCACGACGAATCAAGTGCGCTTCGCAATCACCTGGTCTACCAAGCCGTAGTCCTTGGCTTCATCTGCCGACATGTAGTAGTCACGCTCGGTATCGCGCGCAATTCTCTCCAACGGCTGGCCCGTACGCTCAGCCAGAATCTTGTTGAGTTGCTCACGGGTCTTGAGTATCTCGCGTGCCTGGATTTCTATTTCGGTCGCCTGACCCCGGCTGCCGCCCGAGGGTTGGTGAATCATGATTTTTGAATTGGGCAGCGAAAAACGTTTGCCTTTGGCACCCGCCGCCATAAGGAACGCCCCCATGCTGGCAGCGAAGCCGGTACATAAAGTCGAAACGTCCGGCTTGACGAAATTCATGGTATCGAAAATCGCCATGCCCGCGGTCACGGAGCCACCCGGAGAGTTGATGTAAAACGAGATGTCCTTATCCGGGTTCTCGCTCTCAAGAAACAATAACTGGGCGACCACCAGATTGGCAGTCTGGTCATTGACCTCACCCACCAGGAAAATTACTCGCTCCTTGAGCAGGCGCGAATAAATGTCGTACGAGCGCTCGCCACGGCCGGATTGTTCGATGACCATGGGCACCATACCCAGCCCCTGCGTTTCAAGGGAATCATTTCGATAGTTCATGTATTCTCCAAATAGAATTTGCGTGCGCCCAAGCGGCATGAACAAGGCAGGTGGGGTTTTCCGGCTGGACTACAAGTCCATTGATGACCGGGCACCGATTGCCAGCAAGGACGCCCCAGTTAACTCTGCCCCATCAACTCGTCAAAATCGATCGCCTTTTCGCTGATTTTGGCTCTGGCCAGGATAAATTCAGTCACATTGTTCTCGATAACAACCGACTCGACCTCTGACATACGCTTGTTGTCACCATAGTACCAACGGACAACTTCCGACGGTTTTTCGTAGCTGGCCGCGAGTTCGTCAATATGTGCCTTGATTTGTTCCGGCCTGGCGTGCAGGCCGTTGGTCCGAACCAGTTCCGCCACCACAAGGCCAAGCCGCACGCGCCGTTCGGCTTGCGGGCGAAAAACGTCTTCCGGAATCGGCGCCTTGTCGGCGTCCTTGACGCCGCGTTGCTTCAAGTCCGCACGGGCAGCTTCAATCATGCGCTCCAGTTCGCTCTTGACACTGGCATTGGGCAAATCCAGTTCGGCCCTGGAAGCCAATGCGTCCAACGCCGCCTGTTTGTTGCGTGAAAGCAGGCGGAACTTGACTTCACGCTCCAGGTTTTTGCGGATGTCGGCGCGCAGACCCTCCACACTGGCTTCGGCAATGCCGAGTGACTTGGCCAGCGCTCCATCGACTTCAGGCAAATGGGCTGCCTCCAGCTTCTTCAGGGAGACCATGAAGTCGGCGGTTTTGCCGGCAACGTCCTTGCCATGGTAGTCCGCGGGAAAGGCGAGCTGGAAAGTCTTGCTCTCGCCGGCCTTCATGCCGGTGGTGGCATCCTCGAATTCCTTGAGCATTTGCCCGTCACCCAGAATGAACTGGAAGTCTTCGGCCTTGCCACCCGAAAATGTCTCGCCATCGATCTTGCCTTCAAAATCCACCGTAGCCCGGTCTCCAAACTGGGCTGCGGCATCGTGTGGGCGCTGGGCAAAAGTCCGGCGCTGCTTACGCAGGATGTCCAGTGTTTTCTCGATTGCGGCAGCACTCACTTCGGCCGACAGTTTTTGGACCTCGACCCCGGCAAGGTCGCCGAGCTTGACTTCCGGGAAAACCTCGAACACGGCGTCGAATGCCAGCTCGCCCTCCGGAGAGCCTTCCTTCTCAGTGATGCGCGGCTGTCCAGCAACACGCAACCTGGCTTCATTGGCTGCGCTTGAAAACGCCTCGCCCACCTTGTCGTTCATCACCTCGTAATGCACAGAATAACCGTAGCGTTGTGCGACCACGTTCATCGGGACCTTGCCTGGGCGGAATCCATCCATCTTGACCGTTCTGGCCAGGCGTTTCAAACGCGTCTGAATCTCGCTCTGGATGACACCTACCGGAAGTGTCAAAGTCATCTTGCGTTCCAGCTTTTCCAGGGTTTCCACAGTTACGGACATGTTGCTTCTCCTAATTTTTGGGGGACACATTCAGTCGCCCGATGGCACAGAAACTAAAGCCCTGTGTTTATTCCAGGGGGACCGGGCACTCACCGCCTTACGGCGGGGACCGAACCCGGAAGTTTCACAGTTGGTGCGCGAGGGGGGACTCGAACCCCCACACCATTGCTGGCGTCAGGACCTAAACCTGGTGCGTCTACCAATTTCGCCACCCGCGCCCGCAAACAAATAGGGGAGACCTTGCGGGCCGCCCCTACGTAAACGGTAAGCCGCCGATTTTAACCTGCCGCAACTGGCTCCCGTTTTACGCGGTACCAGGCGGCATACATCGCGGGCAAAGCCAGCAAAGTCAACACCGTGGCCACAATCAGCCCGCCCATGATGGCGATGGCCATCGGACCCCAGAAAACCGAACGCGACAGCGGAATCATTGCCAGCACGGCCGCGGCGGCGGTCAGCACGATCGGACGCAAGCGCCGCACGGCGCTCTCCACGATCGCGTCCCAGGGGTGCACGCCCACCGCACGGTCCTGCTCAATCTGGTCGATCAGGATCACCGAGTTGCGCTGGATCATGCCCATCAGTGCAATCACGCCCAGCAAAGCCACGAAGCCGAACGGGCGGTTGAACAAAAGCAATGCCCCGGCCACCCCCGCAATACCCATGGGCCCGGTCAGGAACACCAGCATCGCGCGGCTGAAACTGTGCAGCTGCAACATCAGCAGGGTAAACGTGATGAACAGCATGATGGGCACGCCCGCCACAATCGACGACGAACCTTTGCTGCTTTCCTCCACCGCCCCCGCGACTTCGATGCGGTAGCCTCCCGGCCCGACCTGCGCCCATCTGGCCTCAAGCGCGCGCAAGGCGGGCAACAACTCGGCACTGACGGTGGCACCCTGCAGGCCTTCCACGATGTCGCCCTGCACGGTGATTGCGTAGTCGCGGTTTTCCCGCCACATCACGCCCGGCTCCCAGGTCAAGGTGGGTTTGATCAACTGCGCCATCGGAACCGACCCGCCAAACGACGTGGGCAAATAGGCGTTGGAGAGGTCGGTCATGCTGCCACGCTCATCGGGCGGCTGGCGCAGCACAATGTCAATCAGCTTGTCGCCTTCACGGTACTGGCCCACCTTGGTCCCCGACAGAATGGTCCGGGATGCCTGCGCAATCGCCTGGCTGGTAACACCCAGCACACGCGCCTTCGATTGGTCCACCTCCAGGCGCATGACCTTCACGAACTCGTTCCAGTTGTCATTGACGCCCCGCATGTTGCGGTTCTCGCGCATGATCGCCTTCACCTCATCGGCGCGCTGGCGCAACTGGTACGGCTCCGGACCGGCGACCCGGAACTGCACCGGATACGCCACCGGAGGCCCGTTGGGCAACAACTTCACGCGCGCTCTAACCTCGGGAAATTCCTGTGCCATGAGGGCTGGCAACTTGACCCGGAAAGACTCCCGGACTTTCAGATCCCTGGGAACAATGATGAATTGCGACACATTGGTCTGCGGGAACACCAAGTCCATCGGCAGGTAAAACCGGGGCACACCCGATCCGACCCAGGTGCTCACACTCGATATGCCCGGCTCATCCAGCAGCCGGCGCTCAATTTGCTTGGTGGCGGCCTCGTTGGCGGCGATCGAGGTCCCCTCCGCAAACCAGATGTCCACCAGTATCTCGGGGCGGCTGGAATCCGGAAAAAATTGCTGCTGTACCCGCCCCATACCGACGATTCCCAGAGCAAACGTCAGCAGCATCAAACTGATCGTGATCCAACGGTGCTTCACGCACCAGTTCAGCAGAGCGCGAAAGCCGTTATAAAACGCGTTATCAAAACTCTCGTGGGGGGTTGGTGCCTTCCCATGGGCCACCACGTTGACACGCACGGTCTTGTCGTAGTTTTCGGGCCCGGCCAGTTGCTCCAGCGCTTGCAGGTTGGCACCGGCCAATGGGGGCTGTGCCTGCAAATACTGAGGCGCCTTCAGCAACAGCGTGCCCAGATAAGGCACAAAAAAGACCGATACCACCCAGCTGATCACCAGGGCCAGCACCGTCACGGCGAATATGGCGAATGTGTACTCACCGGTGACTGACCGGGCAATGCCGATCGGCAGAAAACCAGTCGCCGTGATCAGGGTGCCGGTCAGCATCGGCATGGCCGTGATCTCGTAGGCGAACGTCGCGGCGCGCACCTTGTCGTAACCCTCCTCGATCTTGCGCACCATCATCTCGACCGCGATGATCGCGTCGTCCACCAGCAGACCCAGGGAAATAATGAGCGAACCAAGGGATATCTTGTGCAAGCCTATGCCCCAGTAGTACATGCCCAGGAAAGTCACGGCCAGCACCAGCGGTATCGTGATGCCCACAATCAGGCCCGGCCGCATGTCGATGGCGTAACGGCGGTACCAACGCGTGGCGCCGGCCCGGCGCTGGAACCCCAGGCTGACGAAACTTACCACCAGCACGATCAGAATGGCCTCGACCAGTACGCCCACGAACTCGTTGACTGAATTGGCCACGTTTTTGGGCTGGTCCTGCAATTGCACCAGCTTGAGACCGGCCGGCAGTTGGGCGTCGATACGCAGGGTCACCTTCTTGAGCGATTTACCCAGGGCGATGATGTCGCCGCCCTTGGCCATCGACACACCCAGGGCGATCACCTGCCGGCCCTGGTGGCGGACCATGACCTCGGGTGGGTCCACGTAGCCGCGTTTGACATCGGCAATATCGGACAGGCGAATCTGGCTGCCCGAACTGCCGCGGATAGGCATGTCGCGCAATTGTTCCAGCGACCCAAACTGGCCCGCCACCCGCACTTGCACGGTGTCCAACGGCGTCTGCAAAACTCCGGCCGCCTCTACCGCGTTTTGCTGGCCGAGCTGGGACAACACCTGGTTCATGTCCAGCCCGAGTTGGGCCAGCCGCTTTTGCGAGATCTCGACAAACACCTTTTCGTCCTGGGCGCCGAACAGTTCCACCTTGTTCACATCCGGCACCCGCAGCAATTGCTGGCGTACGTCATCGGCAAACACCTTGACGTCGGCGCCGGAAAAACCATCGGACTCCAGCGCGTAGATGACACCATATACATCGCCAAAGTCATCATTGAAAAACGGCCCACGCACCCCCGGAGGCAGGTTTGCCGCCATATCCCCGACCCGCTTGCGCACCGTGTACCAGGTGTTGGGCACGTCCGACGCGCGCGTGGAATCCTTGAGCTGAAACAGGATCAGTGACTCTCCCGGCTTCGAATAACTCCGGATCTTGTCCGCGTCCGGCACCTCCTGCAGCGTCTTCTCGATCTTGTCGGTAACCTGTTCCGCCATTTGTTGCGCTGTTGCACCGGGCCAGAACGAACGCACGACCATGACCCTGAACGCAAATGGCGGATCCTCATCCTGCCCGAGCTGGAAGTAGGCCGTAAAGCCAAACACCATCAGCACAACCATCAGGTAACGCGTCAAGGCGGTGTGCTCCAGCGCCCATTTGGAAAGATTGAAACCCGGCTTGGGTGGCAAAGCGTTCATGGCGCGGTCACTTCGCGGCAGCCGACGACGCCGCGCCACTTGCCGCGGCGGCAACATCGGACGGTGGCTGCGCCGCGGCCCGGGCCCTGTACACGGTCACTTTCTGCCCCTCGGACAAGACGTGTACACCCGCCGTCACCACCTGCATGCCGGGCGCCAGCCCCGCGGCCACCACCACTTCGTTGCCGTCCGCGGCGACCAGTTGCACAGCCTGCGACCTGACCGTCATGCTGGCGGCGTCAAAAACCCATACGGCGGACGACTGGCCGTCCTGTTTGAGCGCGCTGGTGGGCAACTTGATGACCTGCAATCCCTTGGTGGACAGCACCTGCGGTGCGACCGAGACGGTTGAGCCCAGCGGCAACGCGGCATTTGCGTCGAGCGCCACCTTGACCATGTAGGTGCGCGTTACCGGATCGGCCATTGCGGCGACCTCACGCACCACCCCTTTCAACATCACACCAGACGACCATTGCCGCACGTCCACCGCGGAACCCGCGGTGATCGGCTTGATGCGGTCTTCCGGGACCGAGAACAACACGTCACGCGGCCCGTCCTGGGCGATACGTACTATCGGTGTACCGGCCGCAACCACCTGCCCAGGCTCAGCTTCCACGGCGGTCACCACACCCGCAACCTCGGCCACCAGGCTGGTATAGGCCGACTGGTTGCCCTGCGCCGCGAGTTGCGCCTGCACCTGCTCGACCTGGGCGCTGGCAGCCTTCCAGCTTGCCTCACGCCGATCCAGTTCCACGCCGCTGACGAAGTTCTGGTCCTTCAGATCCTTGTAGCGTTTGAACTCGGCCGCCGCCAGGTCGCGGTTGGTGGTGGCCACCAGCAGCTGCGCCTTCATGCCGTCGGCCGCCAACCGGTAGTCCTGCGGATCCAATTGGGCCAGCACCTGCCCCGGCTTGACGCGTTGGCCAATTTCGGCCTGGCGCTTGATCAGTTTGCCCGCCACCCTGAAGCCCAGTCGCGACTCCACACGGGCCCGCACCTCACCGGCAAACTCCGCCCCCGAATTCATGCCCTGAACCGACACTGTCATCAGCTTGACCGCACGCACGGGTTCTTCGCTGGGAGCTTGCTTGGAACACGCGGCAAGCAGCAGTATGAACACCAGCACGACCCCAAGCCTTGGTAAAAACTCTGTTTTCATGGCAAAACACGCCCGTGGGCGTGGAGTATTTTTAATGACCGATTAGTCAGTAATCTAGGCGAAACCACCCTGGTTGTCAAGCGACAATCCGGCTCGTGAACAGTGCCCACACGCCCTATCGCCCACCCTCGGAGCACTACGAAAACTTCCCCGTCGCGTCATGGCTTTGCCCACCGGCCCTGCGCGCGCCGATCGCGGCCATCTACTGGTTTGCCCGTACGGCCGATGACATTGCCGATGAGGGTGATGCTCCGGCGGCGCAACGGCTGGATGACCTAGCGGCTTTTCGGCAGGACCTGATGGCAGCGGTAGACAGCCAGCCACATTCAGGCCGTTGGCCCGGCGTGTTCGATCCACTGGCTGGTGCGATTGCGCGTTATGAACTGCCAACCGGGCCGCTCGACGACTTGCTGGATGCATTTGCGCAGGACGTAGCGTTTACCGCCACCGGCCGCCGCTACCAGACCGATCTTGAATTGATGGACTATTGCCGCCGTTCCGCCAACCCGGTCGGTCGTTTGCTGTTGCATTTGTACGGTGTGCACGACGAGCAGTCGCTCGCGCGCAGTGACCTGGTCTGCACCGCACTGCAACTGATCAACTTCTGGCAGGACCTGCGCACCGACATTGCCAGGGCACGCTGGTACCCGTCGTTGGAACAGATGCAGCAGCATGGCGTGACGGACGCCGACCTGCAGCCACACGCCGAGTCGGCGCCAGCCGCGGCCATGGTGGCGGCCTACGCCGATGCCGCAGGGTCCATGATGCGGCGCGGCGCGGCGCTCGCGCACCGCATACCGGGTCGCGCAGGATGGGAACTGCGGCTCGTCGTTCAGGGCGGCCTGCGGATTCTGGAGAAAATGGCAGCCATGAACTACGCTACCTGGCGCAGCCGGCCCCGGCTTGTAAAACTCGACGTACCGCTGCTGCTCTGGCGTGCCTGGCGCAACGACTACAGTTGTGCTACCCAGAAACTGCCATGAGCGCAGCGCAGAACCGCTTCAAGCAAGCGAACGCCCCCTCGGGGGGCAGCGACGACACGCAGTGCGGAGCGTGGGGGCGTCATTCATGACGCCCCAGGAATACGTCCAGAAAAAGGCGGTGGCTTCGGGTAGCAGCTTTTATTACGCCTTTCTGTTCCTGCCCAAGCCGCGGCGCGCGGCGATCACGGCGTTTTATGCGTTTTGCCGCGAGGTGGACGATGTGGTGGACGAGATGATGGACCCCGGTGTTGCCGCGGCCAAGCTGGGCTGGTGGCGCTCGGAAATAACGCAGTCGTTTGCCGGCCAGCCCAGCCATCCTGTCACGCTGGCGCTGATGCCACTGGTGGGAAGTTATGCCATCGAGGCCCGCCACCTGCTGGCCATCGTGGACGGCTGCCAGATGGACCTGGAACAAACACGTTACCTCGACTTTCCCGGCCTGCAGCGGTATTGCCATCTGGTGGCAGGCGTGGTGGGCGAAGTGGCGGCCAATATCTTTGGCCAGACCCAGGCCCAGACCACCGCCTACGCGCACCGTCTGGGCCTGGCGCTGCAGCTCACCAACATTATCCGCGACGTGGGTGAAGACGCCTTGCGCGGGCGTATCTACCTGCCGGTCAACGAGTTGCAGCAATTCGACGTAAAGGCCCATGAGATCCTGAAGCGCCAGACCGCCGGCGACTTCCACCAGCGCTTCACGGCCCTGATGCGTTTTCAGGCCGAACGCGCGCACCGCTTTTACGACGAAGCCCTGGCCTTGTTGCCCGATGCCGACCGCCGCTCCCAGAAGTCGGGCCTGATGATGGCCAGCATCTACCGCACCTTGCTGCGTGAAATAGAGCGTGATGACTTCTCGGTGCTGAACCAGCGCGTAAGTCTCACGCCGCTGCGCAAACTGTGGCTGGCCTGGCGCGTGCAGGCCCTCGGCCGCCTGTGAGCGCAATGTTCCACGCCGGACCACTTCAGGATTTCCGCGCTTGAAAGTCGGCATCGTCGGCGCGGGTTGGGCCGGCATGGCGGCGGCGGTGTGCGCCATCCAGGCCGGGCACACGGTAAGCGTCTACGAGTCGTCGCGTTCGCTGGGCGGGCGGGCCCGGTCCCTCGCGGCTACGCTGCCTGACGGAGCTCCGGTCCTGCTCGATAACGGCCAGCACATCCTGATCGGCGCCTACCGCGAGACGCTGCGCCTGATGCGCCTGGTCGGGGTCAGCCCGGAAGATGCCTTGCTGCGCCTGCCTCTGACGCTGCTGTTTGCCGATGGTCGTGGCCTCA
>JANLPN010000493.1:0-1597 GCA_031367285.1 Betaproteobacteria bacterium | reverse complement strand
AACACCACGGAGATGTCCTTGCCTCGAAGGCGACGGATATCCTCCAGCGGTGCGCGCAGCAAGTCTCGCCCGTCATAAAGCACCTTGCTGCCCGCATGGACGATGGCATTGTCCGGCAACAGGCGCAGCATGCCCATTGCCGTGACGCTCTTGCCGCTACCCGACTCGCCCACCAGAGCCAGGGTGGCGTTTTCCGGAATATCAAAACTCAGGCCTCCGACCGCTTCCACGGTGCTGGATGGGCCGAGGCGAAACGAAACGCGCAGATCCCGCACACTCAGTAATGGCTCCAAGATGCTTGCTCCGGTGTCAACGCATCCTGGGGTCGAGGGCATCGCGCAGGGCATCGGTCAGCAGGGCAAACGCCATGACGAAGCTTGCCATGCACGCGGTGGTAGCAGCAAGCTGCCACCATTTGCCCAACACCAATTCGGTTTGCGCCTCGGACAGCATCGTGCCCCAGCTGACCATGCTGACGGGAACACCCAATCCAAGGAAGGACAGAATCACCTCGGCCTTTATGAAACCCACAACGTCCTGGCTCAATTGAACCAGAACCACATGGCTGACGTTGGGCAGGATATGGGTGAACATACGCGACATGTGGGAGGCGCCAATGGCTTCGGCCGCGCGCACGTACTCGCGTGAGCGGTGCTTCATGTATTCCGCGCGCATGAGGCGGTAAGTGCCCGTCCATCCAACCAGGCCCAAAATAGTTACGATGGCCCAGACGCCACTGCCCAGGGAATTTGCCAGGGGGCCCGACCTGAGCAGCGCCGCCAGCGCGAATACAAGCAGGATGTAGGGAACGGCCGTAAATACGTTGTATACCCACTCCAGCAAGTCATTGACCCAGCCGCCGAAGTATCCGGCGATGGCCCCAAGTACGGTCCCGATAAGCGTCGCCATCAGCGCAGCTGCCAACCCGACGCTGATGGATACCTGAGCCCCCTTGATCACCTTGCTCAAGACATCGCGCCCCAGCTGGTCGCCGCCTAAGGGCAGGGTGGGGGACTTCTCGGTGACGCTGGTCCTGACCCGTGCGGTGCGTTCCTGCCATTCCTTATAACGCGGCGCCAGCGGGTCGACGTCCCCGATGTCCAGATTGGGCCCCTTGATATCGTCCGCCGCGGGGGTCTGGGAGCCATCGGTGCTCCTCCCGGCAAAGTGCGGCGGTGCAAACGGCGCACCGACTTCCCGTTGCCATTCGCTGGCGACCCAACCAAGCTGGGCCGCCACGACCAGCAGTATGAACAGCAAGGTGACACACAGCGAAGACATACCGACCCGGTCCGCCCGCAGGCGCTGCCACACACCTGCCAATATGCCTTCGCTCACTTGAGACTTACCCTTGGATCAACCAGTTTGTACAGGATGTCCGCAATCAGATTGATCACCATCGTCAGTGCGGCCAGATAGACGGTTGCCGCCTGAATTACGGGATAGTCGCTCCGGTTCACCGCCGACAGGATTTCGCGGCCCAGACCGGGGATGGAGAAAAAGATCTCAATCAGAAACGAACCGGCAAACACCCCCGGCAGATCAATCGCCACGCTTGTCAAAATCGGGATCATGGCATTGCGCAGTATGTGTTTGA
>JANLPN010000480.1:0-3381 GCA_031367285.1 Betaproteobacteria bacterium | reverse complement strand
CCGAATTCGAGACCTTGCCTGTCAACCTGTTCAAGAACGAGAACAACAGTCCAGCCTACTTGCGCATCAACCCCAAAGGCAAGGTGCCTGCGCTCATCATCGATGGCGATCCGCTGACCGAGAACGTCGCGATCCAGATCTGGATTGCGCGCCAGTATCCGTCAGCCAGGCTGTTGCCCCAAGACCCCATGGACTACGTCAAGGCGATCTCCGTGATGGCCTGGTGTGCAGCGGGCATCCACCCCAAGCTCACGCAGCAGGCCCGGCCTGAGCGCTATTGCGATCTGGAAGCATCTGACGACAACGTGCGTGCCCACGGTTCGCATTCCTTGCTGGAACTGTTTGAGATTGCGGACAACATGCTGGCCGGGCGCGAATGGTTTTTTGACCATTTCACCTGCGCCGACGCCTATTTCTACTGGTGTTTCAGGCGCGGCGTGATGTTCAAGGCGGATGTGTCGGGCCTCAAGAATTGCGTGGCCCACCTGCATCGCATGGAGCAGCGCCCCAGCGTGCAAAAACTGCTTGCGTATGAGGCACAGGTGCAGTCTGAATTTGCCAATGCACATTGAATGTCATTTGTCTTTTGGCTGAGCGAATCTTGAAGCTCTGAAAGCCCAGCCGGAAACCACTCAATGCGAAATCTTAAAACCCTCTTCCTTGTGTCGGCCATGGCGGCAGCATCGACCGCCGTCTCCCAAGCACAGCCTGCACCGGCATTCCCTTCGAAGCTGGTGACCATCGTCGTACCCGTTGGACCGGGCGGCAGTTATGACTACATCGGCAGATTGCTCGGCGAAGGACTCGCCAAGGAGCTGGGGCAACCGGTGGTGGTGGAAAACCGTCCGGGCGCAGGAACCGTCGTCGGCACACAGTACGTGGTGAAAAGTGCCGCTGACGGCTACACGATAGTGGTTGGCGGCGTCGGCAGCATCGCGCACGCTGCCGCGCTGGTCAAAGACCTGCCCTATAACCCAGGCAAGGATCTGGTACCGCTGCAACTGGTCAGCACCAATAGTTTCATGCTGTCCGCGCGCCCTGACTTCGCACCGAAGGACCTGCAGGAGCTGATCACCTATGCCCGCGCCAATCCTGGCAAGCTCACGATCGGTACGCCGGGCCAGGGTACCGGACAGGCCGTAGCCGCGTCCATGCTGAAGAGCCTGGCCGGCATCGACATTGTCGAAGTCCAGTGCAAGGGCGCGCCGCCGGCCTACATGGATTTGATGGCCGGGCGTATCGACCTGTTTTTCGATGGAACGGGAACGGCGGTGCCTTTCATCAAGAGCGGCAAGATTCGCGGCATTGCCAGTTCCGGCGCCGAGCGCGATTTGGGTGAGGTGCCGACTGCAAAAGAAAGCGGATTGCCCGGCCTGGTGCTGGATAGCTGGACCGGCCTGTTTGCGCCGGCCGCAACGCCGCGCCCAGTTGTGCTGCGCCTGCGCCAAGCCATTGGCAAAGTGGCCGCTTCGCCGGAATTCAGAAAACAAATGGCCTCGCGCAGTTTCGAGGTGATATCGCCGCCGGATGTCGACACTTTCGTGAAATCCGAGATACAGCGCTGGCCGCCGCTGCTGGCCAAGGCCGGAATAAAGCCGCAATAGGATTCCCCCCAAAAAAAGCTCAGATGCCGACACGAATCGAGCATCGATTTTTTTAACAAACGAGGAATTGACATGACGAATGCTGTAGTGACCGAGGTCAAGAAGTACAAGCAACTGATTGCTGGCGAGTGGGTCGCCGCCGAGGGTGGCCGCACATTCAGTGACATGAACCCCTATAGCGGAGAAGTCTTTGCTGAAATTCCGGCTTCGAGCGGAGCCGACGCAGAGCGCGCCATCCACGCGTGGTGGCGGGTGGCGCAAACGCAGGCCGCTGCTTTGAGCCGACGGTGCTGATCAACGTGCCTGCCAATGCGCCCATCTATTGCGAAGAAGTGTTCGGGCCAGTCGTGCTGCTGGAGCCTTTCGATAGCGAGCAGGAAGCGGTGGACAAGGCCAACGGGACCCACTACGGACTGTCGGCTTCGATCATGACCAGCGACCTCTGGAAAGGCATCACCCTGGGCGGGCAGGTGCAGGCGGGCATGGTCAACGTCAATGGGCCGACCATGGGGGGCGAGCCGCAAATTCCGTTCGGCGGTGTCAAAGACAGCGGCTGGGCCCGATTTGGCCGCTGGGCGATTGACATGTTCACAGACATGAACCTGGTGACGGTGAGCCAGCACAAACGCCAATACCCGCTCTAGGCAACGCGCCAGGCTCCAACAGACCGCAGATAGATCTCTTCAAAATTCAACAGGAAAATCGAACATGAAACTGCTACGACACGGCCGCATGGGCCATGAGCGCCCCGGTGCGATGGATGAACAAGGCCAGATTCGCGATCTGTCGCTTTTGGTGCCAGACTTCACGCCTGAATGGATGGCCCCGGAAAAGTTGGCGGCTCTGGCCGCGATTGATCTCAAACGCATGCCCTTGGTCACTGCTGGCACGCGTTTTGGCGCTCCTGTGGTTGGCACTCGCCAGTTCATCGCCATCGGCCTCAACTACCGCAAGCACGCGCAAGAGTCTGGCCTGGACATTCCGAAAGAGCCCGTGGTTTTCACCAAGGCGCTGACCTCCATTGGCGGACCGGATGACGACATCACCATGCCCGATGGCTCGATGGCGACCGACTGGGAAGTGGAGGTCGGCTTTGTCATCGGCACGCTTGCCCGCAAGGTATCCGTGGATCAGGCGATGAAGCACGTGGCGGGTTACTGCCTGGCCAACGACGTGTCCGAGCGGGACTGGCAAACCAAGCGTGGAAACCAATGGGGCAAAGGCAAGAGTTTTGATGGCTTTGGCCCGATCGGGCCGTGGCTTGTGACCGCTGACGAATTGCCTGATCCCCAAAACATTCCATTGGCGCTGAAAGTCAATGGCGTAGTCATGCAAAGCAGCAACACCGCAGACCAGATTTTCCCGGTGGCCGAGGTAGTGTCATACCTCAGCCAGTTCATGACGCTGTTGCCGGGCGATCTGGTCATCACAGGCACACCATCTGGCGTAGGGCTTGGCATGAAGCCGCCAAAATTCTTGAGCCGTGGCGATGTCATGGAGCTCTCGGGCGGCATCCTTGGCACGCAGCGCCAGCGCGTGATTTAGACAATGATTCAAAGCAATGACTTGATAGAACGAGGCGTATTGTGAAACAACCGAAAATCGACATTTACAACCATGTGATGCCGCCCTCCTACCTGGCGCTGGTGAACAAGCACTGCAAAGAGCCGGGCATGGTCAGGCGCATGAACTCCCTGCGCATGCTGTGGGACATGGAAGCCCGCGTCGAGATGCTCAATGCCTGGCCAGAAGTCCAGCAGGTCATCACGTTGGCCGT
>JANLPN010000473.1:0-2629 GCA_031367285.1 Betaproteobacteria bacterium | reverse complement strand
CGATTGGCGCGCCGATGTGGGAGCCGGTGCAGGCCGATACCTTGTCGTGGCGCATCATCAGCCAGGTGCGCAAGGCGCTGTTCGCCGGGCAACTCAAATCCGGGGACTTTCTGGGCACCGAAGCTTCGATTGCCGCGCAGTTTGGTGTGTCCCGCATGGCAGCGCGCGATGCGCTGCGTTCGCTGGCGGCGGTTGGGATCATCAATATCCGCCAGGGCGCCAAGGGCGGGGCGGTGGTGGCGCAGGGCAATGCCGAACATTTTGCCGATGCTCTGGCCGTGCAGCTAAAGCTGATCGGCGTGTCCGAGAGCGAGATGCTGGACGCGCAGATCGGCATCGAGGCCATGGCTGCGGAGCTGGCAGCGCAACGCGCCACGCCCGGCGACCTGACCCGTATGGCCGGCCTGCTGGAAGAGCTGCGGCGCCTGCTCGACGAACCCGTGAGTTTTACCGACGTGTCCATGCGTTTCCACCTGGCTGTCGTGGAGGCATCCCACAACCGCGCGCTGGTGGCGCAGTTCAAGGCGCTGCGTTATGTATTGCTGCCGGCCTACACGCGCCACACCACGCGCGAAATCGCCGAGCGCGCCATCGAGGCGCACGGCATCCTGCTAAAACACATTGAGTCCCGCGATGCCGAAGGCGCACGCACCCAGATGGTCAAGCGCCTGCGCCTGATACGTGCCAACCGCTTCGCCGATGACGACCCCGGTGGTGCAGCGGCCAAGCCGCCGGCCGCTACGGCACGCTGACAAAAAAAGTAACGCGCAGAGCTACAGACGCCACCCCTACCAGGAGACAAGCATGCAAGCCAACGATAAGCAAGCCATAGACACGACGCGCCGCAGCCTGCTCGGGGGTGCCACTGCCGTGGCGGCAGGCAGCCTGTTGCCCATGCAATCCGCGCACGCGCAGGCAGCGCAAAAAATTACCATCGCCTATCCCACACGCAGCGGAGCGTCCTGGCCGATGTATATCGCCAAGGACGGCGGCTTCTACGCCAAATACGGGCTGGACGTGAACCTGGTGTTTGGCGTGCACCCGGCCGGCATTGCCATGTTGACCGGCGGTGAAGCGCAGATGACCAACTACGGCATCGACCCGGTCATGAACGCGGCCACCAAGGACAACACCTTTGTGGCCATGGGCTCCTCGCTCAACAAAGGCAGCTTTGCTTTTATCGCACGCAAGGGCATAAAAAGGGGCCAGGACCTAAAAGGCATGAAGATCGGCGTGGGCCGTGTCGGCGACACGCCCTACCACTACACGGTGTCCATGCTCAAGAAGTGGGGCATAGGCCCGCGCGACGTAAGCTGGGTGCCCAGCGGTGCCGACGCGGCCGGGCGTGTGGCCACACTTGCGGCCGGGCAGGTGGACGCGGCGCTGCTGACTACCCCTTCGTTTTTCAGGCTGATCGACGATGGCGCCTTCACCAACCTGGCCTATATCTCGCAGTTTCCCGACATTTTTGTGTCCACGGTCTACCTGTTTCGCAAGAACTACGTGGCGCAGAACCCCGCCGTGGCCGAGGCCATCATCAAGGCCCACGCGGAAGCCATCAAGAGTTTTTACGCCGACAAGGTGCTGGCGATCAAGAGTTATTCGTCGCAGGTGCGCGGCGAAACGCCGGTAGACACCGCACGCGTCTACGACATCTACTTCAAGGACAACCTGCTCGACCGTATTCCGTTGGTGCTCAAGGGCGCCATCACCTCGGGCGTGGAGCGCGACGGCGACGCCAATCCACAACTCAAGACCTTCGACTTCCGCCAGCTGGTGGACAACTCGGTGGTGCTGCGTCTGGTGCGCGAAGGCTGGTTCGAAAAGCTGTACGGCCCCTCGGTCAAAGCCGAGCAGGACCGCAAGCTCAAGGAAGCGTTTGGGGTATGAGTCCGCTGTTGAAAGTTGTGGAAAGCGCTGATACCGGGCAATTTTTCGCCGGGCCGCCCCAAGAAAAATTCGCCTCCTCGGGGGGCAGCGCAGTACACGAAGTGACAAGCGTGGGGGCCACATTCAAATTGGATATCGAGCGGCTGACCTACCGTTATTGGTTGGAGCGCGAGCAGCGCGAGTTCCTGGCTTTTGCCGATGTGTCGCTCAAGGTCGCCGATGGCGAGTTCGTGTGTGTGGTCGGCCCCAGCGGCTGCGGCAAGACCACCTTGCTCAATGTGGTGGCCGGCCTGTTGCCTTATGACGAAGGCACCTTGCGCATCGGTGGCGCCGTGGTCAACGGCCCCGGTGTGTCGCGCGCCGTGGTGTTCCAGCAGGCCAGCTTGTTGCCCTGGCGCACGGTGACCGGCAATGTGCGCTACGGCATGGAGATGCAGCGCCGTTTCGACGAAACCACGATGCGCGAGCGTGCCGACTATTTCATCAAACTGGTCGGCCTGTCGGGTTTCGAGGCGCGTTTCCCGTCCGAGTTGTCGGGCGGCATGCAACAGCGCGTCAACCTTGCGCGTGCGCTGGCGACCGACCCCGAGGTGTTGCTGATGGACGAGCCGTTTGCCGCGCTGGATGCCCAGACGCGCGAATTCATGCAATCCGAATTGCTCAAGATATGGAGCAAACAAAAGAAGACGGTGCTGTTCATCACGCACCAGATCGACGAGGCGGTCTACCTGGCCGACCG
>JANLPN010000470.1:0-2104 GCA_031367285.1 Betaproteobacteria bacterium | reverse complement strand
CGTGCGCGACCGCGTGAAGGTTTACGCCGGCCTCTACACGGCGCCCGACGCACCGGCGGCGCGCGATGAAATGGACGCGCTGCAAAGCCAATGGGGCATCACCGCCTTCAAGCTCAGCCCGTACCGCATCGACATGCACCGGCACCGCTGGGGCGAGGTCGTGCGCACCTCGGCTGAATACTTTCGGCAGTTGCGCGAGACCGTGCGTTCCGATTACGAGATCGCTTTCGACGCGCACGCCAAGATTTTCGAGCCGGCGCAAGCCATGCAGCTGGGCAACGCACTGGCGCCCTACGACCCGTTGTTCTTCGAGGAGCCGATACGCCCGGAAAACTTCGAAGCCTGGGGCGAACTCAAGCGTGGCCTGCAATGCACCCTGGCCACCGGCGAGTCGCTGTACAGCCGCTTCGAGTTCCTGCGCCTCCTGCAGGTGCGCGGTGTGGACATCATCCAGCCCGACATCTGCGTGGTGGGCGGCGTGCTGGAGATGTGCAAAATAGCCGCACTGGCCGAGGCGCATTTCGTGACCATCGCCCCGCACAACCCCATGGGCCCGCTGGCCACCGCCATCAACGTGCATTTCAGCGCCGCGCAGACCAACTTCCGTATCCTCGAATACCGCCTGCCGCACGGGCCGGGCTATGTGTTCGGCACCGGCAACAACGAGTCCGCGTCCGCCAGCAAGTACGAGGGCGCCCACTACGTCAAAGATCCCTACCTGCCGAAAGACGGCTACTTGGAGCTGCGCCCCGACCGCCCAGGCTGGGGTGTGGAAATGGACGAAGAGCTGCTGGGCACGGAGGAGTACATTCACTGGGAACGCAAGGTGCCGGTCAAGCCGGACGGGGCCACCGGGTACGCTTGAGTTAAAGGAGATTCGCCATGTTTGCCTGGCTTTGCAAGGATCTGGTGGGCGTTGATGGGTTGACCTGGACCGAGCTGCCGACGCCGGTGCCCAAACCAGGCGAGGTATTGGTCGAAATCAAGGCGGCAAGCCTGAACTTCCCGGACTCTCTAATCGTACAAGGGAAATACCAGGTCAAGCCGGCGCTTCCATTTGTACCCGGCGCGGAGTTTGCCGGCGTGGTGCAGGCGGTCGGTGACGGCGTGACGCAGCTCAAGCCCGGCCAGCATGTGGCCTGCTTCTCGCTGCTGGGAGGCTTTGCCACGCATGTGGTCGTGGATGCTTCCATTTGCTTGCCGTTGCCCGATAGTTTCAATCAGGTGGACGCCGCGGCCTTCACCACGATTTACGCAACGTCGCACCATGCATTGATCGACCGCGGCCAACTGAAGGCCGGCGAGACGGTATTGGTGCTCGGAGCGGCGGGCGGGGTTGGTACTTCGGCGATCCAGATTGCCAAGCTCATGGGTGCGAAGGTAATTGCCGCAGCGTCCACCGATGAAAAATGCGCTTTTTGCAAATCCCTGGGCGCCGACGCCACCATCAACTACAGCCAGGAAGATCTGCGCGAGGCGCTCAAGCGCTTGACCGGCGGCAAAGGCCCGGATGTGGTCTACGACCCGGTCGGCGGCGACACCACCGAACCCGCCTTTCGCTCCATCGCGTGGCGTGGCCGTTATCTGGTGGTGGGCTTTGCATCCGGCCCGATTCCCTCGCTTCCGCTGAACCTCATGCTGCTCAAGGGGGCGGCAGTGGTTGGCGTTTTCTATGGCGAATCCGCAAAACGTGAACCCGAGGCCAGCCAAAAGATGATGGCGGAACTCGTGCGCTGGTACGCGCAAGGCCGGATCAAGCCGGCCATCGACCGGACCATGCCGATGGCGGAACTCAAGGCCGCCTTTGCACTCCTGGGCGCACGCGGTGTATTGGGAAAACTCGTGTTGGTCAATACGTGAACAAGGCTATGCAGGAAGAAGTGATCGCCCGCCTGACAGCAATGAAGCTTGCCTAAAACCGCGGCCGCCGGTCGTCAAACTCCGGCTGGTGTTTGCGCATCTCGGTGGCGTCATCGCGTACGCGGATGCCGGAGTCATTCCCCTTCGTCTTGCCGCAGGTTCGTCTCGTGGAAAACCCAACCTCATTGCCGTCAGCGGAAATGTCATTTCATACATTTGTCTGATACATTTTCCGGAATAGGAA
>JANLPN010000461.1:0-2160 GCA_031367285.1 Betaproteobacteria bacterium | reverse complement strand
GTGGCCTGCCCGGTCTGGCTGGACGGTGCGCCGGTGCCGTTGGCTGCCACCCTGCCTACCCTGGGACAACACGGAGCGCCCCTGGCCATGGAGGCCACGCCATGAATGCCAGCCCACCCAAGCGCCTGTCGGCGCTGAAAGACATGGTGCAGGCCATGACGCGCCTGTCGGGCGACGCGCTGGACGAACCGACCCTCGTCGCACACGGGCAGCGTTTGATGCGCACGCTGATCGCCAAGGACGACTGGTTGCCCGACATGTTGGCGCAGCCGCACCCCGAGTTCTACCGGCAGTACCTGTTGCATGCCGATCCCTTGGGGCGCTTTTCGCTGGTCAGTTTCGTCTGGGGCCCGGGCCAGCAAACGCCGGTGCACGACCACACGGTGTGGGGAATCATCGGCATGTTGCGCGGGGCCGAGTTCAGCCAGGCCTACACGGCAAGCGGCCTGGGCCCCCTGCAGGCCGGACCCGAACATCGCCTGGACCCGGGCGACGTTGAAGTGGTGTCCCCCACCGTGGGTGACATCCACCGCGTGCGTAATGCCCATGCCGACCAGGTCTCGATCAGCATCCACATGTACGGCGGCAATATCGGCGAAATCTCGCGCCACGTGTTCGACCCGGCTACCGGGCAGCCCAAACCGTTTGTCTCGGGCTACTCCAATACCATGGTGCCCAATCTTTGGGGGCCGGACCCACAATGAGCCGCCGGGCCGCTCCCAAGGCGCATAGCACCGCAGCCCATCGGGCGGAGGTTACCTCATGAGCACGGCCTGCATCGAAGTCCGCCGCGAGGGCGCGACCACGCGCATCACGCTGGCGCGGCCCGACAAAGGCAACAGCCTGTCAGCTGCCATGGTTGCGCAGCTCAGCACCGTAGTCGCCGCTTGTTATGCCGACGGCACGCGGGCGTTACTGCTGAATGCCGCCGGGCCCCACTTCTGTACCGGCTTTGACCTGTCAGACCTGGAACATGAAACCGACGACAGCCTGCTGGCGCGTTTCATACGCGTCGAACTGTTGTTGCAGCAAGTGCACCGCGCACCTTTTGTGACTGCCGCACTTGCGCGGGGCAAGACCTGGGGCGCCGGTGCAGACCTGTTCGCGGCCTGCACCATGCGCTGGGCGACGGTGGATGCCACGTTCGCGTTCCCGGGCGCGGCCTTCGGCCTCGTACTTGGAAGCGGGCGGCTTGGTGCACTGGTGGGGCCGGCCGACGCCAACTGCTGGATCCTGAGTGGCCGGCTGGTGACGCAGTCGCAGGCCAGCGCCGCAGGTCTGGTGCAGCATGTGCTGGACCCTTCCCGTCCCACCGACCTGGAGCAAACCCTGGCCAAATCCGTGCAGCGGCTCGACAGCATCACCCAGACCCAGGTGCTGGCCGCCCTGCAACCACGCACCGAGGCAGACGATGCCGCCGACCTGGCCCGCCTGGTCGCATCCGCGGCCCGGCCTGGCCTGCAGGCACGCATAGTGGCCTACCGTTCTGCATTGCGGGCCCACAAATGACTATCCCCCCGATGGCCGTGCCGCCCCCGGTGCCGACCCTGCGTCCACACAGCTCGCATTGGGGCGTTTTCTCCGCCGCCTGGCACGACAGCAAGCTGACTGTGCAGCCCCACCCGCGTGACCCGGACCCGAACCAGCTGATAGACAACTTTGCCGGTGCCCTGCACCACCGCGCGCGGGTTACCACACCGATGGTGCGTCGTGGCTGGTTGGAGCGCGGGCCCGGGCCCGATACACGGCGTGGCGACGACGACTTTGTGGCCCTGCCGTGGAACGAAGTGCTGGATCGGGTTGCCGCCGAGTTGCGCCGCGTGAAGGAACAACACGGCTTGGAGGCCGTGTTTGGCGGCTCGTATGGCTGGGCCAGCGCCGGGCGCTTTCACCATGCACAAAGCCAGCTACACCGCTTCCTGAACACCACGTTGGGCGGCTACGTGCGCTCGGTCAACAGCTACAGCGCCGGAGCGTCGGAAGTGCTGCTGCCGCACATCCTGGGCAGCCTGGACCAGATAGCGCGGCGCGCGGTGACCTGGGACCAGATCGTGGAACACACCGACGTGGTACTCGCGTTTGGCGGCCTGGCGCTGAAGAACTCGCGTGTGGCCAGCGGCGGCATCAGCCGGCATACCGAACGCGGCGACATGGAGAAAG
>JANLPN010000437.1:0-3400 GCA_031367285.1 Betaproteobacteria bacterium | reverse complement strand
GCCTGGGTTGTGGTGTGGGGAGCTTTCTTCAGCATGGCCGTCATTTTTGGCGTTTCGTATTCTTTCGCTGCATTCTTCGAATCTTTTGCGGCCGAGTTTGCCGCACAACGCGCCGACGTGGCGCTGGTGTTCGGCTTGTGCGGGCTGATCTATTTTGTGCTGGGTGTTGGCGCGGGTATCCTGGCCGACCGTTTTGGCCCGCGTGTGGTGTGTTGCGCCGGCATGGTGTGTATCGCAGCCGCCTTGTTGGCCACCAGCCTGGCGCATTCCATGGCCATGGTGACCCTGAGCTGGGGAATTGGCATCGGTGTCGGTATTGCGCTGGTCTACACGCCTGCGATTGCCTGCGTCCAGCCCTGGTTCACGCACCGGCGCGGCCTCGCCGCGGGTATTGCGAGCGCCGGTATCGGTGCGGGCACCCTGGTCATTCCGCTGCTGGCCACCCATGCCATAACCTGGTTGCATTGGCGTGACGCCTTGCGGGTGCTGGCGCTGGGCGCCCTGGTGGCCGGTCTGGCTGCGGCCATGTTGCTCCAACGCGCTCCGGCGGCCAGTGCCTCGGCGGCTGGAGCCGCACCCGGTGCCACTCTGCGCCAGGCCTTGCAAAGCAGCAGCTTCTGGTGGCTCTACCTGTCGGCCGTAGCCGCCGCACCCACCATGTTCATCCCGTTTGCCCATGCGTCCGCCGCGGCGCGCGATCTGGGCATCACCGAGGCGCGCGCCGTGGGTTTGGTCGGGCTGATAGGCATAGGCAGCCTGGCAGGCCGTTTTGCCATTGGTGCCTTGGCCGACCGTATCGGCCGCGGCCTGACCCTGGTGCTGATGCAACTGTCCATGGGTGCGTCTTATCTGCTGTGGAACGCGGCCGGCGCTTACCCGGCGCTGGCCGTGTTTGCATTGTGGTTCGGCCTCAGTTACGGCGGCATCGTGTCCTTGTTGCCGGCGCTGTGTATGGACTTGTTCGGCGCCCGCGCCGTATCCAGCATCATCGGCACCCTGTACAGCGGTGCCGCCCTGGGCAACCTGCTCGGCCCGGTAGTGGCCGGCGCCGTGTTCGACAAAACCGGCAGCTACGGCACGGTGATCTGGGCCTGTGTTGCGTTGTCGGCAGTGGCCACGCTGGCCTCCGCGCGGCTGCTTGGGGCGCGCAAGAGAATGTACTGACCCCGGTTGCCCCGCGCCGTGCCGCGGCCTGTGCCTTGCCGCAATCCGACCCCAAGGGCTGGGTTTATGCCACGGACAGGCCAGAAGTCAGGCGCTGGATTGCCTTAAACGACGGAGCGCTCAAGGGACTGCTGGACAGTTACAAATATTCCGGCCGCCATCCGGAGTTTTCTGCGCGGGCGCACCGTGAGCGGGCGCCGCAGGCCGGAGCGCCGGCTGGGTTAACGGCCTTCACGCGGATCAAACAGCTTTTTACTGGCGGCCGGGTCGGTACCGAGCAATTCCGAATAGGCCAGGTTGGAGGCTTCTACTTCGTAGATGCCTGTACCGGCCGCGCTGGAACTGTTGGCAGTGATGGTGAGAAAACACATCAGGGCCAGCGCCATGATGGCGCCGGGCAACAGCATACCGCTTGTGGCGCCGTTCATGGTGTGGCTCGATTCGTGGTGGTGCTTGGCATGCAACGAAGATAACGCCATCCATTACGGCAAACCATAAGACCATGGCAACAAGACGTGTCAGTCATGTCTTACCCGAAGGCCCCGCGCTTGCGGCCGGCGCATGCCTTCGGCTTAAACTCCCCACCGGCTATTTCGCCGTTTTTCTCCCAACCGGGCACAACCTTGCAGCATGAAATTGTCAACTACGTCTATCGCCGCTTCCGCCCTGGTCGCTTTTGCCTCATCCGCCTTCAGCGCCACTCCTCCTGTCACGGAGACCCTGCCTTCGGGCGTAAAAATCGTGCATACCCGTCCCGGCACGGGTGCCAGCCCCAAGGCAAGTGATACGGTCAAGGTGCACTACCGCGGCACCCTGGCGGACGGACGGGAGTTCGACAGCTCTTACAAACGCAATGCGCCGGCCACTTTTCCGCTGGGACGGGTGGTGCCGTGCTGGACGGAAGCCTTGCAGAAGATCAAAGTGGGTGGTACGGCCACACTCACATGCCCACCTGCCACGGCCTATGGAGACCGTGGTGCGGGTGGCGCAGTGCCACCGAATGCGACCTTGACCTTTGAGGTGGAACTGCTGGCGATCGAGAAGTGAGGACCCTGCGCGGCCGACCGCAGCCAACTGGAATGGGAAGGCGTGGCCGCCCGGTGCCTGCTGCGTATCGCGCAGTTGCGCAGCGCCGGTGGAACGACTATCCTCAATTTGCGTTGCGGTAATCGAAGTCCATTCACTGGAGGTGCATCATGTACAAACGGGTCTTGCTGGCGTACGACGGGTCGGAATCCGGGCAGAAAGCCTTGCTGGACTGTACGGACATCGTGCAGTGGACGGGTGCCACGCTGGCGCTGGTGGCGGTTATGCCCCACCACATCGACTTTATCGGTGCCGAGGGCGGGTTTTACGACCCCAAGATCACCGAGCGTGAAAAGCAGAACTACAAAACCATCCTCGACCAGGGTTTGCTCGTGTTGTCCAACGCCGGCCACTCGGCCAAAGGGGAGGTGCTGGTGGGTGACACCGTGAGTGAAATTACCAACTACGCGCGCAAGATCGACGCCGACCTGATTGTGGTGGGCCACAAACACCTGGAAGGCTGGGCCGCCCGCTGGTGGCGCGGCTCCAGCTCCAGTGCCTTGATCGAACATGCGCATTGCAGTGTGCTGGTGGCAATTACAAGCTGAGCAGGCTGAGCCCGTGGGCAAGCGCTTCCGCGGCGCGGCCTGCGCGCCTGTTACCAGTCCTCCTTCACCGCCAGCACCGCATCGGCTCCGGCGGCGGCGCGTGCTGCCAGCCAGGCGGTGGCTGTGCCGGCCAGCACCATCGCGATACACAGGCCGGCCAGCCGCGCCCAGGGCAGCATCAAGTCCATGGTCCAGTGGAAACTTTGCGGGTTGACGATGTGTACCAGGATCACACTCACGCCCAGGCCAAGTGCCAGCCCCGCCAAAGCGCCCACTGCCGTCCAGGCCAGGCCTTCGGCGGCCACCAGCGTCAGGATTTGCCTGCGGGTCAGCCCCAGGTGCGCCAGCAGGCCGAACTCCTTGCGCCGGGCCAGCACCTGGGCGCTGAAATTGGCCGCCACGCCAAACAGGCCTATGGCAATCGCCACCGCTTGCAGCCAGTAGGTGACGGCGAAGCTGCGGTCGAAAATCTTCAGGGACAAGGCGCGGATATCGCCCACACTGGCGAACTCCAGCAGGCTTGCATCGCCATGCTGCCCAGCCGTATCGCGTATCCCCTGTTGTACCTGGGCCGGGTCGGCGCCCGGTGCCAGCCACAGGGC
>JANLPN010000426.1:0-3061 GCA_031367285.1 Betaproteobacteria bacterium | reverse complement strand
CACACGGTGCAGTTGGCCAGCGGGCGTATCGGCCAGTATTGGCCGTCCTGGTGCCAGGGTGTTTCCATGCCGTCGCCGGCCGGTTTGCAGAACACGTGGCAGCCCCACAGGATGATGTCCGGGCCAATAACCTGCTCGACCAGGTCCAGGATGTCGCGGTCCATGGCCAGGTCGAGGAAGTCCTGGTGACCCCGCACGCCCTCAGTATTCTTGCCGCCATGGGCTCCGACCACGTGGGCGCTCACGAGTTTTTCGGGACGCACATCGGGGTTGTCGAGAATCAGGCGCTCGAGCGACTGCCGCAGGCGGTCGACCTTGCCCTCGGCCAAACGAAACTCGGGAATCAGGTAACCCCGATCCCGGTACTGCTTGATTTCGCCCCTGTTGAGGTGCGCCATGCTTCAGCCCGCTTTGCCGGCCAGTTCGGCCGGCCTTATAGCTGCGTTGCGGAACTGCTCCGCACCCGGCGCGGAAAGCTTCACACCCGCCGCCTTGACCGCGCTGTCCGGCACCTTGACCAATGGCGTGTAACCCGGATGCTGGTGTTGTAGGAAAGGGTCGTTACGCGCCGCGTTAAAACAGAACAACACGGTCCAGCGCCGGTGGGGCGAGCGGTTCTGGTCCGAGCGGTGCATCACATTGGCGTGGAAGAAAAGCCCGTCACCCGGCTCCATTTCCGCATACACCAGGTCCATGGTCTCGATCATCCGATCGACCCGCTTCGTGTCCGCGCCAATCTGCTCGCCCGGCAACACGCCATGGTTCACGCGCCCCGCGAGGTGAGAGCCGCGCAATACCTGCAGACAGCCGTTCTCACGCGTGGCCCGGTCCAGCGCCACCATCACGCTGCCCATGTACGGATACATGCAGCCGTTGTGGTACCAGTAACCGTAGTCCTGGTGCCACTCCCAGGCGCCGCCGTCATGGGCTTCCTTGGCGGTCAACTTGGAGTGGTAGTGGTAGACCTCGCCGCCCAGCATGTCTTCGAGGGTGTCCACCACGCGGTGCGAGCGCGCGGCGAGTCCGTAGACACTGTCGCCTGGGTGGTTCCACAGCGCCATGCGGGTGGACTTGCCCTCGGCGTCCTTGCGCTCGTACAGGCTGTCGCGCAACTGCGGGTCCTGTTCGATGGCGCTGCGCATCAGGCCGGTCTCTTCGGCGTCGAACAATCCGCGAATCATGACGTAGCCATCGCGTTCGTACGCCGCGCGTTGGTCCGGGGTGAATATGCTGGGCATGGTGTTTCTCCTTTTCAGCCGCGAACGAACAGGGTAACGAGTGGGTCGGGTCCAACCTGGCGGCTCCAGTGGCCATGTACTTGCGGGTCGAACGTGGCGCCGGTGGGCAACACATCGGCCGAATAGAAATGCTCGCCCGCCCGGAACACACGCGATGCGCCGCCCTGCAGACCGATTTCCATCTGCCCACCCAGAATGAACACCCATTGCGGCGTTCCGGTGCAATGGAACTGGCTGCGAAATCCGACCGGGCTATGGCGTAGCTGGTATCCGCCGGAAGCCAACAGCGGGGACAACATCGACTGTGGAGAACCTTCGGTCAGCGCGAGCTCTTCTTCGCGAAATTTCGCCCGGCCATCGGTGTCGGTGAAAAGAATGACTTTGGTGAATGGGGACATGGTGTCTTTCAGGATATGGAGGTCGATTTGAAAAATATAAAAGTGACCGTTCGCGGTGGCGTTGCCGGTTACGGCTCGTGCGCCAGTGCAGCCACCACCGCTTGCACGATGACTTCGGGGGGATGCGCCACATCGAACGTCAAGGCCTGTTCATCCTGGCCCGGAATCTCCAGTGCTTCGAGTTGACTGGCCAGCAGGGATGCCGGCATATAGTGGCCCGGGCGCTGCGCGGCACGTCGGGCCAACATGGCCGGGTTGCCGGTCAAATGCACCAACACCAGCCCAGGCGCACCTCGGCGCAGGATGTCGCGGTACGCGCGCTTGAGTGCGGAGCACGACACCACCAAGCCCTGTTGGTCTCGTTGGGCTCGCGCGAGGCGGCCCGACAGCAGTTCCAGCCACTCCTGCCGGTCCTCGTCGGTGAGGGCCACGCCGGACGCCATACGCGCGATATTGCGTTGCGAATGCAGCGAGTCGCCTTCCAGAAACTCCAGTCCCCGGGCCGCCGCGAGCTGCGCGCCGACGGT
Source organism: Betaproteobacteria bacterium (assembly GCA_031367285.1). Lineage (GTDB taxonomy): Bacteria > Pseudomonadota > Gammaproteobacteria > Burkholderiales > Burkholderiaceae_C > CAISIP01. Next base: position 898 of record JANLPN010000426.1, on the reverse strand, counting down.
GCTCTTGCCACACCCCGAAACGCCCATCACAACCAGCAAAAGATGTCCGTGCATACCCGCTCAAATGGATAAAGCGAACGAGACGCCGTGGACGCTTCGTAGCACGTGCAAGCGCGTCAGTCCAAGCGCTTGCCACTGCCTTGATCGAACAGATGCGCCTTGGCGGCATCTATTTGCAAGCCCACCATGTCGTCCGGCTTGGCGGTGGTACGGCCATGCAGCACCACCACGAATTTCGCATCGCCAACCTGCAGCAGCAATTCGGTCTCGGCGCCGGTGGGCTCCACCACGATCACCTTCGCCGGAATGCCGGACGACGCGTCGGTGATACCGATATCGCCCGGGCGGATGCCGTAATGCACCGCCTGCCCTTCCTTGCCCGAGCCGACCTTGCCCACCGGCCATTGGTGGCCCTGGCCCTCCACCGAGGCTTGTCCCGCGCTCTGGCGCAAGCTGCCGCTGAACACATTCATCGACGGCGAGCCGATGAACTGCGCAACAAACAGATTGCCCGGGCGGTCGAACAACTCCAGCGGCGTGCCGATCTGCTCGATGATGCCGTCGTGCATCACCACGATGCGGTCGGCCATGGTCATGGCTTCGATCTGGTCGTGCGTGACATACACCGTGGTGGTCTTCAGGCGCTGGTGCAAGGCCTTGATCTCGGCGCGCATCGCCACCCGCAGCTTGGCGTCCAGGTTGGACAGCGGCTCGTCGAACAGGAACACCTTGGGGTCGCGCACGATGGCGCGGCCCATGGCCACGCGCTGGCGCTGGCCGCCCGAGAGTTGCCGTGGCAAGCGGCCGAGCAAGTCGTTCAGGCCCAGGATGTCGGAAACCCGGGCCACGCGCTGGTCGATGCCTGGCTTGTCCATCTTGGACAACATGAGCGAGAAAG
>JANLPN010000291.1:0-2566 GCA_031367285.1 Betaproteobacteria bacterium | reverse complement strand
GTATTGCCCGCGCCGACCTCGGCCGGTGGCACGGCACCCGCCTTGCGCAGCTTGTCCCACAGGTCGAACCAGGCCGCCACGTCGTCCTTGGTGAAGGCCGCCTGGCCGTCGGCGTTGTAAAGCGACTTGCCCTGGGAATTGAGCCATTGCTCCAGGCCCTGCTCCCAGCGGCTGTTGTCGCCGCCGCCCCAGTACTTGCCGGGGTTGACCTTGGAGATTTCGCCCGCGACCTTGCCGAAGTCGGCCCAGGTCCACTTCGGGTCTACGGTCTTGATGCCCACCTTGGCCAGCATGGCCGTGTCGTACACCATGGCCTTGGAGTTGGAACCCAGGTTGACACCGTACAGCTTGCCGTCCACCTTGCCGCCGTTGCGGTCGCCGGGGCTGAAATCGGGCAAGGGAAGCAACTTGTCCAGCGGCAGCAGCGTGTTGCGGCGCGCGTACTCGAACAGGTAGCGGTAGTCCATCTGGATCAGGTCGGGTGGGTTCCCGCCAGCCGTCTGGGTGGCCAGCTTGGTCCAGTAGTCACCCCAACCCAGCGACTCCGCACCGACCTCCAGGCCGGTCTTCTTGGAGTACACGTCGAGCAAGGCCTTGGTGCGCTTGTCGCGGTCCGGATTGCCCCACCAGAAGCAGCGCAGGCGCGCCGCGGACTGTGCCTGGCTCAGGGAAGAACCAAGACCCAGCGCAGCGGAGGCTGCACCGGCCGTGGCAACAAATTGGCGACGGGTAACAAGTTTCATGACCGCTGTTCCTGGAATATGACGGGTAAGCACTGGCAATTCACTGAAGGGTGAATTATAAAAATGCGCCTTTTGCTTTGTAAATAGGCATTGGCCCTCAGTCCCTCAGTACATACCCTAGGATGACGTCACAGATATGCGACAGGCGTTCGTTATGCGCCTTGTTGGTTTTTAGGTTGCGCCCGAATACCGCTGACAGCGTGTGGCTGTTGGAGAGGTAGAAGTAGGCCAGGCTGGCAATGGACACATACAGCTGCACTGGATCAATGCCGCCCCGGAATACGCCGTCACGCCGGCCACGCTCCAGGATGTCGCCGAGCGTCTGGATCAGCGGGGAGTTCATTTCGCGGATACGGTCGGAGCCCTTCAAATGCCGGGCCTGATGGAGGTTTTCGCTGTTCAGCAGGGTGATGAATTCGGGATGCGCAATGTAGTACTCCCAAGTGAATTCGGTCAGGCGGCGGATCGCCTGGGCCGGCTCCAGGTCGGTCAAGTGCAGTTTTTTTTCGGCGTCCCGGATGTCCGCGTAGGTCCCTTCCAGAACCGCCTGAAACAGGTCGTCCTTGCTGGTGAAGTAATAGTAGATCAGGCGCTTGTTGAGTTTTGCATCGGTGGCAATACGGTCAACACGGGCACCCGCCAGGCCATGGCGCGCAAACTCGTCGCGCGCGGCAGCCAGTATCGCCAGCTGGGAGCGGTCGGCATCGCGCGAACGCGGCTCGGCGGCTTTGATTTTTGAAGTGGCCATGGAATCAGGCGCGGTTCTTCGGAGTTGGCAAACGTGAGCTCCAACGGCGTCGCAACACCGTGGCAGCAGCACCCAATGAAAAAGGGATATTATTCACCAATTAGTGAAATAAGTGGACTTTTATGCCCAAAAAACGCCATGTATTTGTTGGCACCGGTGGTCGTGCCCTGAGTTTCATAGAGCCGCTGGTCACCACCTACAGCGACCGGAACGAGCTGCTTGCCCTGTGCGACATGAGCCCGGCACGCATGGCCTACTACAACGAGTTGCTGGTGCGCGACTGTGCCTACCACGCCGTTCCAACCTACACCGCGGACCGCTTTGACGACATGCTGCGCGAGCACCAACCCGACGAGGTGTTTGTCTGCACCAAGGACTCGACCCACCACGACTTTATCGTGCGTGCCTTGTATGCCGGCTGTGACGTGATTACCGAGAAGCCGATGACCACCGATGCACAAAAGTGCCGCGCCATACTGGACGCGGTCAAGGCCACCGGGCGGCGCGTACGGGTGGCTTTCAACTACCGCTGGGCACCGTTTCGCAGCCGGGTCAAGGAGCTGATTGCCAGTGGCACGGTCGGCAGGATCCACTCGGTGAACATGGAGTATCTGCTCGACACCAACCATGGCGCCGATTACTTCCGGCGCTGGCATGCGCAGATCGAGAACTCGGGGACTTTGCTGGTGCATAAAAGCACGCACCACTTCGACCTGGTGAACTGGTGGTTGGACGCGATACCGCAACAGGTCTTCGCCTATGGCGACCTGGTTTTTTATGGCAAAGAGAATGCTATAAGCCGTGGCGATGAAAAGCTCACCCGGTACGCGCGTTACACCGGCGAGCCCGAAGCGAAGGACGACCCGTTTTGCCTGGACCTGACCGAGAGCGAATCGTTTCGCAGGCTGTACCTGGGCGGTGAGGCGGACTCCGGCTACCTGCGCGACCAAAACGTGTTCCGCGAGGGGATTTCCATCCCGGACCAGATGTCGCTCAACGTGCGTTACCGCACCGGCCAGCTACTGACTTATTCGCTGGTCTGTTACAGCCCGCGCGAGGGTATGCGCGTGACTTT
>JANLPN010000409.1:0-9071 GCA_031367285.1 Betaproteobacteria bacterium | reverse complement strand
GGTGCTGCAGCTCATCGCCGAAGGCCACAGCACCAAGGAGATCGCGCGCCGGCTCGATCTCTCGGTGAAAACCGTGGAGACCCATCGCACCCAGCTTATGAAACAGCTCGACATCCATGAGGTGGCCGGCCTGGTGCGTTATGCGATGCGCATCGGCCTGATTTCCCCGGAAAACTGATCTGTCACTTGCACGCGGGGGGCGCAGTACAAACCCGGTCAGGTGTTTTTCGCACCCCACTCAGGTGTTGGCCGTAGGCCACGCAAGAGCTGTTGGCCCCACAATCTGCCTGATATAGCACGCCGAGGTAAAGCCAGATGCTGTCCGCGCCACTTCCCGAGTCTGAACGTACACGCCTTGCAGCGCTGCGTGCACTGGACATACTTGACAGCGCGCCCGAGGTCGAGTTCGATGCGCTGGTGCGTGCCGCTTCACTGGTATGCGGTGTGCCGATATCGCTGATCAGCCTGGTTGACGCCGGGCGCCAGTGGTTCAAGGCCAACGTCGGTTTGCCCGGCGTATCGGAAACGCCACGCGATATCGCTTTTTGTGCGCATGCCATCCTGGCCGATGGGCTGTTTGAAGTGCCCGATGCCGCGCAAGACCCCCGGTTTGCCGACAACCCGCTGGTGAGCGGCCAGCCGGACATCCGCTTCTATGCCGGTGCGCCGGTGCGCCTGGGCGACGGCAGCCGGGTGGGCACCTTGTGTGTGATTGACAGGCAACCCCGCCGCCTGAGCGAAATGCAGCGCGAAACACTTGCCTGCCTAGCGCTGGTTGCGGGAAGTGCCATGGAAGGGCGCCATGCGACCATGATTGCCCAGCGCGCAGCACGCGACCTGGCCGCTGGCGAGGCCTGGTTCCGGGCCCTCAGCGACGGGTCTCCACACGGCGTCTTCCACACCAACGCCCAGGGCGCCTGTAGCTACACCAACCGGCGCTGGCAGGACATCTACGGGCTGACACTGGCGCAGAGCCTGCAATACGGATGGGCCAAGGCGCTGGAACCGCTGGACCGGGACAGGCTGCTCAAGGACTGGCAACGCGTCACTTCGCAGCGCCAGGAAATTGAGCTGGAGTTTTCCATCGTTCGGCCGGACGGCGTTCCCCGCCGGCTGCACGGCCGTGCGATTGCGGTTATCGGGCCGGACGATACCGTCATTGGCTGCATCGGATCGGTGCAGGACGTGACCGAGCAACACGAGGCGCAGGAGCGCCTGGCAACCAGCGAAAAGCGCTTGCGCAAGAGCGAGATCTTCCTGGACCGCACCGGCAAGCTGGCCGGCGTCGGTGGCTGGGAGGTCGATCTGCTGGCAGGCAAAATTTTCTGGTCCGACGAAACCTGCCGTATCCATGGCGTGGAGAACGGCCACCAGCCGTCTCTGGAGCAAGCGATCAACTTTTATGCGCCCGAGGCGCGACCCGTGATCCAGGGCGCGGTGGAGCGCGGTATTGCCGAAGGCCTGGGCTGGGACCTGGAGTTGCGGCTGATTCGGGCTGATGGTAGTCCGATCTGGGTGCGGGCAGTAGGGTCGGTGGAATTCGCGGACGGCGTCGCGGTGCGGCTGGTCGGCGCGTTCCAGGACGTGACCGAGCGGCGGCGGCTGACGGACGACCTGGCCGAGCAGCACGAGTTGCTGCGCGTCACCCTGCAGTCCATCGGCGACGCCGTGATCACGACGGACGGCAAAGGGCATATCGTCTGGCTCAATCCGGTGGCCGAACGCATGACTGGCTGGCCCACGGAGGAGGCCCGGGGACGGCCCTTGAAGCAGGTATTCCATATCGTTCATGCGGAGACCCGCCAGCCCACCGAAAGCCCGGTGGACAGCTGCCTGTCCCAGGCCAAAGTGGTGGGGCTGGCCAAACACACCGTGCTGATTTCCCGCGATGGCGACGAGTTTGGCATTGAAGATTCCGCGGCCCCGATCCGCAACGACAGGGGCGAAGTGCTGGGCGCCGTACTCGTGTTTCACGACGTCACCGAGCAACGCAGGCTGTCGGGCGAGATGAGTTTCCGGGCCACGCACGATGCGCTGACCGGGCTCGTCAACCGCGCCGAGTTCGAAGCCCGGCTGCGCCGCACCTTGCAGAAGGCGCACGAGGATGACAGCGCGCACGCCCTGATGTATATCGACCTCGACCAGTTCAAACTGGTCAACGATGCCTGCGGGCATGCGGTGGGCGACGAGCTGTTGCAACAGATGGCCAAATTGCTGTCGGCCACGGTGCGCGACCGCGACACGCTGGCGCGCCTGGGTGGCGACGAGTTCGGCATCATTCTGGAACACTGCACCACCGAGCAGGCGCAACGCGTGGCGCAGCAGATCTGCGACCGCATGGACGACTTCCGCTTCATCCACGATGGCCGGCGTTTCCGTATTGGCACCAGCATCGGTCTGGTACCGGTCGACAAGCGCTGGGCCATGACCGAGGCTATCTTGCAGGCGGCCGACACGTCGTGCTACGCGGCCAAGGAGGCGGGGCGCAACCGTGTACATGCCTGGTTCGACACTGATCTGGCGATGCGTGCGCGGCACGGGGAAATGCAGTGGACCACCCGCATCGAACAGGCGCTTGACGAAGACCGCTTTGTGCTCTTTGCCCAACGCATCGTGCCATTGGGCGACGCGTCGCGCGGCCTGCATGCCGAAGTGCTGCTGCGCATGGCACAAGCGGATGGCTCACTGGTGCCGCCTGGTGCCTTTTTGCCGGCCGCCGAACGTTTCCACCTGGCGTCGCGTATTGACCGCTGGGTGCTCAAGCGAGCAATCGGCTGGATGAAGGCGGTGCCGTCGCTGGAAGGTATCGAGACCCTGAGCGTGAATCTATCCGGGCAGTCGGTCGGCGACCGGGCCTTCCATCGCTGGGCCGTAGAAGTACTTTCCGATGCCGGCCCCGAAGTTTGCCGCAGTCTGTGCCTTGAAATCACGGAGACTGCCGCGGTTACCAACCTGGCCGACGCGGCGCTGTTCATCGAACAGGTGCGGGCGGTGGGCGTGCGCGTGGCGCTCGATGACTTCGGCGCCGGCGCGTCGTCATTTGGCTACCTGAAAACCTTGCCGGTCGATTACCTGAAGATCGACGGGCAGTTCATCCGCGATCTGGTGACCGACCCATTGGACGAAGCCGCGGTGCGCTGCTTTGCCGACGTCGCGCGGGTAGTGGGCGTAAAGACAGTGGCCGAGTTCGTTGACCAACCCGCCGTGCTGGACAAACTGCGGGCCATTGGAATCGATTTTGCGCAGGGCTTCCTGGTACACCGCCCGGAGCCCCTCAACGCCTTGCTGACCGCGCAAATCCCCGCCGGCGCATAAGCGCGAAAGAACCGGCCAAGACATCTGCTATTCAGGTGTTTCCCGAGGTCAATTAGGGTGTCGGCCCGATTACGTTGCCGTGAGGCAGCACCTACAGTCTGTCTCATGATGCACATCCCCGATAGCCAGCATGACCGCAGCCGGAAAACCCTGGTTCGGGCTGCATCCCACCATCTCCCGAGGCCTGACGTGACCATCAAAATTCTGCTCGTGGATGACAACCGGACCTTTGTGGCCGCAGTGCGGCAATTCCTCGGGGCCATGCCCGGGGCAGAAGTAATCGGAGAGGCCTACGACGGGCACGAGGCCTTGGTGAAGGCGCGGCAACTCCAGCCCGATCTGGTGCTGCTGGACATCAACATGCCCCAAATCAACGGCCTCGACGTCGCACGGCGCATGTTGTCCTGGCCGCTTGCACCAAAAATTATTTTTCTGTCCATGCATAACAGTCCCTTGTACCGGGCTGCCGCGCTGGAACTCGGCGCCACGAGTTTTGTGGGGAAAGCCGATTTCGTGGACGAATTGCCGCCAATTATCGAAAAAATGGTCGCGGCTAAACCCGGTAACGCCGACTTCTGAATATGGCGCGAAAGGGAAAAACAAAAATGCTCAGAAGCAGTCGGCCTTACACGGAAAACCTTGTGCTGCCGGGTAAACGGCGGAAAGCGGCCGGCAAGGCCACCACCGGCAGCGTGGCCTTGCGTGTTGTTGACAGGGATTTTTCCAGCCAACAAGTGCTGGACGCATTGCCGGCCGCCATCTATACCTGCGACGCGCAGGGCCGGGTAACCCTGTACAACCAGGCCGCAGCCGAGTTGTGGGGCCGCGAGCCGGAAATCGGCAAAGACCTGTGGTGCGGCTCGTGGAAGATTTACCACCCGGATGGGAGGCCCATGGCGCTGGACGAGTGCCCGATGGCGGTGACGATGCAACAAGGCCACGCGGTCGTTGGCGCCGAGATCGTGGTTGAGCGGCCTGACCACACCAGGGTCCACATACAACCTCACCCACGGGCGCTGTTCGACAACGCGGGCGTTCTGGTGGGGGCGGTCAACATGCTGATCGACGTTACCGACAGCCAACGCGCCGAACAGCGCCTTTGGGAAAGCGAGCTGGCCTGGCGAATGATGTTCGAGACCAGCCCGGTGGCCCAAATGCTGCAGTTGCCGTTTTCGACAATTGCCAACGTCAACGACAAGTGCGCTCAGTTGCTCGGTTACACCAAAGCCGAACTGGAGGGATGCCCGCTGGGTGAGCTCGGCCTGTACGCCGATGCGCGCCAGGCCGCCGTATTTCTGGCGGCGCTCAAGACAGATGGCATGGCCGAAGAAATTGACTTGCTGATGCGGTGCAAGGACGGGTCGCAAAAGCTGGTGATAGCGTCAAGCTGCCAGGTGTCGCTGAACGGTACCGCTTATCAGCTGCATTCGTTTGTCGATATTACCGAACGCAGTCAGGCCGTGGAGGCCTCGCGAATCAGCCAGCTCGCCATGGCATCCATCTCCCAGGGCGTGCTCATCGCCGGGCCCGACCGGCTTACCCTGTCGGTCAATCCGGCGTTCGAAGCCATCACCGGCTACTCGCAGGCCGAGCTTGTGGGCCGGTCTTGTGCCATGTTGCAAGGGGCCCAAACCAGCGCCGGAACGGTGCAGGAACTACGCAGCGCACTGGCCGGCGAGCTGCCGTTCGTCGGCGAATTGTTGAACTACCGCAAAGACGGCACGACATTTTGGAACGAACTGTCCGTCAATCCGGTTTTCGGCCCCGGCGGGGCTTTGTCCCACTTTGTCGGCGTTCTGCGCGATGTTACCGAGGGCAAGGCGCTGCAGACCCAGGTCCAGCTTGCGGCCAGGGTTTGTGCACAGGCCCGCGACGGCGTCATGGTGACCAACCAGCAACACCAAATTGTCATGGTGAACCAGGCATTTTCCGACATGTCAGGCTACAGCGAGGGCGAAGTGCTGGGCAAGAACCCGCGGCAATTCCTGGCGTCCCAACGCCACGACGAAGCGTTCCACCGGGCCATGGCCGAGGCAATCAGTTCGCAGGGCGAATGGCAAGGCGAAATCTGGAACCAGCGCAAGGATGGAACGCAGTACCCGTTGTGGCTGACCGTCAGCGTGCTGCGTAACGCTCGGGGCGAGGATTGCAACTATGTCAGTATGTTCAACGACGTCAGCGAACAGAAGGCCGCCAACGAGCGCATCAACTGGCTGTCGCATTTCGATGCGCTCACGGGCCTGCCCAACCGCAAGCTCCTGGCCGACCGCTGTACGCGTGATATGGACGCTGCCCGGACCGGGGGCCACCCGCTCGCAATGATGGTGCTGGGCGTGGACCATTTCAAGACCATCAACGACACGCAGGGGCACACCGTCGGGGACGAGGTGCTGAAACAGTTCGCGCTGCGCGTCAGTGAAGCGCTGGAAGAGCGTGACACAGTGGCACGTATCGGCGGCGACGAGTTTGTAGCGCTGTTGCGAGCCGACACGTCCGACGATGCCGTCGATCTGGCCGGCCGCCTGACCCGGATCGTGTCCCAGCCTTACTGGATCCATAACAGCGAAGTCAATGTCACGGCCTCCATCGGTGTTGCGATGTACAACTGCGATGGACAGGACTTTGAAACACTTTTCAAGTCCGCCCAGGTCGCAATGCACCAGGCAAAGCAGCTTGGTGGCGGCAAGTACCGGCTTTACAGCGCCGAGATGCTTGAGAGTTCGCTCGCGCGGGTGGCCCTGCTTGCTGCCCTGCGCCCGGCTGCAGCGCTGGGTCAGATGCAATTGCACTACCAGCCTTTCGTGGACTTGCAGACGGGGCGCACCGGAGGCATGGAGGCGCTGCTGCGCTGGAACCACCCGGAGCTGGGCCCCGTGCCGCCGTCCCGGTTCATCCCGATCGCGGAACAGTCCGGCCTGATCGTTGAAATTGGCGCCTGGGTGTTTCGCCAGGCGTGCAAGGACATGCGCCACTGGCTGGACCAGGGAGTCGAAATTCCACCCGTTTCGGTCAATATTTCGCCGGTGCAGTTCCGGGACGCAACGCTGCTGCCGCAGATCGAAGCCCTGCTTGCGGAGTTCTCCATCGAGCCGGGAATGATTTGCCTCGAGGTGACGGAGGGCGCCTTGATGGAAGACGTGAAACACAGCGAGCTGCTGCTGAACTCGCTCAAGGCCATCGGCCTGAAGCTTTCACTGGACGACTTTGGCACCGGTTATTCGTCACTCAGCTACCTAAAGCAGTTTCCGTTCGACAAGGTCAAGATCGACCAGTCGTTTGTACAAGGCATCAGCAAGAACTCGCAGGACGCGGTGATCGCCAAGGTGGTGATATCGATGGCGCACGGCCTGGGGCTGCGCGTGATCGCGGAAGGCGTGGAAACCGAAGTGCAGTGCGAGTTCATGCGCGCCAATATGTGCGACGAAATACAAGGCTTCTTTTTCTCCAGGGCGATTCCCATGGCCGAGATGCAGGCCCTGCTGCTGGCGGACCGGCGCCTTCCGGCGCATCTGGTCCGGGTGCAGACCAGGACCCGCACGCTGTTGCTGGTAGACGATGAACCGAATGTGCTGGCGTCCCTCAAGCGCCTGTTGCGCCGGGACGGGTACCAGATACTCACGGCCGACAACGGGATCGAGGGGCTGCAGCAACTGGCAAAACACCCGGTGGACATCATCGTGTCCGACCAGCGGATGCCGGGCATGACCGGGGTGGAGTTTTTGCGCCAGGCCAAGGCGCTTTACCCCGACACGGTGCGTATCGTGCTGTCGGGCTACACCGAGCTGCAGTCGGTGACGGACGCCATCAACGAAGGCTCGGTGTACCGCTTCTTGACCAAACCCTGGGACGACGACCAGTTGCGCAATTTTATTACGGAGGCGTTCCGGCACAAGGAACTGGCCGACGAGAACGAAAACCTCAATCTGAAGATTCGCACCGCAAACCAGGAGCTGGCCACCAGCAACCGGCTATTGCAGGAAGTGCTGGACCGCAAGAAGCGGAAAATAAAGCGCCGTGAAATTAGCCTCAACATGGTGCGCGAGGCGCTGCAATGTATTCCCGTGCCGGTGATCGGGCTCGACGACGACGGGCTGATTGCTTTTGTCAATACGAAGGCCCAGGAGCTGTACGCGGGCGCCTTGCTGGGCTGCGAGATCGCCGCGACACTGCCCGAACTCGATGCCTTGCTGGCCATGACGCCGCAGGGTGAGTACGGATTAACCAGGGTCGATAAGCAGGCCTACCGGGTCCAGTGGCAGCAAATGGGCGAACGTTCCACGTCCAGCGGCCGGATCGTGACACTGACCCCGGCGGGGGTTTTCTGATGCCCGCCCTGTTGATGGCCGACGTGCTCAAGACCATCCACAGCCTGCCTTCGCTGCCGGCTGTGGTGCTGGACCTGCTGGCCAGCATGGAGCAGGACGATGTGGACATCGATACGCTGGCGCGAAAAATTGCCTTGGACCAGGTGCTGACGGCCAAGACCTTGCGGCTGGCCAATTCGTCGTTTTACGGCATGCAACGGCAGGTAAACACGGTGGGCGAGGCAATTTCCGTACTGGGCCTGCGCAGCGTTCGCAATCTGGCCACCACGGCAGCGCTGATGGGCCATCTCGCCAATGGCGCCAGCGGTTCATTTTGCGTGCTGGCGTTTTGGCGGCACTCCATTGGGACCGCGTTGTGTGCCCAAGCACTGGCCGCGCACCTGGGGCTCAACAAAGACCAAGCTTACACGACCGGCCTGTTGCACGATATTGGACGGCTGGTGCTCGCGACGCGTTTTGCGGGCGACTACAGCGCGGTGATGGCGCATCGCGCGGCCCACAAATTTCCGGTGGTCGAAGCCGAGCAGGCGGTTTTGGGGCTGGACCATACCGCGGTGGGTGAGGCATTGGCGCTGCACTGGAAGTTTCCTGAGGCCATGCAGCGGGCCGTGGCGCGGCACCATGCATCCGGATTGCCGGGCGAGGACGCCATGGCGCAGCTGATTTGCGTTGCCGATGCCACTGCCCATGCGCTGGGGTTTTCAAGCGAAGAAGATGACCAGGCGGAACCGGTGCCGCAGACCACCTGGCAGAGTCTGGGGCTCGACGAGAAAATGCAGCTGGCGGCGTTCAAGGACGCCGAGCGCCAGTTTGAAGCAGCCTGCAGCGTATTGGCACCTTAAAGGAGACTGACCCTATGGCGACATCCGCAACATTTTCCGACTACAACCGGGAAGCGGCCAGCCCGCCGCCCGGCGGCATTGCAGCCATGTCGGCCTCGGGATTTTTTGAGGGCAGCCCGGTAGCGACCTTTGTCATTGACGCCAACCACCTGGTGACGCATTTCAACAAGGCATGCGCCATCACACTGGGCGTGCGCGCCGAAGACGTGATAGGGACCAGGACTCTGGGAAAAGTCTTCTACGGCCACGACCGCCCGGTCATGGCCGATCTGATTGTGGACGGCAGCCTGAGCGCCAATCTGGATTCGCTGTACCACAACAAGTACCGCCGCTCACCCATCATTCCGGAAGCCTATGAGGCGGAAGCTTTTTTCCCAAGCTTTGGTGAAAGCGGACTGTGGCTGTTTTTTACCGCCGCGCCCTTGCGCGACACGCAAGGGCGGATGATTGGCGCGATAGAAACGCTGCAGAACATTACCGGCCGCAAGCTGGCCGAAGAAGCCCTGCTCGAGGCCCAGGCCGCGATCAGCGACAAGCTGACGATGGCCCAGGAGCAACTGGTGCAAAACGAGAAGCTGGCCTCGATAGG
>JANLPN010000401.1:0-2664 GCA_031367285.1 Betaproteobacteria bacterium | reverse complement strand
TTCTACCAGCGAGACCATCTGGACCAGGTGCTGCTCACCTTCGGGCTGATCTATGTGTTCGAGGAGATGCGTTCCATACTGTGGGGCGACGACGTGCATGGCGTGAAGATTCCGGATCTGCTGGGCGGGTCGATCCCGCTGACCGACAACCTGTCTTATCCGGTGTACCGCTTATTCATGTCGGGTGTGTGTATCGCGCTGGCACTGGGCCTGTACCTGCTGATTTCCAAAACCCGGCTGGGAATGAAGATTCGCGCGGGCGCATTCAACCGCGACATGGCCGAGGCGCTGGGCATCAACATCAAACTGATCCATGCCGTGGTGTTTGCCTTGGGTGTGGGCCTGGCGGCGGTGGCTGGCATCGTTGCCGCGCCTATTTCCAGCGTCTACCCGAACATGGGCTCGCAAGTGCTGATCATGTGTTTTGTGGTGGTGGTAATTGGCGGCATTGGCTCGGTGCGCGGCGCCCTGGTCGCCGCCCTGCTGGTGGGCGTGGTAGACACCTTTGGCAAAGTTCTGTTGCCCCAGGTGGCCGGCATGCTGGTCTACATGCTGATGGCCGCCGTGCTGCTCTGGAAGCCCGAAGGCCTGTTCAAACAATGAGCACGGCCAAAGCCAACCTGGAGGTACTGCCGGGCGGCGTGCGGGTCGCGCTGGGTCTGGCGCTGCTGGCGCTGCTGGCCTTTCCGCTGGTGGGCACCGATTTCTATACCCAGATGGTCACCCGCATGATGATCCTGGCGATTTTTGCGATGAGCCTGGACCTGCTGCTGGGCCTGACCGGGCTGGTGTCGCTCGGGCATGCGGCGTATTTCGGGCTGGCCGGCTACACGCTGGCCTTTCTGATGCCGCAAAACGAAGCCGCCAGCCTGTGGTGGACGCTCCCGGCAGCCGTGGCGGCATCCGGCCTGGCAGCGCTGGTGATCGGGTTTTTCGTGGTGCGCACACACGGCATCTACTTCATCATGGTCACGATGGCGTTTGCCCAGATGGTGTTTTACCTGTTCTTCGACAACAAGGGTCTGGGCGGCTCGGACGGGCTGTACATCAACTTCAAACCCACGCTGGCGCTGGGTGGCTGGACGCTGCTGGACCTGGACCGCAAGAGCAGCATGTATTACTTCACCCTGGCCCTGGTGTTGCTGGTGTACGGCTTTTTGCGGCGCCTGATGTGGAGCCCGTTTGGCCGCACGCTGGCCGGTATCCGGGTCAACGAACACCGCATGCGCGCAATGGGTTTTGGCACGTTTGGCTACAAGCTATGCGCCTTCACGCTGGCCGGGGCACTGGCCGGCCTGGCCGGTTACCTGGCCGGGGTGCAAAGCGGCTACGTCAACCCCGAGCTGATGGGTTTTCACCTGAGCGCGCATGCCATCATGATGGTGATCCTGGGCGGCATGGGCAATTTTGCGGGTGCCATCGTGGGCGCCTTCACGTTTGAATATGTGCTGTATCTGTTCAAGGACCTGCCCCAGATCGGCGGCGTGCATCTGGGCAAACACTGGCAACTCTGGATGGGCGGTTTTATGGTGCTGGTGGTGGTGTTTGCTCCACGCGGCGTGTTGGGCCTGGTGCAAAGCCTGACCGCCGCCCGGCAGGTTGTCAAACCTGCCGGCGATGGGCCGGGCGGCGAGCGCGGCGGCGCAGATCCCCATGGCTGAAGTCCTGCTGAGTGCCAGCAAACTCACCAAACGTTTTGGTGGCCTGGCAGCGGTTAACGAGGTGTCGGTGGACCTGTGGCGGGATTGCATCCACGCCGTCATTGGCCCCAACGGCGCCGGCAAATCCACGCTCACCAACCTGCTCTCGGGCGACCTGCCGGCCAGTTCCGGCCAGGTAACACTGGGTGGCCAGGACATCAGCGGCTGGCGTCCGGAGCATATCTCGCGCCATGGGCTGGGGCGCAGCTACCAGAAGACGAATATCTTTTTGCCATTCAGCGTGTGGGACAACGTGTTTCTGGCGGCGCAATCGCGGGACCCGCAGCAACCCTGGAACCCCTTGCGCTGGCTGCGGCCGGCCAGCCGATCTATCGCGGCCAGCAGGCGCTGCACGGCAGCGCTGGAACTGGCCGGCCTGGCACACCGCCGTGATGCGATTGCCGCCACCATCAGCCACGGCGAACAGCGCCAGCTTGAAATTGCCATGACGCTGGCTACCGAACCACAGGTGCTGCTGCTGGACGAGCCGCTGGCCGGCATGGGGGTAGCCGAGGCCGAACACATGGTCGCCTTGTTGCTGCGACTCAAGAAAGACCATGCCATGCTGCTGGTCGAACACGACATGGACGCCGTGTTCACGCTGGCCGACCACCTGACCGTGATGGTTAACGGCCAGGTCATAGCGAGCGGTGCACCGGCGGATATACGTGCCGACGCCAAGGTGCAGGCGGCGTACCTCGGCGAGGAGCATTGATGCGTTTCCCGCTTGTCCTGAGCTCGATGCCGGTCGGCGGGAAACTCCTGTCGAAGGAGCGTATATGAGCGAGTCTCTCATCGACGTAAAGGGCCTCAACACCTATTACGGTGCCAGCCATATCCTGCGCGGCATCGACTTCCACGTGGCGCGCGGCGAAACCATAGGCCTGATGGGGCGCAACGGCATGGGCAAAAGCACGCTGCTAAAAAGCATCATGGGCCTGGTCAAACCACGCTCGGGCGCGGT
>JANLPN010000358.1:0-3601 GCA_031367285.1 Betaproteobacteria bacterium | reverse complement strand
TGTTTATCGATGCCCAGCCCATGGATGATCAGCCGCTCGAAGTGGGTGAGCAAGAAGTCGGTCAGGTAAAACGTCCCCGGCTCGGCCTCGGCCATCTCGGCAAACGCTGCGCTGCCGGCAAAGAACTCATAACAATGCGCGCCCGGGATACGCTCCACGCCTTCTTCTTCCAGCACTTTGTCCAACAGGCCGCCGGTGCCGCAGTCGGCATAGGCCACAAACATCGAAGCGTAACGGCCGCGGTTCTTGCGTATCTTGTCGCGCACCGCCCCGGGTATCTTTTCGGGCCGGTTATGCAACTCGGCCGGCAGGCACTGCACATCCATGTGGGGCCAATTGTTGAGGCGGCGCAGCGCCACGATCTCGTGCGCCAGGGCCCCGCATGCGATGACCAGGGTTGACGCGTGCGCGCCCATGGCCAGTGCCCCGTGATTCTTAGCGCGCCGCGCGCCGGGCGGCGATCAGCGTCTTGGCGGTTTCCACCGCAATACCCGCGTCGCGGCAGTAGGCGTCGGCGCCCACGGCCTTGCCGAACTCTTCGTTCAGCGGTGCGCCCCCCACCAGCACGATGTAGTCGTCGCGCAGGCCTTTTTCCTTGAGCGTGTCTATCACCACTTTCATGTACGGCATGGTGGTGGTAAGCAGTGCCGACAGGCCCAGGATATCGGGCTTGTGTTCTTCCAGCGCGGCCAGGTATTTGTCTACCGGGTTGTTGATACCCAGGTCTATCACCTCGAAACCGGCACCTTCCATCATCATGCCGACCAGATTCTTGCCGATGTCGTGGATGTCGCCCTTGACCGTGCCTATCACCATCTTGCCGATCGGCTCGACGCCGGTTTCGGCCAGCAGCGGGCGCAGGATTTCCATGCCGCCCTTCATGGCATTGGCGGCCAGCAGCACCTCGGGCACGAACAGGATGCCATCGCGGAAGTCGACACCCACGATACGCATGCCTTCGACCAGCGCGTCGTTCAACACGCGGTCGGCCGACCAGCCGCGGCCGAGCAGGATGTTGGTGGCTTCTATGACTACGTTGCGCAGACCGTTGTACAGGTCGTCGTGCACCTGCTCCGTCAGATCCTCATCGTTGAGGGTGCTCAAGTCCAGGTCGTCATCAAATTCTTCTTCAGCCATGGTCAAATTTCCTGATCGGTTGGGGACGGCGCCGCTGCCCAATCACGCAAAACGAAGTTTCAGTGCAGGCAAACAACTGCCCGCAGGGCTTGTCATGCCGTAACCAAAATGGTACGGGACCACCTCCATGATGGGTGACTGATTAGCGACCCGGCGTTGTCGCCATACGACATGTGGCCGTCGCATCCGGCGCATGAGTTTGCCGCATGGCGGGTCGTTGCGGCCGAATTCACGGTCGCCGCCAGACAACCGGGCCCAGGTCCTATGCCTACACTGGCGCGACTGGCTGGGGCAGCCCCGCCCAATCCGCACCAACAGGAAACCGTGACCATGACCGTAGCACTGGAAGGCAAACCGCACTACATCCTAAACGCCACCTGCGATAGCCGCATCGGAACGGTAGCCGCCCTCTCGGGCTTCCTGGCGTCGCGCCAGTGCTACATCACCGACATGCAGCAGTTCGACGACGTGATCAGTGGCCGCTTTTTTACGCGCGTGAATTTTTTCGGTGAACCTGGCCAGACGCCGGACATCGACGGCCTGCGCGAGCAGTTTCAGGAGGTGGCCCGCCGCGAGCAGATGGAGTGGGCGATCTACGACGGCAACAAGAAGCCGCGTGTGCTGATCATGGTGTCCAAATTCGACCACTGCCTGGACGACCTGCTGTACCGCCACCGCACCGGTGAACTCAAGATGGAAGTCACCACCGTGGTGTCCAACCACCCCGATTTGCGCAAGCTGGTCGAGGCGCACAACATACCTTTCGTCCACCTGCCGGTCACGCCCGACACCAAGCCCGAGCAGGAGGCCAAGCTGCTGGAGATCGTGGCGCAAACCGACAGCTCGCTGGTGGTGCTGGCGCGTTACATGCAGGTGTTGTCCAACGACCTGTGCCGCCAGTTGCGCGGGCGCGCCATGAACATCCACCACTCCTTCCTGCCCGGCTTCAAGGGCGCTAAGCCCTACCACCAGGCGCATGAACGCGGCGTCAAGCTCACCGGCGCCACCGCCCACTACGTGACCGCCGACCTGGACGAAGGCCCGATCATCGAGCAGATCGTCGAGCGCGTGGACCATACCTACACCCCCGAGAAACTCGCCGCCGCCGGCCGCGACTCCGAATGCCGGGCGCTGGCCAACGCGGTGCGTTTCCATATCGAGCACCGGGTGTTCCTGAACGGCGGGCGGACCGTGGTGTTTCGCTGAACCGCCCAGTCGATAGGCATGGCTGCAGTGCCCTCCTTATTCAATAACCCGATCCACGCGCGCCAGTACTGCCGGCGGCAGCGTCAGGTGCATGGCTGCGGCGGTACGACGGTTCACGACCATCTCGATCACCGTGGGCAGTTCTATCGGCATATCGGCAGGACGGGCGCCCTTGAGGATACGGTCGACGAAGTTCGCCAGACGGCGCCATGACGCTTGGCGCTCGGGGCCGTAGGACAGCAAGTGACCACTCTCCGGGAACCCCGCCCAGCCGGCAGCACTGGGAATGCCGTGCCGGAGAAAGAAGTCAGCCAGCGGCTTGCGCTGCCCGACCATGAGCGCATCCGAGAACAGCAGCGCTGCATCAGGCCGCTGTGCCGCGACAGCTACCAGGGCGGACTCCAGTTCAACGGGATTGCGCGCTTCGTGGTAGGCCACCTCAACCCCGAACTGATCGGCGGCCGCACGTGAAGCCGCAAGCTCGTGCCGCTGGCCGGCATGTTCCGGGCTGGCCAGGAAGGCGACGCGACGCAATTTCGGTTGCATCTGCTTGAGGAACTCCAAGCGTTTGGCGATCAGGTCGAGCGCGAGCAGCGATATTCCCGTTGCATTGCGTCCGGGACGCGCAAGACTGTCTGCGAAGCCGGCATCAACAGGGTCGCCGCTGTGAAGGAAAACCACCGGTATCGACGGCGACAGACTGCAGGCCGGGGCGATCCCACCGCCGGTGGCAACGATGACAGCGGGTTTATGCGCGGCGATCTCAGCGGCCATTTTTTGGGCCTGCTCGATCGAATAGTCGGCAAAACGAAGGTCCAGGGTGAGGTTGGCGCCCTCGCGGTATCCCAATTCGAGCAGACTCTGCTGAAACGACCCCAAGAAGTTCGCCGAGTCCGACCTGGCGCCACCCGACAGAAAGGCCACTCGGCGTAGCGCGCCGGACTGTCCGCGCGCGGAAAAGGCACATGCGGCGAATGCGGAACCCGCAGCCAGAATCAGTCGACGCCGACCCAGCGGGCGCTCAGCGGGCACTATGCGCGTCAATGGATGTACGGTTTGCATCAACACGCGAAGTCCGTTACGCGGCATCTCACCGCTCCCCGACGGCCACAACCATCGTGTTGTGCCGGCTACTCTGCCGCTCCGCGCTGGGCGTATGCCCGAACAGGTTGCGGTAACACTTGGAGAAATGCGGCGGCGACTGGAAGCCGCAGGCCACGGCTATCTCCATGATGGACATGGCGGTCTGCAGCAGCAG
>JANLPN010000326.1:0-3765 GCA_031367285.1 Betaproteobacteria bacterium | reverse complement strand
CAGGAAGACCAGCGTCTTGCCCGTGTCGGGGTCCTTGAAGCGAATGCGCCGCAGATGCTCGGGGTACTTTCTTGCCGAGTAGTAGCCGTTGAGCATCACGCGCTGATCGCAGATCACTCCACTGGCACGCTCGGTGGGAGCCGAGTACACGCGTCGCGCGTCCAAGGGCGACTTGGCCCGCGTGACGAAGAACGCTCCCGCCTGATGCAGCGCGTACAAACGTTCGAAGTCCACGTAGCCACGGTCCATGACGTAGAAGGCGCCGGCTTCGAATGTCAGCATGTCGAGCACGTTCACGTCGTGCAACTTGCCGTCGCTGATGTGGATGAAGGCCGGAATCGAGCCGCGCAGGTCCAGCAGCGTGTGCAGCTTGACGGCCGCTTTGGTCGAACGAAACGGCGCCCACTCGAACAGGGACAGACACAGATCGACCGTACTGGAGTCCAGCGCGTAGACCGTGTTGTCCAAGCCTACATCCAGCGAATCGCCTGCGTAGAGTTTGCGCGCCCGGCGAATCAGCACGGCCGCCAGGTCCGACCAGATGCGCCAATCGCGCGACTCGTTGGCGTCGGCCAGCGTGGAACGCTTGACCGGAGAGCGAAATCCCATCGCGTACAGCTTGGTCGAATTGGCCGCCAGGCTCGCTTCGATGTCGCGCAGGCTTTCGCGCCAGGTCAGCTGCGCAAAGGCCATTGCACGCAATTGCTCGGCACAGCTCAGCGTGCGCACGCCCGAGTTCCCGCCGTAGCGTTGCACGATGCGCGTGAAACTCGTCCAGGGCACGAACTCCATGACCTGCGAAAACAAGGTCTTCCCAACATTCACGGCTACTCCTCGGGGACGTCAACCCCGAGAAACTACCTACTTTTTGAGAATCAAGATTCAAATCGGCACCAAATGAAATCGACCGCAATCCCGCGCCAATGCTTGCTTTTCGGCTTGCCATGGCTCATTTAACCGGACAGTAGTGATCCGGTATATCGACTGCAAGCCATATTGCAAGCGGCTTTGCGCGTATTTGGTCTGCCGATGTTCTGGAGACAAACGCGATGTTCTGGCGACAAAAACCTGTCGCTGCATATTGAGTTGAACTAAACCGCTGACGCGGTGGCTGGTCATCCGTGACCGCCACCGCGTTTGCATTTGTGGATGGCTTGCGTGGCAGGTCGTTGAGGTGAAGCCTTCGGGCTGGGGAATGTTCCCCGGCTTTGAAGGAGATTGGTCATGACCCCCTTACGCCAACGCATGTTGGATGCAATGACAGTGCGCGGACTGGCCGAGCGCACCAAGGAGTGCTACACCGAGGCCATTTCGCGCATGGCGCGCCATTACACCAGGAGCCCGGACCTTCTCAGTGCGCAGGAGGTGGAGGCGTACCTGCTGCACCTGGTCAAGGATCGCAAACTGTCCTATAGCAGCGTAAACCACGCGGCCAGCGCGAGCCGCTTCCTGTTCGAAACCGTGCTGGGGCGCAAGTCCGATGAGCTTCGCCCGCCGATGGCGCGGGTGCCGCAGAAGCAACCCCATCTGCTGGCTCGCGAAGAGATCGCCCGGCTGTTTGGCTGCTGCACGCACCCGGTACATCGCATGGTGCTGCAAACCATCTACGCCGCTGGACTGCGGGTTTCCGAGGCGTGTGCCCTGCGCGTGAGCGACATCGACAGCGCGGCCGATCGCATGTGCGTGCGCATCAACGCGGGCAAGGGAGGCGCTGACCGCTACAGCCTTCTGAGCCCCAGCCTGCTGGAGTTGCTGCGCCGCTACTGCCGCACCTATACGCCCCAGCGCAACGCGGGACGTTGGCTGTTCGCCAACGCCCATGGCACGGGAGCGGTAAACATCGAGAGCGTGCAGCGCGCCTACCAAAGGGCACGCCAGCGCGCCGGGATCATGAAGATGGGAGGCACCCACACCCTGCGCCACGGCTTTGCCACCCACCTGCTCGAAGGTGGAGTGGACCTGTACACCATCAGCCGGCTGCTGGGCCACGGCCACATCAGCACCACCGGACGCTACCTGCACCTGATCAGCCCGCAGTTTCGCCCGCCCAAGGACATAGACCCGCTGGACCTGTTGGCCGGGTTGCCCAAGTTGTAGCGCTGTCGCGCAGCGATTGGCAAACAGCGCATGGCCAGCTTGGCCGACGCGCTGCGCCAGCATGGCGCGGCGTACCTGGCACAGCACACCCTGAGCACGGCACAGGCCAAGGCCTGGCGGGGTATCGTTGCCTGCCGCACGGCGGCCCTGGGCGGTCAGCAACTGGCCTGCGACACCTGTGGCCACAGTCACTGGCAGTACCACTCGTGCCGCAACCGGCATTGCCCGCAGTGCGGAGCACGGGCCAAGGACGCCTGGCTGCAGGGGCGGTTGGCCGAGGTGTTGCCGGTGCCCTACGCGCATCTGGTGTTCACGCTACCGCACAGCTTGAACGGCCTGTATGGCGCGCACCCGCGTTGGGTGATCGACACGCTGTTCACCTGTACGGCGCAGACACTGTCGGAGTTTGCCGCCAACCCGAAATGGATGAACGCCGCCGATGGGACACCAGCCTTCAGCCTGGTGCTGCACACCTGGACACAGGACCTACAACGCCACATTCACGTGCACGCGGTGATGGCCTGTGGCGTGCTGGGCGACGATGCTCAGTGGCACGCGCCAACGCGCAAGCCCGACTTCGTGTTTCCCGTGCACGCGCTGTCCAAGGTGTTTCGGGGCAAGTTCATGGCGGCGCTGGCAGCAGCGCACAGAAGCGGCCAGATCGAGCGCGACCCGCAAGGCCACGGCGAAGTTTGGCGAGAGCGCCAAAGACAACTCTACCAACACGATTGGGTGGTCTATGCCAAGACGCCGCTGGGCGGGCCGGCCCAGGTGCTGGAGTATCTGAGTCGCTACACGCACCGCACGGTCATCGGCAATGAGCGCATCCGTGCGGTCGGTGAGGGCGAGGTGACGTTCACGGTACGCGCCGACGATCATGGGGGCAAACGACGCGTGCGGCTGCGGGGCGAGGAGTTCGTGCGCCGGTTCATGTTGCACGTCTTGCCCACCGGTATCAAACGCATCCGGCATTACGGGGTGCTGGCATCTGCGTGCAAGGGAATCAAGCTGGCACAAGCGCGTGAGGCCTTGCAGATGCCCGCTGTCAATACGCGGGCCATCGAGTCGGCCCAGGCCTTCATGACGCGCGTGGCCAGCATGGAGGTGTTGCTGTGCCCGTGTTGCAGAGTCGGCCGACTGCGGGTCGCCACCGTATCGGTAGGACAAGCCCGCTTGCCCGCGCACGCCGATTCGGTGTTGCCTCACAGTAGAGGACCGCCGTGATGCGCCGCGTGGTCGCTCGCAGATTTCACGGCGCTCGGGGGCGTTGGGGGTTGCGTCACGCATTGCGAGGACAAGTATGCGGCGTACCTGGCGCAATGCCGTCCAAAGCCATGTCGATTTGCGCGCTCGGCACAACACCGGCCACCACAAACACCCGCCACCCGGTCATAATTTGATCGAACGACGGGGGCGAAGCTTACAAACCCCTATCGCCATCGCCAAGCGCTCCGGTCGGGGCGGTTCAGTCCAACAAGGTTTATCCGCCGCAGGAGGTGCTCTTGGTTTCCAGCATATTGGTCTCGCGGCAGATAAACGCTATTCGTTAGGCCTGCGAATCCGCGCTTATCATCATGTGTGGCATGGCAACGTGCGCAATTCACATCACACAGGATAGCTGACTACCAATGAACCTTCTTACCGCCGACCCTTCGCAAATCGTCAGAC
>JANLPN010000315.1:0-4223 GCA_031367285.1 Betaproteobacteria bacterium | reverse complement strand
CCTTGGTGCATCGGGTCGATGTCGACCTGGTAGCGGTGCACATACGATACATGCGCCGTGTCGATGCCGCCTTCCATGGCCTGCAGGTAGTTGCATTGCTGCAGCCGCCGTGTGACGAAGATATGGCTGTCGGGCAGCGTGCACCACTCCAGTTCGGGCGGCGCCGGCTGCTTGTCCGTTGGGCCCATGTAGGCCCAGACGATGCCCCCGCGTTCGATGCAGGGGTAGGCCTTGATACGCATGCGCTCGGCTATTTGCGGTGCGCTGGGCAGGTCCACGCAAGTGCCGTTGCGGTCGAACTTGAGGCCGTGGTAGGCGCAGCGGATACCGCATTCCTCGTTGCGGCCGAAGAACAGCGACACCCCCCGGTGCGCGCAGAATTCGTCGATCAAGCCCGGCTGGCCCTCGGTGTCGCGAAACGCGAGCAGCTTCTCGCCCATCACCTGCACGCGTACCTGCGGGCCGTCGGGCTCGGCAATTTCCGCCGCGCCCAGGATCGGCACCCAGTAACGCCGCATCAGTTTGCCCATCGGCGTGTCGGCGCCGGTGCGTGTCAGCAGCTCGGAGGTGGTTGTGTCCAAGGTTGTTTCCCGCTGGTTCAGGCCGGCGGCAGTTTGAACAGGCGCCGCGCGTTGTCCTCGAAGATCAGTTTTTTCCGCGCCGCCGACAACCAGTCGAACGACTCGATCATCGGGCGGATATTGTCGAAGGTGGTGCCGGTGACCGGGTTGATGGCCGAGCCCACGCCCGCACATTCGGCGCCGAACAGGCAACGCTCCGGGCCAACCAGGTCGATCAGGGGCTTGCGCCCGCCTTCGGACTACAGCACGGTGTCGACCTACATCTTCATCATGCCGTCCATGAAACGCTGGCCGCCGGCTTTGCGCATCGAGCTCGACTGGAAGCGGCCGATCTGGTGGGCACCGCGCCGCCGCCATGTGAACACACGACTTTGAGAGACGGAAAGTCCTTGAACACGTCGGAGTTGATGAGACCGTAGACCGCAATCGTTTCCTCGTTGATGAAATGCACGGTATACGGGGTGCGCTCCGAATGCGAACCGGTTGCGTGGATATGCGCGGGCAGGTCGAGTTCACACAACTTTTCGTACAACGGGTACCAGTAGCGGTCGCCCAGCGCGGGTGCTTCAGTGCCGCTGTTCTCGAACGGGTCCGGATTCAAAAGGCAGCCGTTGAAGCCGAGCTCCGCTACGCAGCGGGTCAGCTCCGGCAACACGCCTTCGATCGGCGCGCCCGACACCTGCGGCAGGCCACAGATACCGAAGAACAGGCCTTTGAAAATTTGCGTCTGGCGGTAGATGATGGTATTGGTCTCTTCGGTGAACCAGTGCACCACCCGCGCGGGCTTGGCGTTATGCATCATCTGGAACGGCCGCGGCGAGATCAGCTGCATGTCGGTGCCGTTGCGTTTTAGCATGTCCAGGTGCCCGACCGGCGCCATCTCCTTCTTGTTCGCCGCGATGCGGATCTCGTCGTCAGTGACGGTGACGGCGCCGCGCCCGTGGGCGCCGCGGTGCGACAGTATGCTGGCCTTGTAGGCAAACAGTTCGGCCGGCGCACTCACGTGGCCGTGGCAGTCGATGATCATGATGCCTCCTGACGAGCCGCCTCTAGGGAGGCATGCGGCCCCTCCGGGGGGCAGCGAACAGGTGTGAGTGTGGGGGCCATATTTTGAGTCTCCTTGTGTGGGTATGTCTTGTGTGCGTTCAGGCCGCGAATTGATTGGTGCCCGGCTCCAGCCCCATGGCCTGCTCGAAGGCGCGCCGCACCTCGGGTGGCTGGCCGGCCTGGAATACGAAGTCCGATAGCTGGCTCTTGAACACCGGGTGCGCGGCAAATTGTGCCTGCGTCAGCCCTTCGGTCAGGGTCTGGCGCGCGGCGATGGGCAGCTGCACGCGCTGGTTGCGCGCGGGGTCGCGGATCAGCGCGCGCGGGTCTCTTCCTTCGTTGATGGCGCGCAAGTCCTCGAACAGCTTTTTGCGCAGCATCACGATGCCGCCGTCACTGGTGGCCAGGTGTTCCTCGGCGCGGTCGGCAATGGCACCCTGGCCGACCCAGGCCACGAAGTCCTGGTTCATCACGTGGCTGGTGATCCACCTTCCCGTAGACGGTTCCGTGACCGGCCCATGCCAGGTCGGGATGGAGGACTGCACATAAGGTTCGGACTCTTTCGGCACCCGTGTGAAGGCCCAGCTGATGGAAAGCGTATTGAGGTCGTCAATCGGAATACGCCATTCGAAATGGTCGCCCAGGAAAAATGCGTTCGGCCACAGGCAGACCCGGCCCACGGTCCACAGCGGGTCGGCCTCGCTGGTGTCTTGGCGTACCCGTTTGTAGGTCAGGCCGAATTCGAATTCCTCGAACGCCACCTTGACGTGGCTGGGTGCGTAAGGGCCGGTGGCGCCACTCTGGCGTACTTTCCAGTTCGAATGCATCCACTCGAAATGCACCGGGTCGATCGAGTTTTCCTGGCACTGCAGCCAGTTGCAGGGGATCTCCGAAATGACGACCTGCACGAAGCCGTTGGACCAGGAAAACGGCTCCCAGTCCGGCAGCAAGGGCGCCGGCCGCGGCCCCATATAGGCCCATAACATGCCGGCCTTTTGTTGCACCGGGTAGGCCTTGATGTTTATCTGTTGCTTGTAGTTGGCCGCAGGGTTGGCGGTGTCTTCGAAGGGTTGCTCGGTGCAGCGCCCGTCCTGGTCGTACAACCAGCCGTGGTAGTTGCAGCGCAGGCCGCAGTTTTCCACAAAACCATAGGACAGGTCCGCGCGGCGGTGCGGGCAGCGCCGGTCCACCAGGCCGAAATTGCCACCCAGGTCCTTGTAAAGAACCAGGTCTTCGCCCAGCAGGCGCAGCGGTTTGATAGGCGCGTGGTCAAACTCGCTGATGCCCGCGACCGGCATCCAGTAGCGGCGCAACAGCGCGCCCATGGGCGTGTCGGGCCCGACCTGGGTCAGGGTGCGGTTGCGTTCGGCGTTCAGCATGGTGCGATGGTCCTGCGGCGCATTGCTTTACAGGAAACGTGTCGGCCAGATCATGGTGC
The DNA here is from genome assembly GCA_031367285.1 of Betaproteobacteria bacterium. Classification (GTDB taxonomy): domain Bacteria; phylum Pseudomonadota; class Gammaproteobacteria; order Burkholderiales; family Burkholderiaceae_C; genus CAISIP01. The sequence goes on along the minus strand of JANLPN010000315.1, from coordinate 1,157 downwards.
GCCACATATGGGCGACCGGGCTGCCATCAAACCCCAGGCCCTCCCTGGGCTGGCGGAAATGGCGGCCTATCAGATCGGTGAATTCTTCCAGCGGCAACACCGGCTCCGGGCCTTGCGCATAGATGTCGTTCAGCGTGATCAGCCGGCTGGTCATGTACCAGGCGTGGCTGCGTGCGGTGCGGTACGCCTCTTCGATATAGGGATCGGGCTGGTAGCCGGCACCAAACCAGTCGCGGTAGTTTTTAGGGTAGTGGTAACCCACCTCTTCGTCAGGGAAAAAACGCAAGGCCTGGTGGTACCGAATGGCCCAGCTCACTTCTTCGTCCACATAGGGTTCGACCAGTTGGGCACCCCAGTAGCCGTGGTCGCCGCGGATGAAGCCGGCCACGGCGATGTCGTGCAGCAGGCAGGCCAGCATTATTTTTTCGTCCTGCCCGGTGCGGCGCGCATGGCTGGCGCTTTGCAGCAGGTGCGTCACGGTATGGGCGCCAAAACGCAAACGGAAAAAATCGAGCAGGGTGGGGCGCTCGGGCATCTTGCGCAGGCGCGGATCGTCGCCCATCAGGTAGAGCGTGGGCGCATCGGGATCGCTCCATGCGGCGGGGCGCTGGAACGCGGCGGTCGGGTCGCGTTCGCCGGAGGTGAACAACACGGACGGCACGACCTTGCGGTCGAGCGTGTTATTCACGGCCGGGGTCGCGGATGGGTTGGAAGTATTTGCCATGTGGTCTCACTCTTTTTCACGCGGCCTGCAGCGTCGGGACGGCCACGTCGGCGGCGCGGGCGGCATCCGCAAGTTGTTCCCAGGTTTTGGCGTCTACCGGTATGCCGTCCACCAAACGTTGCGCGCGTGTCTTTGCTTCGATCTCACCCGGAACCATGACCGGGTGCTTGGGGTCGATAGGCCGCGCACTGCGAAAGTAGTCGATCAGCGCCTGTGCCTCAGCCTGCGCCGCACCGGTTTCAGACAGGCGGCGTGGGTCGATCACGATGGCCAGCAGGTTATTGGCTGCGGCCATCAGCGTCTGGTTGCCATTGCCCGGCTGTGCCGTGTTGCCGCCAATCAGCGCACCGGCCAGCAGATCGCAGAACAGCCCCAGGCCCGAACCCTTGTGCAGGCCGAACGGCAACAAGGCGCCGTGCGGGTCGCCCAGCGC
>JANLPN010000304.1:0-2291 GCA_031367285.1 Betaproteobacteria bacterium | reverse complement strand
AGCGGCCGTACAACGTGCCCTGGCCGGCCTGGAGGTGGGTGGTGCACCCGGTGACCCGGAAGTGGACGAGGGATGGGGCGAGCCGGGCCTCACACCGGTGGAACGCGTGCTGGGCTGGAACAGCCTGGAGGTGCTGGCGCTGAAATCCGGCAACCCTGACAACCCGGTCAACGCGATCCCGCCCACCGCCATCGCTTATTGCCAGCTACGTTTTGTGCTGGGCACCGATTGGGAAAACCTGGGCACCCATGTGCGCGAACATCTGGACCGGCACGGTTTTGCCATGGTGGCGGTCAAGATGGACCGCGGCGCCGCCGCGACGCGGCTGGACCCGGATGACCCCTGGGTGGTATGGGCGGTCGATTCCTTGCAACGCAGCACCGGCAAGCCACCCGCCGTGTTGCCCAACCTGGGCGGCACCCTGCCCAACGACGTATTTGCGCAGACGCTGGGCCTGCCCACCATCTGGGTGCCGCATTCCTACCCGGCCTGTTCGCAACACGCGCCGGGTGAACACCTGCTGGGCTCGGTGGCGCGCGAAGGTCTGCAGATAATGGCCGGGCTGTTCTGGGACCTGGGGGAGCCGGCGGCAGCGAGCTTGTGCAAGAGCGAACAAGGACGGAGAACATGAACGGCATCGTGCAACTGCAGGCTGGGGGCGCCAACGCGCGGCTGGTACCGGCCGCCGGCGGCCGAATATCGGCATTGCGCCTGCTTGCGCCGTCCGGTGTAGCGGTCGATATCCTGCATCCGTATCCGGAAGACTTCTTCGACCCCATCCGCTGGGCCAAAGGTGGCATCTATCCGCTGATGCCGTATTCGAACCGCATCGCGGACGCCACGTTGCGGGTGAACCGGGAAGACCTTGTGCTGCAGGTCCACCCGGACGCAGCGCCGCATACCTTGCATGGCAATGCGCATGCCCAGCCTTGGCAGTTGGCCGCGTCCGACGCGAACAGTGCCACCATGACGCTGGACAGCCCACGCGATGCGGCGTGGCCATGGCACTACCGCGGCCATATGCGCGTGTTATTGGAACCCCACGCACTGTCCATATTCATCGAGGTGCGTAATACCGATACACGCGCCATGCCGGCCGGCATAGGTTTGCATCCGTATTTCCCGCACCGGGCCGATGCGCGGATCGGTTACCACGCCAGCACCATCTGGCCACCAACGGCGGACTTTCTGGCGGGCCCGCCGAGACCGCCCCATGCCGATGAAGTCTATGTACCGGCGCGCGGCCTGCCCCCGGGTGGTTTGACGCATTACGTAGGTGGCTGGGACGGCGTGGCGACGGTGGATTTGCCAGACGGGGCACGCCTGCAGCTGCAGGCCGACAAGGTGTTTGGCCACCTGGTGGTGCATCGGCCCGACAGCCTGGCTTACCTGTGTCTGGAGCCGGTCAGCCATGTGGCCGACGGATTCAATCTGGCGGCACGCGGCGTGCCCCATACCGGGACCCGGCTGCTTGGGCCCGGCGAAAGCCTGGTTGGCGCCCTGCGCCTGCAACTTCTGGAAGGGTAAGCATGAGCACATCGGTGGCCGAGGTACGTGTCACACCCATTGCGTTTCGCGACCCGCCGCTGCTCAACGTGGCCGGCGTACACGAACCCTGGGCCTTGCGCAGCATCATTGAAGTGGTGACCGATGACGGGCGCACCGGCCTGGGCGAAAGTTACGGCGATCTGCAGACGCTGGCCAACCTCAACAAGATTGCGCCCCAACTCGCGGGGCTGAACCCGTTCAATCTGAATGCCTTGACGCGTGTGGTGTACGGCGCGGTGGGCAACGAGCCTGACCCGGGCGCCACTTTTGCACCGGCCGGCGACAAGGCGCGAGCCACCGCAGTGGGCGCATTCGAAGTGGCGTTTCTCGACCTGCAAGGCCAGATCCTGGGCCGCCCGCTGTACGAACTGCTGGGCGGAGCGGTGCGGCCCGCCGTACCCTATAGCGCCTACCTGTTCTACAAGTTTGCGCGGCACAAAGACTTTACAGCCTACCCGGCCGACGAATGGGGCGAGGTGCTTACCCCGGCCCAGATGGTGGAAGAGGCGCGCCGCATGATCGGCCAGTACGGCTTTGGCTCGATCAAGCTCAAGGGGGGTGTGTTTGCACCCGAGGTGGAAATCGAAGCGCTGCACGCGCTACGTGCCGCCTTCCCCGCCATGCCGTTGCGTATCGACCCCAACGGTGGCTGGACGGTGGAGACCACGCGCCGCATCATGCCCAGGCTGGCCGCCGACGGGCTGCTAGAGTATTTGGAAGACCCGGTCAACAGCCTGCAGGAA
>JANLPN010000292.1:0-49556 GCA_031367285.1 Betaproteobacteria bacterium | reverse complement strand
AGCCATGTGCTGAATTTACCGGACAGTGTTGCCTTGCGTCCGTACCTGGACCAGGAAATAACGCTGGGTATCCGCCCGGAGGCGCTGGCGCTGGCCACGGCCGGTGCCGACCATTTGCCTTGTGTGGGTGAGTTGGTCGAGCCGACCGGCCCGGACACCCTGCTGATGGTGCAGGTCAACGGCGCCAAGGTAACTGCGCGGGTGGCACCGCAGAACACTCGCGCTCCAGGTGAAATTGCGGCGCTGACTTTTGATGCGGACAAGCTTGTTGTGTTTGATCCGCAAAGCAAGGAACGTATCGATCTCTAGGCTCGTGCGGCCTGAGCCTGAAACACCACCGATGCCGGCCGGCCGGTCAGCGGGTGGATCGGCCAGGACTCGCTCACCAGCCGCAGGCCGCAGGCCGCGAACAGTTCGCGCCAGCTCTCCAACGTGCGGAAATACCAGGGTGGCGCATCCTGGAAAGCGCTGTTGAAGCCGGCCCAGGAACCCTCGCGCCAGCCATCCTCATAGCGCTGGTCGCCGCCGGCTTCCCGCGGGTGAAGGGTTTGCACCACAAAACTTCCTTGGGGATTCAGCAGCGAAGGCACACAGCGGAATAGCTGCTCCACCGACTCCTTGCCGATCAGCGCAAAATTGCAGCTGACCGTGTCGGCCGTCCATTGCATTGCGCCGGAGGCGATGTCTTTGTAGCTGGCGACCGCGAATTCACCACCGAGCCGCATTGCCTCGTCGATCAGGGCCGGTACGGCATCGACGCCGCGCGCCTGCAGCCCCAAGCGTGCCAGTTCGCGCACCAGCCAGCCCTCGCCGCAGCCGACATCGAGCACGGTTTTCGCGCGCGTCGCAAGCACCGCCGACACGATGGCCTGGTCGGTGGCGAGTTTGCGGCTGCTGATCTCCTGGTTGCGGATGGCCGCGATCCAGGGCGATGCGTTCTGCTGCCAGCGTGCCAGCACCTGCTCTTCAGACTGCATAAACAGCCCCCAGAATGCAGGCTCTGGAAGCCCCCGTGACCGATGGCACATTGCCCGGCAGGCCTCTTACCGTGCGCCGCGCAAAACTCGCGAAAGCCAGGGCCTCGACCTGGTCGGGCGCCATGCCCAGGGCAGTGATGCTCTGCACCGTCCAGTGTGGCAGCAGCCAGGCCAGCCGTTCCATGAAAAAGCCGTTCAGGGCGCCACCACCACACACATACAACTCGCCCCCGCGCGTCATGGCGTCGGCCACCGCGTCGGCAACCGTTCTCGCACTGAACTCCAGCAGGGTCCGCATCACGTCCTGGTCGGCCGCGGAACTGCTGCCGCTGCGTGCAAGCTGGCTGTCAAGCCAGGGCAGGTGAAACAGCTCCCGTCCGGTGCTCTTGGGGGATGGCAAACGCAGATAGGGTTCTTCCAGCATGGCGGCCAGCAGTGGCGCAACTACCTGGCCACCCCGTGCCCACTGGCCGTCACGGTCAAAGCTGTTGCCGGTCTTGAGCGCGCACCAGGCGTCCATCAGCACATTGGCTGGCCCGGTGTCGTAGCCGTAGGTTGCGGCCCCCGGTTTGAGCACGGTGATATTTGCGATTCCGCCACAGTTGCACACAATACGCGCGATGGTCGGGTGGCGGAAACAATGGTCATGAAAACCCGGTGCAAGGGGGGCGCCTTGCCCGCCCAAGGCCATGTCGCGGCGGCGGAAATCCGCCACGACGGGTATGCCTACGTGCACCGCTATGTGGTTGGGGTCGCCAATCTGCATCGTAAAACGATCCTCGCCGAGCGGCTGGTGGTAAACCGTCTGCCCGTGTACACCGACGGCTTTGACGCTGCTTGCGGAAGCGGGCAACTGTTCGATGGCGGCGCGGATCGCGTCGACATACACACGTGCAATCGCCAGGTCCAGACGCCCCAGCTCCGGCAGCGTAAGTGGCTGGCCATGGCAGACCGCGAGCACCGCGTCACGCAGTGCGGTGGGGTAGGGGCGGTACACATGCGCCAGCACGGACGGCAGCGGCTTGGGCAAACCGCCATCCACTACGTTAAACCCGGCCAGCACCACATCGACACCGTCCAGGCTGGTGCCGGACATGGCACCGCCATAAATTTCCTGTTGCATGGGTGGCTCCTAATTCAAGCCGCGCAGGCGCGGATCCAAGTGGTCCCGCAAGCCATCGCCGAGCAGGTTGAAACCCAGCGACGCCAACAGGATGGCGAAACCCGAAAAAATCGCGGCCCAGGGCGCCAGCGACATGTAGTCGCGCCCTTCCGACAACATGCGCCCGAGCGACGGAGCAGGGGGTTGCGCGCCTATGCCCAGGAACGACAAGCTGGCTTCCAGCAGGATGGCGGTGGACAGCGACAGGCTGGCCTGTACCAGGATCACGCTGACCAGGTTGGGCATGATGTGTTTGAAGATGATGCGCAGGTCGCTGGCACCAAAACTCCTGGCCGCATGGATGTAATCGGCGCCGCGCAGCACCAGGGTCGGGCCACGCAGCAGGCGCGCAAAGATGGGTGCGTAAACCACGGCGATGGCGATGATGGTGGACACCGTAGTGGTCCCCAGGATGGCAATCACCCCGATGGCCAGCAGCATGATGGGGAAGGCAAACAGGATGTCCGCCAGGCGCATCACGATTCGGTCCGCCCAGCCGCCTTTGTAGCCGGCCCAGGTGCCCAGGCTTCCTCCGAGCAGCAAGGCGAAAAACACGGCTGAAAACGCAATACCGAGCGACGACCGGTAACCATGGATGATGCGCGACAACACGTCGCGGCCGAACTTGTCGGTGCCCAGCCAGTACTCGGCACTGGGGGCGGCCATGCGGGCGTCCACCGCCTGGGCCACCGGGTCGTAAGGCGCAATGAAGCCAGCAAATACCGATACCAGTACCTGCAGCAACACCAGCAGCGCCGCCAGCACCAGCACCGGATTACGCTCGAAGGCCTGGCGCCAGTTCATCAGTATGCCTTCGCCCCGCGGGCTGCGGTATTCGCCTTGGGAGCGGCCCGGCGGCTCATGGCGCGGCACCGGCGCGTTTGTCTATCACGCGGTACAACAGGTCGATCACGGCATTGAGCAGCACGAAGCCGCACGTGACCACCAGGATGGACGCCTGGATCAGCGGGTAATTGCGGTCCGCAATGGCGCCCAGCATGAGCCGGCCCAAGCCGGGTATGGCAAACACCTGCTCCACCACGATAGCGCCGCTGAACAGGTACCCGGCCATGATGCCCAGCGCCGTGACGAACGGAATCAGCGAGTTGCGAAGCGCGTGTTTGAAGGTCACGGTCCATTCACCCAGGCCTTTGGCGCGTGCGGTCCGGATGTAGTCCTGCCCCAGGGCATCCACCATCGCCGACCGCATGATGCGCGCCAGCGACGCGACGACCGGCAGGGCGCAGGTCACTGTCGGCAGGAACATGCGCTGCAGGTGTTGCCAGGGCTGCTCGCCAAACGGCGGTACTGTACCCAGGGTCTGCCAGCCAGGAAACCAGATCGCCCAGCCAAAAATAAGCAGCGCGCCGAGCCAGAAACCGGGCATGGTTACTCCGGTAATGGTGACAACGCGCATCACGACGTCGGACTTGCTGCCGCGGAAGTAGGCCATCAATGCGCCGGCAGGAACGGAAAACACCACGGCCAGTAACAGCGATAAGGCGGTCAACTCGGTCGTCACGCCAATACGCTGGCCGATCTCTTCGATCACCGGTTTACCGGTCCAGATGCTGGCGCCGAAATCGCCCTGCGCCATGGCGCCTATCCAGCGTCCATATTGCACTGGCAAAGTGTCGTTGAGGCCCAGCTTCTCGCGCAGTTGTCGCACCTGTGTCTCGCTGGCATCTCCGCTGGCACCCAGCATCACCTGCGCCGCGTCGCCGGGTATCAGCCGGATCATCAGAAACACCAGCACCGACACGCCGAGCAGCACACCGGCCAGTTCCAGCAGGCGCCTGAAGATCAGTTTCGACATGTCCGTCTGGGGGCACTCTTGATGTCACAACGGACAGATGTTCTTGCCTGGGGCACGCGCCTTGCCTTTGCCTGACACCGAAGCCCTATTTCTCCAGCGTCGTCTGCCGCAGGTACACCAGCGACCGCGTGCTGACTGGTTCAAAGTTTTTCACATTGGCGCGCATGGCGGTGAACAGGTCACCATTGGCCAGGAAGGCGATGGGGCCCTGGCAGGCCAGGGTCTTTTGCACCGTGTCGTAGATCTTCTTGCGCTCCACCTTGTTCGTGGCGGCGCGGCCCGCGTCGAGCAGCTTGTCGATTTCGGGGTTGGTGTATTTGAAGACGTTGGTCGAAGAGCCGGTGTAGAAGGTACGGTAGAAATAATCGTCCGGGTCCACACCGCCGCCGTTCAGCGAGACGAAGGCGGTGAAATTCGAGGCCCGCCAGTCGGCGACAAACTTGCCGATTTCCTGGGCCAGCAAGGTGACCTTGAAGCCACCCTTGTCCAGTTGCGCCTGGATTATCTCGGCCGTGTCCCTGGCAACCGGGTTGGGCAGCACGTTGACCGTGATGGCCAGCGGCCCCGTGATGCCGGCTTCCTTGAGCAAGGCCTTGGACTTTTCGGGATTGGACAGGTAACACGGGAAATCGGCATACGGAACCGCCCACTCCGTGAGTGAGGCCGGGAGCGGCGCGGCGATGGAGGCGCGCCCCAGGTACACACCGCGCACGATTTCATGCCGGTTCAGCGCATAGTTCAGGGCCTCACGCACCTTCGGGTTGTCAAACGGTGGCTTGCTGACGTTGAGCCCAACCAGCGAGTAACCCAGGTCGGGTACCTTGGTCGTTACCACGCCGGGCACCCGGGCCAGCGCGTTGACGGTTACGGCATCTACCGAGGGGAACAATTGGTAGGCGCCGCTGGTCATGCCAGCCTGGCGCGTACTGGCTTCTGGAACGATATTGAACTTGAGACCCGCCAGTTTGGGCAGGCCCGCAACGTGGTAGTCCGGGTTCTTGACCAGGCTGACGTAGGCATCGGTCACCCACTTGTCGAACTTGAACGGCCCGGTTCCGACCGGGACTTTCTGCAGATCGGCGGCATTCGCCACCGACTCGGCCGGTACGATGGCCAGCGCTTCGAGCTGCCCCACCAGCGGCACGGACGGGGTATTCAGGTTGATGACCACGTCGCCCTTGTCGGCCACGATCTCCTTGACCATCGACAGGCGGCTGGCGTAGGGCGAGCCGGTCTTGGCGTCGCGAATGCGGTTGAGTGATGCCACCACATCGGCTGCACCCATAGGCTTGCCATTGTGGAACTTCACACCCGGCTTGAGCTTGAAGCGATAGCTCAGGCCGTCCTTGGAACTGCTCCACGAGAGCGCAAGCGAAGGCACGATCTTCAGGTCCTTGTCGATGGCAGTCAGGCCCTCGTAGATGTTCTTGTTGATCAGAACGGTATTGAAGGCTGGAACCACATGGGGATCCAGGCCCGCTGGCGAGCCGTCGGCAGCTATTTCCAGCACCTGTGCGCTGGCAAGGCCGGCCCATACAAGTGCGGCCAATGCAGCACCCCACCGGATTCTGCTGTGATACCCCTGGTGCCGGCGGGTGGGTAGGGTGGCTGGTTTCATTTTCATCTCCTGGTGAATGGCAATAAATCGCGCCACAAGGCGGGAAAGGGCAGTGGAAAGTGGTGCTGTTCGCAACACTTCATCCTAGCACCAGCGGGTCAAGCGGTGGCGCGGGCGGCCCGCCGGGTGCCAGCCCTTGCACGGGCCGCTGGAACGTCGAAAGCGGCCCGCGTGTCTTGCGCAGAAGGACCTCGGAGTGCCCGGCCACCAGAAAATCCTTGATCTCGCCGACCTGCGTGTAGCCCAGGCGCTCATAAAGCTTGCGCGCCGAGTGGTTGAAGGACGAAACACACAGGAATACGTTCGGATGGTCCCGGAAGATGCGCTGCTCGGCGAACGCGACCAATTGGGAGCCGCAGCCCTGGCCCCGAAAATCGGGTGCAATACAGAGGGTCTGGATATAGCCGACAAACGTGCCGTGCAAATTGAGCAGGATAAAACCGGCCAGGCCACCTTCGCCACCTTCGTTATGGGCCAGGTAACACTCGCGGCCCGCGGCACGCATGGTGCGCAGCAGGCTGGTGTAGTCGTAGCCCAGGGTCAGCCAGGGTTCGGACACGGCCATCAGTGCAGCGCAGGCCTGGGCCTGGGTGTCGCTGGCAAGAGGGCTGATCTGGCATCGGAGCATGGCTCCTAAAATACCACGTAAGCAGCAGCCCCAACCGTTTTGACCGCCCAACCCCAAGCCCCCCTGCTGGACATCCAGGACCTGAGCGTACGCCTGCATACACCCACGGGCTTGCACACGGTACTCGACCACATATCACTGCGTGTGTCGGCCGGCCAGACCCTGGGGCTGGTGGGCGAGTCGGGCTGCGGCAAGAGCGTCTGTTCGCTGGCCGTGATGCGCCTGCTGCCACCGCGGCAAACCGTCTACGCCTCGGGGCGTATCCTGCTTGCCGGCGTGGACCTGCTGCAGCAGTCCGAAAAAACCATGCGCAGCCTGCGCGGCAGCCAGATGGCCATGATTTTCCAGGAGCCCATGACCAGCCTCAACCCCGTGTTGACGGTGGGTGAACAAGTGGCGGAGAGCCTGCGCCTGCACCGCGGCATGGACCAGCGGGCAGCCAGCGAAGAGGTGGTGCGCCTGCTGGACCTGGTGGGCATTGCGGCAGCCGCCAAACGCGCCGGCGCCTATCCGCATGAAATGTCGGGTGGGCAACGCCAGCGCGTCATGATCGCCATGGCCCTGGCCTGCCAGCCCAAGCTGCTGATTGCCGACGAGCCCACCACCGCGCTGGATGTGACGGTGCAGGCCCAGATACTGCGGCTGCTGGACGAACTGCGCAGGGAGTTCAACATGGGTATGTTGCTGATCACGCACGACCTGGCCCTGGTGGCCGACCACTGTGACGAAGTGGCCGTAATGTACGCCGGGCGTATTGCCGAAAAGCGTTCGGTCAAGGCGCTGTTTGCGCAGCCGGCCCATCCGTATACCCAGGCGCTGCTGCACACGGCCCCCGCGCAGCACCCGCCGGGAAGTTTGCTACCCACTATTTCGGGTGCGGTGCCGCCACTCGGACAAAGAGGCGACAACTGCCTGTTTGCCGCGCGCTGCGGCAAGGTGCAGCAGCGCTGCCAACAAGCCCCCGCGCTGGAAGCGTTGAACGGCAGCGCCACCGAGCAGGTTGCGTGCTGGTTTGCAGAGGGTACGTGATGCAATCTCAATCTTCCGCAACCCCATGAGCTGCCGGGCCGCTCCCAAGGCGCATAACTCCGCGGTGCGCAGCACGAAAGTACTTTCATGAGCATGTCGGAACTTGCGGCCCCCCTGTTGCGTGTAGAGCACTTGAGCAAGAGTTACCACTTGCCGGGCAAGCGCATCTTCAAGGCGCTGAATGCGGTCAGCTTCGAGGTGCGCGAGCGAAAAACGTTGGGCATAGTGGGAGAATCCGGCTGCGGCAAGTCGACGCTGGGGCGCACGCTGATGCGCCTGACGCCGGCCAGTGGCGGCAAGGTGGAGTTCGCCGGGGTGGACTGGATTTCACCCACCGCGAGGCCTGCGCGGGAGCAGCGCCGGCTGATGCAAATCGTGTTCCAGGACCCGTATTCCTCGCTCGACCCTACGTACTCCATAGCCGAAATCCTGCGCGAGCCGCTGGACATAAACTGCGCTGACAAGAGCCGGGCCGACCGCATGCGGCTGGTGCGCGAGCTGCTGATCACGGTGGGGCTGTCGGCGGGCGACGCGGACAAGTACCCGCACGAGTTTTCCGGCGGCCAGCGCCAGCGTATCGCCATTGCGCGCGCTCTGGCCCTGGAGCCCCGGCTGCTGGTGGCCGACGAGCCGGTGTCGGCACTCGACGTGTCCATACAGTCGCAAATCCTGAACCTGCTGATGGAACTGCGCCGGCAACGCAATATGGCCATGATCTTCATCTCGCATGACTTGTCCGTGATCCGGCATATCAGCGATGCAGTGGCCGTGATGTATTTCGGCAGCATCGTTGAGATGGCCCCTGCGCAACAGCTGTTTACCCAGCCGGCCCACCCGTATACGAAGTTGTTGCTGTCGGCGATACCCAAGCGCCACCAGGCCGGTATCGCGGTTGAAGGCGGGGCGCAGGAAGGGATTGCCGCAACCGAGTTGCCGGACCCGGCCAATCCGCCGCCCGGATGCGCGTTTGCCAAACGCTGCCCGCACGCCATGCCGCTTTGCACGACCGAAGTGCCAACGCCGCGCACGCACCACGAAGGCACGGTGGCCTGTTTCCTTTATTAGTGGCAGCGTCTGCCCGTACGGAGCGGCGGCTATAGAGACTCAACAATCCAGTCGTGGATTTTCGGGCGCAGCTGCAAAAAGGCCTTGTTGTCGCGTCCGTAGTGGACGCGGTTGCTCAGGATCACCACCAGCAGGTCCCGCTGTGGGTCGTACCAGACCGAGGTGCCGGTAAAGCCGGTATGCCCGATAGAGGCGGCCGAAAAGTGGCGTCCACAGCTGGCGCCCTGTTCCGAAGGCAGCATGTACCCTAAGGCCCAATCCCCCGTTTCACGCGGCACGGCCCGCGCCGCGAACAGCTGTGCGGTTTGCTGGCTCACGGGGCCATTGCCCCTGCCTCGTAGTTGCGCGCGCAGATTCAGCCCGAACGCGGATACGTCTGCCATGCTGCCGAACAGGCCGGCATGGGTGGACACACCGCCCAGGGCATAGGTGTTGTCGTCGTGCACCTCGCCGCGCAGGACTTTTTTGCGCCACGGGCAATCTTCCGTGGGGGCAAACTCGTTCAACGCGGTGGCCGTCCGGTTCTCCACATGGAATTCCAGCGAAGTACGCGGGTAGGCCGCGGCCCTGGTATCGTTCCACACCTCGAGCAGGTTCTTGTGGTGAATTTGCTCCAGCACAAAACCCAGCAGCATGAAACCCAGGTCCGAATACACCGATTTGCCGGTCTTCACAAAATCGGACTTTTTCAGCTCCCCGTACAGCCAGCTGCGTTTTGCCTGCCAGGGCAGCGCCGGGTCCAGCGACAGATAAAAAGGTTTCCACCATTCAATGCCCGAGTTATGCGTCAGCAGCTCGCGGATTTCAACATCCCGGTTGGGGTAGTCCGTCAATATGTCCGCCACTTTGGTACCCAGATGCCAGTAGCCCCGCTCAAAGGCCTGCATCATGGCCTGCTGCGTGAAGATGATCTTGGTCAGCGACGCCAGGTCATAACGCGGGCAGGTCTGGCCCACGCGAATGTCGCGGACCAGCTCCGCGGATTGGTAGGCGCGCAGCGCCACACCCGGCGTCACATCCGGCAACGCGGCCTGGATGCGGTCCGTCAGCGTGTTTTCCTGCTCGTCTGAATACATGGTCGCCCTGGATGGTCGAGACGGCCCTGATTTTCGCAGCTTCAAGAATGGCTGCTCCAGGGATACCGTTTTGCGCTTGGATTTGACCCGCGGTTCTGGCTGAATTTGCGGGCCTGCCATGACATCGAAATAGTCCAGCGGGAGCCGGGTAAGCAATACACGTGCGAGGGATTTCAAGACAGCCGGTATGCCGTGGCACAATCAAACTCCGGGTCCCGGGCACGATTACACTCCCATCCAATGCCACGCTCCAACGCCCCTTTTGAGATCCATCTGCACGGTGAAGTGTTGTTGCGCGCCGCCGTGCAGTTCGAGCAGATCCAGGAAGCCCTCAAGCCGATCTGGAAATACGCCGGCGCCCGCTCACTCGCGGATGGCGCACAGAGTTCCTACGAGGACGAGCCCGGCATCAAGTTCGACGCGCCGCAGCACATGCTGCAGATCTGCTGGACGGTGGCCGGCGACGAAGATTTCCGCCAGTCCCTCGACGAAATGTGCATGAACCTGAACGACCTTGCGGAAACCGGTGCGGCGATCGAGGTCAGTTTTTACGATACCGAATATGAAGAGGAAGACGAGGAATCCTGGTCGGAGTCGCGCGACGACTTCGCGATGTTGTTCGTCGGGCCCAACCCGGCCGCCATCATGCAGGTGCAACGCGACCTGCTGGTACAGGACATCGTGGGCATGATGGAGCGCCATTTTGATGGCTCGGAGCTGTCTGGCGTGGTGGCCGAAGTCGACAAGCTTTTTGCGCAGCGTTTCGATGCGCTGGTAAGTTCACTGGAGATCGGCAAGCGCCCGCGTGGTTCAGGCGGTGGATACGGCGGTTCCGGCCATGGCGGCGGACGCAAGCCGCGGCATCTGCACTGAGCCTCGATCCGGGTTTTCAGGGAGTTCGTGACCATGGCCGCCGTAACTTCCTCACCGATCGAGGTGCCCCGCCTGGCCACCGGACGGCCCGAGAAACTTCGTCTGGGCGACGTGCTGGTGCAGCAGCGCCTGATCTCGCAGGAGCAGCTACAGCAGACCCTTGAACTGCAGCGCCAGACCGGCAAGAAAACCGGGCGTCTGCTGATCGAAAGCGGCGTCATCACGGAAGAACTGCTGGCCAACGGCCTGGCACGCCAGCTGCGCATTCCGTTCGTCAATCTCAAGACATTTCCGTTTCGAGCCGACGTGGTCAAACTGTTGCCGGAGTCCGCCGCACGGCGTTTTCGGGCCGTGGTGCTGGAGGACAAGGGCGACATGCTGCTGGTGGCGCTGGCCGATCCGCTCGACCTTGCGGCCTACGACGAATTGACGCGGCTGCTAAAGCGCAACATCGGTATTGCCGCCGTGCCCGAGAGCCAGCTGCCGCTGGCGCTGGACCGGTTGTACCGGCGCACGGAAGAAATCAGCGGCCTGGCGCGCGCGCTTGAGAAGGATATCGGCGACGCCGTCGATTTTGGCGAGCTGAGCGCCAGCGCCGGCCTGGAAGGCGCGCCGGTGGTGCGCCTGCTGCAATCGATGTTCGAAGACGCCACGCAGGTGGGGGCATCCGACGTGCATATCGAGCCGCAGGAGTCGGGCCTGCAGATCCGGGTGCGCGTGGACGGTGTGTTGCAGACCCAGACCCAGGCCGACAAACGTATCGGTGCCGCATTGGCGCAACGGCTCAAACTGATGGCCGGCCTCGACATCTCCGAAAAGCGCTTGCCGCAGGATGGCCGCTTCAGCGTACGCCTGAAGGACACCAAGATCGACGTGCGCCTGTCCACCTTGCCCACCAATTACGGCGAGTCGGTGGTGATGCGTTTGCTCAACCAGGGCGCCGGCATGCGGCGCATCGACACGATCGGAATGCCACCCGACATGGAGCGTCGTTTCCGTGAAGTGCTGGGTCGCAGTTCGGGCCTGGTGCTGGTGACCGGGCCCACCGGTTCCGGCAAGACCACCACCCTGTACGCCGCGCTGGCCGAGATGAATGCGTCTGAACTCAAAGTGATCACGGTAGAGGACCCGGTGGAGTACCGGTTGCCGGGTCTGACCCAGGTGCAGGTCAACGACAGGATCGATCTCACGTTTGCGCGGGTGCTGCGCGCCTGCCTGCGCCAGGACCCGGACGTGATTCTGGTAGGGGAGATGCGTGACGCCGAAACCGCGGAAATCGGATTGCGGGCCGCGATTACCGGGCACCTGGTGTTGTCGAGTCTGCACGCGCGAGACGCGCTGAGCACGCCGTTCCGGCTGCTGGACATGGGCGTGCCGGCCTTCATGGTGGCCACGTCGCTGCAGGCGGTGATTGCCCAGCGTCTGGTACGTGTCAACTGCGATGTCTGCGCGCAAGCGCAGACGCCGAGTGCCCAGGAACAGGCCTGGCTGGGCAGCATGCTCGAAGCCGGTGAGCAGATTGTTCCCAAACTCGGACGTGGGTGCTCGGCCTGCAACGGGACTGGTTATGCCGGCCGCCAGGGTGTGTACGAGATGCTGGAGATGGATGCCGTGCTGACGACGGCCGCCACCCGCGCCGACCCCGCCACCTTCATGGCCGCCGGTCGCGAACGCATGAAAGGACGTACGCTGGCGTTTCATGCGCTGGAGCTGGTGCGCCAGGGCCGGACGTCGCTGGCCGAAGCGATGCGGGTAGGCTTTGACACCGACGGGCAGGACTAGGGTTTCGAGGACCATGGCCACCTTTGCATGGCGCGGGCGCAATACCCGGGGCGAGTTGGTCCAGGGGCAACTGGATGCCGCGGCCGAGGGTGCTGTTGCCGACCAGTTGATGGCCATGGGCGTGGCGCCGGTGCACATCGCCGTGGCCAGGCAAGCGGCTGCCGGCAGCACCGACAACTGGTGGTCAAGGCTCAACCGCAAGGCGGTGAGCGTGGAGGACATCCTGGTCTTTTCGCGCCAGATGTACACACTCAACAAGGCCGGGGTACCGACACTGCGGGCCTTCGCGGGCTTGCAGGCCTCGGCCGTCAAACCGGCCATGGCGGACATGCTGCAGGACATTCGCGCCAGCCTGGACCAGGGCCGCGAGCTGTCGGTTGCATTGGGCCGGCACCTGGAGGTATTTGGCGCGTTCTACATCTCCATGATCCGCGTCGGTGAGATGACCGGCAAGCTGACCGACGTATTCCTGCGTTTGAACGAACACATGGAGTTCGAGCGCGACGTGCGGGAACGCATCAAACAGGCGCTGCGTTACCCGATGTTCGTCATGGTCGCGATGGCGATTGCCCTGGTGATCCTCAACATCTTCGTCATTCCGGTGTTTGCCAAGGTGTTCGCCGGCTTCAATGCCGAGCTGCCTCTGATCACACGGGGCCTGCTGGCGTTTTCAGCCTGGATGGTGGCCTGGTGGTACCTGCTGCTTGCGGCCCTGATTGCCGCCTGGGTGGTGTTGCGCGGCTACCTGCGTACGCCCGAGGGCCGTTACCGCTGGGACAGCCGCAAGCTCAAGTTGCCGATTGTGGGCGACATCATCCTCAAGTCCACGCTGGCCCGGTTTGCCCGCAGCTTCGCCTTGTCCAGCCAGAGTGGGGTGCCGTTGGTACAGGCGCTGACCGTGGTTGCGCAAACGGTGGACAACGCCTATATCGGCAGCCGCATCGAGCAGATGCGCGACGGCATCGAACGCGGCGAAAGCATCACGCGCTGCGCCACCGCCACCGGTGTCTTTACGCCGGTGGTGTTGCAGATGATCGCAGTGGGCGAAGAAACCGGCGAGCTGGACTCCTTGCTGTTCGAGATCGCCGGCATGTACGAGCGTGAGACCGACTACAACATCAAGGGCCTGTCCGCGGCCATCGAGCCGGTGCTGCTGGCGGTTATCGCGGTGCTGGTGCTGATCCTGGCGCTGGGCGTCTTCCTGCCGCTATGGAGCATGGGCCAGGCGGCGATGGGCAAGGGCGGTTAGTGGCGCTTGGCCGGCCGACCCTGCCAACGCCGGTCCGGTTCAGCAGTCGGGTCGTCGAGTGGGGCCTGCTGGTGCTGGTGCTGCTGGTGGTGGCACTGATGTTCTTGCGCCAGGTACGGCTGGTGCAAGGCCAGGCGGAAGTGGCGGCGGTCAAGACCACACTGGCCGCACTGCGAACCGCGATGGTGGTGGACCATATCCGGGCCCAGGTGGCGGGCGCGCAAGGTGCTGTTGCAGCCACACAACGCAACCCCTTTTTTCTTTTGCAAAGTCCACCACTCAATTATCTGGGTGAGATGGCCCAAGAAGCGGCTGCCAGTGCCGCCGCCGGCAGCTGGGTCTATGCCATCGATTGTGCTTGCGTGGGCTACCTGCCCATCGACGCGCAACAGCTCTCCAGCCCCGACGGCACGTCAGTGGTCTGGTACCGCGTCGGCAAAGGTCCTGGACCGCGGCAACTGGATGCCACGCAGGCTTACACCTTGCAGGGCCAGCGTCTGGAATGAGTCTGGCTTGTCGCGCGGTGGTCTTGCTGCGGGTAATCTCCATAGCCGCGCCAATGATGTTCGCCTAAAATTTGGCGGTGCAATTCAACAACTTGCTTATCCATTCCCATTGAGGCAAACAACATGAATCGAATCCAGCGCGGCTTTACATTGATTGAACTGGTCATGGTGATCGTGATTCTCGGCGTCCTGGCGGCCGTGGCCATCCCGAAATTCGTCGACCTGAAGAGCGATGCCCAGCAAGCCGCCATGACCGGTGTCGCGGGCGCGGCCGCTTCAGCGTCATCAATCAATTACGCGGGCTGCGCGATAGCAAGCGCCGCCAGCCAGCCACTCAAGTGCAAGGTGGTCAAAAACTGCGACGATATCAAGGCGGCTTTGAGTGGGGGCGTCTGGCCTGCCGGTTATAGCGCCACTACGACTGGAGCCTCAGTCGTCAACGGGACGGTGATGGCCTGCACGCTGGTGCTTGCCGGTTTCACCCCGTCACCCGCGGTCACGTTTGAAGTTATTGCCGCTGGCAACCCCTGACCTTGGGGAGTCGCGGTTCTGAGCCGCTGAGCCCGGCTGCTGGGACATGGTGGCTTCAGATTCCATCGCTGGCCGCGAAGCATCGTGCGCTACCTGCAAGCCGGGCGCGGGCCAAGGCGGTTTTACCCTGATCGAATTGGTCATGGTGATGGTGCTGGCTGGAGTTTTATCGGTCTTCGTGGTACCCAAGCTGTTCAACGCCGATGACTTCAACGCACGTGGCTTTCACGACGAAACACTCGCCTTGTTGCGTTACGCCCACAAGACGGCGATTGCGCAGCGCCGCCCGGTCTGCGTGGTTTTCAGCGCCACCACGGCAACCCTGGCCATAGACGCTGACCGCAATAGCGGCACCGGCAGCAACGGGTGCGAGACCGGTCTGACCGGGCTGCACGGCGGCGCCATCAGCGCACGCGGCGCGGTGCGTTATTCAAGCGTGCCGGCCACGGTGGTTTTTGACGGCCTCGGACAACCGGGCGCCGGCCAGACGATTCAGGTTGCCGGTGTAGCAAGCCCCATCGTGGTTGAAGCAGCCACCGGATATAGCCATGAATAAGCCGCGCGCGCGCGGCTTCACGCTGATCGAACTGATCTTCTTTATCGTGGTGGTGTCGGTTGGGCTGGCTGGCATTCTCAGGGTGATGGACGTGGGCGTGAAGTCCAGCGCCGACCCACTGGTACGCAAACAAGCCCTGGCGCTGGCCGAGTCGATCCTGCAGGAAATCCTGCAAAAGGCCTACAGCGACCCGGACCCGGCCGTGAGCAGCGGTGAGAGCACGCGCGAGACATTCGACGACGTGGACGACTACAACGGTCGCAGCAACGCGGCCTTCACCGACTTGCCCGCCAGCCTGTCGGGTTATGCCATCGCTATCGCGGTGACCGCCGCCACACTGGGAACACTGCCGGCAAAAAAGGTCACGGTGACCGTGACGTATGGCACCGATGTGATCGCCCTGACCGGCTACCGCGCCAACTATTAGCCATGGACCAGCCAGCGCGCCAAAGCGGTTTCACCCTGATCGAAATGGTGATGGTCATCGTGATCATGGGAGTGATAGGCGC
Organism: Betaproteobacteria bacterium; assembly: GCA_031367285.1. Taxonomy (GTDB): domain Bacteria; phylum Pseudomonadota; class Gammaproteobacteria; order Burkholderiales; family Burkholderiaceae_C; genus CAISIP01. The sequence continues at coordinate 34,179 of JANLPN010000292.1, read as the reverse complement.
CACCGTGGCGGTGTTTGTCAGCAAGCCGATAGACGCTTACTTCGACACCGGGCGCCGGGCCGCGTTGACCGACATTGCCGATACGGCGGTGCGCCGCATGGCACGCGACCTGGGTGGCGCCCTGCCCAACAGCGTACGCAACCCGGGCAACCAATGTATCGAGTTCATCCCCACCCGCACCGGTGGGCGTTACCGTGCCGAGGTGAGTGCCGGCGGCACGGGCGACGTGCTGGACTTCACCGTGGCCGACACCAGCTTCAACATGCTGGGCAATAACGGCCTGCTGCCGGCCGACCAGCAAATCCGGGCCGGCGACGTGGTGGCTGTTTACAACCTGGGCATTGCGGGTGCTGACGCCTATGCCGGCGACAACACCTCAGTGGTCTCGGGGGTGGTGTCGGGCAGCGAATCAACCATCACGATCGCACCCAAACAGTTTCCGCTGGCCTCGGGGACCAACCGCTTTCACGTGATCCCTGGCAGTGAGAAGATCGTGGCCTTCGTGTGCAGCGGCGGCAATCTGCTGCGCAGCGCCAACCATGCCTATGCCAACTCCTGCCCGACCAGCGGCGCTACCGTGTCGGTGCTGGCCGGCAACGTGACGTCCTGCAATTTCGCCGTCAATACCGATTTGCAGCACAGTGCGCTGGTCCAGTTGACAATCGGTTTCACCGCTTCCAGTGAAACCGTCTCGCTGTACCACGAAGTACACGTCAACAACACACCATGAGCAGCCCCCGGTCATCGCAGCTTGGCTTTGCCGCCATCGTCGCCATTTTTCTGCTGGTGGTGCTGGCGGCGCTGGGTGCATTCATGGTGACGATTTCGGGTTCCCAGCAACTCAGCGCGGCACAGGACGTGCAGGGTTCACGGGCTTACTGGGCGGCGCGTGCCGGGCTGGAGTGGTCGCTGGGCAGCCTCGCCGCCACGCCGGCGGCCTGCCCAACACCGCCGGCGCCGTTTACCGTCGATGGTTTTACGCTGGCGGTCAGCTGCAGCGCCAGCTCCTTCGACGAAGGTGGAGCGACGCGCTTGATTTATAGCCTGAGATCGGTCGCCACCGCGGGTGGCAGCCCCGGCGGCGTCGGTTATGTGGAACGCAGCCTCTCGGCTTCGGTGGAGTTCTGATGCGCGCCCGGTATCCGAGCCTGGCCGTTGCCCGAGCCGCGCTGGCGCACCTGCGCGGGTGGTGGGTGCTGCTGGTATGTCTGGCCTGGGCCCAGGGGCCTGCGGTGGCCGCAACCTACACCAGCGCGTCGACTGTGTTCAGCTGGATCGATCCGTCCAGCCATACCAAGGTGGGTTACAACACCACTCCCTACAAATTCAATTCCACCGGCTGCGGAACCACACCGCCGGTGTTGGACGACACCATCAGCGATGCCATACTGATAGGCTTCGGCTTCCAGTTCGGCACCACCACGTTCGCCTCCTTGCAGATACAGAGCAACGGGCGGCTGCAATTCGGCAATGCCACCTGCGGCAGCGGCACCAACTCCATTGGCCCGCCGCAAACCTACCTCTACGTGTACCCGGACGGATCGATGAACTCGACCATGAAGGTTTTTGGCGTGGACCTCGACCCGACCAGCCTGGCCAGTGTTCCCAACTATCCAACCGCCGCCAACAAGACCAACTGCCTCAGCATTGCCACCTGCTACGTAAGTTACGCCACCCTGGGCACGTCGCCCAGCCGGCAGTTCGTGGTGACCTGGAAATCGGTACCTGAATGGGTGACTTTCAGCAACACCAGTGGCACCTTCGATCTGCAGATTATTCTCAATGAAAACGGAACCTTCGTTTACCAGTACGGCACCATCTCCCACGGCGGAACCGGAACCGCCCAGGTGGGCTGGCAACTGACCACTTCCGACTACAGCGTATTGACGTTTGGCGCCTCCACCGAGCCACCGCCGAATACGGCCGTGCTTTTTTACGTGCCTTCCGCTGCTCCGCTGGCGGAGTACCAGTTCGAGCAGGGCGCTTGGGCGCCGGGTGGGGCCGGCCAGGTGGCTGATTCATCGCCAGGCGCGCGGGGCGGGACGGCAATCGGTTCGGTGCAGGAGGTCAGCAGCGGCAAAGTGTGCCGCGGCGCGTCCATTCCCGCCAACAGTTCCGCCGCCGTGGTGGACGCCATCAAGACCGGTGTGCGGTTTTCCGACTCGGGCGTCAATATGCTGGGCCAGGGCACGATCATGTTCTGGTACAAGTCCAACGCGGCCTGGAGCGGTACGCCGGCGCTGCAACTGGTGGATGCAGCCCAGACCGCCGGCCAGTGGTTTTCGCTCACCAAGACGGCCGCCGGAACGCTGTTTTTCGAGGTCACTGACAGCACCGGAATACTGCGTTCGGTTGAAACCGCCGCCCAGAGTTTTGTCGCCGGTACCTGGGTGCACGTCGCCATCGCCTGGAACTTCAATGCGCTGCCCGCCGCCAACAGCGACCACCTCAGCATAATCATCGATGGCGCGGCGACCACCACGTCTTCGTTCACCACCACCGGCTCCTTGTCGAGTTCGCTCGACTACGTAACGGTTGGCGACAATCCGTCCGGCCTCACGGGGACCAAGGGCTCGGTTGGGTCCGCCAACGGAACCCTTGACGAACTGCGCATCTACAACTTCGAGCTGAACCAGGCCCAGATCGGGGGCGCCAGCACACTCACACACACTTGCCCCACCTTTGCCGTGGACCACCTTGAGCTTCGCCATGCCTCGTGGTCGGGCTTGTCATGCGCCCCCAGCACCATGACCGTGGTGGCCTGCACCAACGCGGCCTGCTCCACGCTGTACACGGGCGGCATCGTCGCAACCCTGAGTTCGACCGGAGCGGCAACCCTGTGGGACCCGGCAGCTGGTGGCGCGGCTATCGTGATTGGCGCCGGGCAGTCCAGCGCCACCCGCAGCTTCTACACGGCGGCCGGCAGCGCGGCCATGAACGTGGCCGGCACCGGTGTGCCGGTGGCCGAGTCCAATCCGAAAAAGTGCAACGGCGCCGGCGGCGCTTGCAGCTGGAGTTCGGCCAATGGCGGCTTGTTGGTAACGGTGCCGGCCTCGGGCGTGATCACCGGCGGCAAGCCGGTTGCGGTGTCGGTGCAGGCCGTTCAAGCGTCCGGCCCCACGCCGGGAGCCGCCTGCATACCGGTGCAAAACCTGTCCGGCGCCGGCCTCAAGGCCTGGAGCGTACCGCTGACGCCGGCCAGTTTTTCCGGCATCTCGACCTCGGCCGGAGTGGCGGTAGGCGGGCCGCCGCAGGTCGCCGGTGCCTCTGCCGGACCTTATGCAAACACGCCGCAGTCGGTACCGGCGTCCAATAATGTGAGCGGGCTGAATTTTGACAATACGGCCACCACCACGCTTTGGCTAAAACATATGGACACCGGGCAGTTCTCCTTGAACGCCACCCTGGACACGGTGGCCACCAGCAGCACCCCGGCACTTTCCCTTTCCGGCACCACGTCGGTGACCAGCTTGCCGGTCGGTTATGGCGTGGCCGCTGCCACGGCGCGTGCGCCAGCCGCCGTCCAGACGGCCTGCGTCGGCGGCGCGTCCGCGGCCTGCGACACGGCGGCGGGCAGCAGTGTGCGGGTCGGCAGCGCCGGAACAACAACTTTCTCAACCACGGTGACCGCGGCGTTGTGGACGGTGGATCTGGACGCCGATCTGACCGACAACCCGGTTGCGCCCGGTTATGCGGGGGCCGTGTCCTTGAGCCCGCTGATTGCGGCGCCGGCAGGTGGCAGCGCAGGTGCACTGGGCCTGACCACGGCCACGCTGGCGTCGGGCGCCAGCACGCTTGCGGCCCAGACCTGGACCCAGTCCGGTGCACTGCGCATCGCGGTTTCGGGCACCTACCTGTCGCAAGCCGTCACCGGGCAAAGCGCGGTACTGGGGCGTTTCTCGCCGCGCAACTTCACCACCGCCCTGGCCACGCAAGGCTGCGGAACCTTTACCTATTCGGGGCAACCCATCAGCGTAGTCACCATCAAGGCCATGGACGGCGCGGCAACACCTGCCCAGACGCCGAATTACGTGGGGGCTTTCGCGCGCACCGTGACCGTATCGGATGGCAGCGGTTCCAGTGTTGGCAGCTTCAGCGCCAACCTGGCGCTAGCCGGCAGCTTCGCGGGTGGAGCCGCCAACGCCGCGCCGGTGTTCACGTTCACCACGCCCAAGACGGCACCAGCCAATGTGGTGTTGCGCGCGGCGGATGGGGAGGTGACTTCGTCCGGATTTTCCGAAGGCCTGGCGCCGATACGCAGCGGGCGTCTGGCGTTGCAGAACGCGTACGGGTCCGAACTGCTGGCTTTGCCGGTGCCGCTGACGGCACAGTACTGGAACGGCGGCAACTACAGCACCAATACGGCGGACAACTGCACCGTGGTTCCGGCCTCCAGCATTGTGATGGGCGGTTATGTAGCCCCGCTCAATGCCTGTGCGACCCAGCTGTCGCCGGCCGGAAGCCTCGCCATGGCAGCCGGCAAACTCCCCGGCGCGGGCCTGACACTGACCAAGCCCGGCCTGGGCCGGCGCGGCAGCGTGAACCTGACTATCAACGTGGGCGCGGCGGCCAGCGGCAACACCTGTATCGGCGCCACGCAGTCGGCTGCAACGGCTGCCAACCTGCCCTGGTTCGGGCCCAATCCCGGCGCGCGCGCCAGCTTCGGTGTGTTCAAGAGCCCTATCATTTATGGCCGCGAAAATTACTAGAAGAAGCGCTTGGCGGGCAATCGTTGCGAAGGTGTCGTACTTTGGCGAATATCGCGGCCCCAAAGTCCGATTGCCGGTATTTCGGGTTACCAAGCCATGAAAATGCAGAGACAATTCTCTGGCAATTGAATGGCGGCGGCCTGCTGCGGCATGGTCGCGAAGGGAACTGATTTGAATCGATGTTTTCCCCACCTGTGTCCAGGGCGCCTTGAGGGTGACCGGGCAATGTGTTGGCGCAGGAGCGCCTGAGCATGCGTTGGCCGTGGCAACGCGCAACCAGCGGTGACCTGCTCGTGGTGTCGTGGTTCGACCAGACGCTGGCTTTTGTGCGCGCGGTGGAGCGTACGCCGGGCCAATTCGAGGTCCTGCGGTTTGGCGTCGAGCAGCAGGGGCCGGACAGCGCTACCGAATTTACGCGCCGTCTGGACGCCCTGGGCCTGCGCGGCTGTCGCACAAGGGTGATGTTGCGGCCCCGGCAATACCAATGGCTGCAGATAGAAGCGCCGGGGGTTGCACCGGAAGAGTTGCGCTCCGCGGCGCGCTACCAGATACGCGACCTGCTGGACCTACACATCGACGACGTTACGCTCGACGTGATGCGGGTCGGCGACGGCCAGGCAAAGGGCACGGCGCACCTGTTCGTGGTCGCGGCGCCGAATGCCGCCTTGCGCGGCGCGACCGAGCTGGGCGAGAGCATGCGCTGGAGCATGCCGGTGGTAGATGTGCAGGAGACCGCACAGCGCAACCTCCAGAACGCACTGGCCAAAAGCGAAGGCCACCCAGAGCGCGCCAATGCCGCGCTGGTGCTGGTGGACGAAGCCCAGGCCATGCTGACGATCTGCGCCAACGATGAATTGTTCTACACCCGCCGGCTCGATATTCCGCCGGGTTTCCTGAGCGGCGCCTGGGGCGCGGCGGAAACCGTTGCCGCGCCGGCGGCCGGCAGTTATGCGCCGGTGCAAGAGTACGTGCCCGACTACGGGGTCGGCGGCGTTTCCTATGGCAGCGACTACTCTTCGGCGCCGGCTTCCGGGCGCGCCACAGGCGCTGCGCCGGTTTCCGCGGAGACCGAACGCGCGCAGCGGTTTCTGGTCGAGGTGCAGCGTTCGCTGGACCTGTGGGACCGCTCTTTTTCCAGCATGCCGCTGGCGCTGGTTCGGGTCTACGCGGGCGGGCGCACGCAGGAGCTGGCCCAGTGGCTCAGCCGCGAACTCGGCCAGTCCGTTTTGCCTATGGACGTGGGCGCCTATTTCCCCGGGTTTGCCCAGGGCAGCAGCGAGCAGCAGGCGGTCTGCTGGCCGCTGCTGGGTACCTTGATGCGTACCGAAAGCCGGGCCTTGTGAGCACTTGACCATGCCGCAGCAAATCAACCTTGCCACGCCGGTCCTGCTGACGCGCAAGCGCTACTTTTCGGCGCGGGCGCTGGTGCAGGCGCTGGCGATTTTCGTGCTGCTGGGCGGGGCGCTCGCGGCCTATGGTGTCTGGAGCCTGAACACGGCGACACGTGCCCTCGCCGCCACGGTGCAGGGGCAGGTGCCGGAGCTGGCGAACCTGCGTAGCGCTATTGCCGCTAACGGTAAAGCCTCGGAGTCCGGTGTCCAGGGGCTGGAGCAGCAGTTGCGGGAGGCCCGGCTTCAATTGAAGGAGCGCCAGGCCACGCTGCTGGAATTGCGCCGCGGCCTGATGCCTGCCGGGCAGGGGCATTCAGCCCGCCTGCAACTGGTGGCGCAGACGATTCCGCCACAGGTGTGGGTGACGCAGGTGCGTGCCGACCAGTCCCAGCTGGAGGTGAGCGGTTTTACCCAGGAGCCTGCGGCGCTGAACGACTGGGTGGCCAAACTGGCGCAGAGCCCTTTGTTGCGCGGCCAGCAACTGGCGCGTATCAAGGTGGAGCGTGTCGGGCTGCCGGCCGAGGCAGGCGGCCCGGTGGTCGTTCCCGCTGCGTTGGGCATCGCGGGCGCCGTGCCCGCGCGATTGCCCTGGGCCTTCACGCTGGCCAGTGCATTGCCGGTGGCCAGCGGTGCCGTGCCGGGAGCCAAGCCATGAAGAACTCCTGGAAAGTACTCTCGGCGCGTATCGACGCCTTGAGTCTGCGCGAACGGGCGTTTCTGTTCCTGTCGCTGATTGCGGTCTGGGTGGCGCTTGCCGACGTGTTGTGGGTCAGCCCGGCGCGCACCCAGCACCAGCAGGTCACGCAGAAGCTGGCGCAGCAAAACGCCGAGCTGCAACACCTGCGGGACGAACTCAAGGCGGTGGCCGGACAACCCGACCCGGTCCGTGCGGCGCGCGAGGAAATCGCCGCGCTGGGACAGTCCATCGCCACCGCCAACCGCGACATCGCGGAGCTTGCAGCTTCTTCAAAAGGCACCATGACGCTGCCGGAAGTGCTGGTGCATTTTCTGCGCCGGCACAACGGCCTGACATTGGTACGCACCAGCAACCTTGCCGCCGATGCGGTTCCCGGGCCGGCGCCCGCCGGCGCGCCAAATGCAGCGCAGGTGGTACGCAATGGTCTGGAGCTCACGGTCGCCGGGCCTTACCCGGAGCTGGTGCGCTACGTGCAAACGCTGGAAAGCGCCATGCCCGCACTGCGCTGGGGAAGCTTCAAACTGGTCGCCGAACACCAGCCGCCCGAGCTTAGCCTGCAGGTATTTCTGTTGGGGCCGCAGCCATGAGGCGGCAGCGGAACAGCGGCTCCGGTACGCACGCCGCAACCGGCCTGGTGTTGGCGCTGGCACTGCTGCCGATACCGCTTCCGGTGTCGGCGCAAAGCCAGCGGGACCCGACACTTGCTCCGGTGTCCGCCGCTGCCCCCGGTGAGGTGCGCGGCCCGGCGTCCGCGGGCAATGCCATGAGCGTCATCGTGCGCGACGGCCGGCCTTACCTGGTGGTCGGCACACGGCTGGTGGCGCAGGGCGGCAAACTGGGCAACGCGGTGATAGAGCATATCGGCGAGACCGAAATCTGGCTGCGCGAAGCCGGCCAATTGCGCAAAGTTGCGCGTTTTTCCGGTGTTCAGCGCAACGCCTCCGCGGCACCCGGCAGCGCGCCCGATTGCGCGCCGCCGGCCGGGACACGGCAGGCCGCCAAAGCCGGAGCGGCAGGTGGTGCCACGGGTGGTTCCAGAACCTGTGTGCGGCCTAAACCGTGAGTTCTGGTTTCGACATCCATGAAACCAGGTTTGTCTTCACTGAAATTTTGTTTTGCATGCCATGAAGAACGGGTCCGACACCATGAATTCGAACTATCCCCGCTGGCCCTTGACCAGTGTCAGCCTGCTGGTACTGGCGCTGTGCGGGTGTGCCGCTGACCGGCCTTTGCGCACTCCGGCGGCCGGCGACGCGATGCGAGACGAATTGGCTGCCGCGGGGGTTCCCCGCCCGGCGCTGGTGCCGGCGCGCGTGAGTGAAGCGCTGGCGGAGCCGGCGCCGGCTCCGGTCGCGATGGCGCCGGAACCCCGACTTGATCTGCTGGTGAACAACGCCCAGGCGCGCGAGGTTTTTCTGGCCATCGTGGCCGACACGCGTTACAGCATGCTGATGCACCCGGATGTCTCGGGCACTATTTCGGTCACGCTGCGCGGCGTCACGGTGATGGAGGCGCTGGAAGCCATCCGCGACGTCTACGGCTTTGATTTTAAGATGGAAGGCCGGCGCATCACGGTGTTCGCACCCAGCTTGCAGACGCGTATTTTCACCATCAACTATCCGAACTCCCAACGCCGTGGCAGCAGCGACCTGCGTGTGGCCTCGGGCGCTGCCAGCTCAAGCTCCGGCAGTTCGGGCAACTCTGGCGCCAGTGGCTCCGCCGGTGCGGCAAGCTCCGCCTCGGGCGCCGGCCAACAGCTCGAGAACAGCCGCATCACGACCAGTTCCGCAACCGACCTGTGGAGTGAGCTGACCGCCGCGGTGCGGGCCCTGGTCGGCGGCGGGCCGGGCCGCAACGTGATTGCCAGTCCGCAGGCCGGCATCATGGCAGTGCGCGCCATGCCTGATGAGCTGCGCCAGGTGGACAAGTTTTTGAAAGCGGCGCAAATCGCGGTTGAGCGCCAGGTGATGCTGGAGGCAAAAATCGTCGAGGTCGAGCTCAGCGACGGTTACCAGAGCGGGGTCAACTGGGCGGCCCTTGCGACAAGCGGCAATTCGGCGCTGGCGGCGGGTGTGCTTGGCAGCGGCTTTACATCCGCCAACCCGCTGCTGCAGTCGGGTGTCGCGGTGCCCGGGGCGGTCGCCATTCCGTCCGTGCAGGCCGGTGGCGGGCTGTTCGGCCTGGCCCTGTCCACCAGCCGTTTTGCCGCCGTGCTGGGTTTCCTCGAAACCCAGGGTGACGTGCAGACCTTGTCCAGCCCGCGTATTGCCACCGTCAACAACCAGAAGGCGGTGCTCAAGGTCGGCAGCGACGACTATTTCGTCACCAACGTCTCGGGCGGCTCCACCACGGCGGCGGCGGCCGGCAGCACGGCCAGCACGACCTTGCCCACGCTGACGCTGACGTCCTTCTTTTCGGGCATCGCGCTGGACGTGACGCCGCAGATAGACGATGGCAACAGCGTCATGCTGCACGTGCATCCGGCGGTAACCAACGTTGTCGAAAGAACCAAGCAGATCGACCTCGGCAGCATAGGCGCCTACCGCCTGCCGCTGGCTTCCAGCAGCGTCAACGAGTCGGACACCATGGTGCGGGTGCAGGATGGAAGCATCGTGGCCATCGGCGGGTTGATGCAGCTCGAATCGAGCCGCAATGCGTCCGGCCTGCCGGGCTCCACCAATGCCGGTTTTCTGTCTTCGCTGCTGGGTAACCGCGCCAACAGCGGGCGCAAGAAGGAACTGGTGGTGCTGATCAAACCCACCATCATCCGCTCGGTGCAGGACTGGGAGCAGCAAAACCGCATGGTCCGCTCCGCCCTGGACGACATGGAACAGGTGCGCAGCCGCGTCATACGGCTGGATGGCGGCGTCGAACCCGCCAAACCCAAAGCCCCTTGACGCCGTGTTGTACCTGCGGCACTTCTCGCTGCGCGAAGCGCCGTTTTCGATCACGCCGGACGCTGCCTACTTTTATCCGCACGAAGGCGCCCAGGCGGCACTCAACACCTTGCTGGTGGCGATCCGCGGCGGGGAAGGGTTCCTGAAGATCGTGGGCGAGGTGGGATGCGGCAAGACCGTGTTGTGCCGGCAGTTGCTGCGCGTCCTGCAGGACGAATGTGTCACCGCCTACCTGCCGAATCCGGACCTGGGCCCCAAGGACCTGCTGTTGGCATTGGCGCGCGAACTGGGGCTCAAGCTGCCGGCCTCGGCCAGCCGCTACCGGCTGCTGGACGCCCTGCAGGCCTGCCTGCTCGCGCACGCGGCGCTGGGGCGCCCGGTGGTGGTGGTGATCGACGAAGCACAGGCCATACCGGTGCGCACCGTGGAGAGCTTGCGGCTATTGTCCAACCTCGAAACCGAAAAGCGCAAATTGTTGCAGCTGGTGCTGCTGGGCCAGCCCGAGTTGGACCGCAAACTTGCGCGGGTCGAGATCCGCCAGTTGTTGCAGCGTATTACCTTCAGCGAATATCTGGGGCCGATGCTGGCGCAGCGGGTGCCGGCCTATGTCAGACACCGGCTGTCCATCGCGGCCATCGATGCCGGCACCGATCTTGACCTGTTCGAGCCGGCTGCCGCGCACGCACTTGCGCACTACAGCGGCGGTGTCCCGCGGCTGGTCAACGTGCTGGCCAACAAGTGCCTCATGCTGGCCTACGGCGAGGACCGGCACCGTATCACCGAGGCCCATGTGCGCCTGGCCGCAAAAGACACGGCGGGCATTGATGTAGCTGCTTCGTGGTGGGACCGGCTGCTGGGCGGCCGCTTCCGGACCGACGCCACCGCGCAGGATGCACTGGCTGGCCGGCGTGTCGGCGAGCGCCCGAAGGCAAGTTCGTGAGCGTCATCAACAAGATGCTGCGTGATCTCGACCAGCGCGCCCACGCCGCGGACAAAGCCACGGATCACGCGCCGCCGGCGTTGTCAGTGGTGCATGGCACGGCCAGCGTTGCCAGCTTGCCTGCGGTCGGCAAGCGGCGCGGCAAGGTCAGGTTGGTTCCGATTGCCGGCCTGCTGCTGTGTCTGGCGGGGGCTGCCTGGTGGTGGGGCGGTACCGCAGGCAAACCGCCGGCACCTGCGGCAGAGCCGGTTGGACAGGTGGTGGTGCCGCTTGCCCTGCCGCCGGCTGGAATGCCAGCCCTATCGGTGCAAGGTCTCGATGGTGCGCTTGCATCACTTGCGCAGCCCGAGCCGGCTGCGCCGCTGGCAGTCAACCAGATTGCAAGTGCCGCGCCTGCCGTGCCGCCGGTGTCCGTGGCATCGCCGACGTCGTCAATGCCGGCCGATGTGGCAGCGGCGCCTGGCGCGCGGGCGCCTCTGATGCCGCGCCCAGACAGCCCCGCGCGGCCCGCGCCGTTGCCGGTGGCCGGCCCGGTTGCCGACACCCCCGCCGCAGCCGGCGATACCGCGGTGCCGGCCGCGCAGTGGCAAGACGCAGCGATGCAGACTGTGGTGCAGGCGCAGCGCCTGTGGAGTGCGGGCTCACGCGATGCAGCGGCCAGCCTGCTGACCGAGGCCATGCTTACGCTGGAGCGTTTCCGCGCAGCCGAACTTGCCGGCGCCGGCTCGGCGGTCGCGCTCGCGATGTTGCGCGAACTGGTGCGCATGGAGCTGGCACTGGGGCAGCCGGATGCAGTGCTGGCGCTGCTGAATCGCAACGAACGCCTGCTGTCGGGGCAGGCTGACCTGTGGGCCATACGCGGCAGTGCGGCGCAACGTGCCGGCCAACACATGGAGGCCTGCACGTACTATCGGACGGCACTGGGGATTCGCTCTGGTGAGCCGCGCTGGATGCTGGGCGCCGCCGTATCACACGCGGCGCTGGGGCAACTGGCGGCAGCGGCGGAATTGGCTGAGCAGGCACGTTCACTGGGTGCGGTCAGCCCGGACGTGCTGGCCTACCTGCGGCAACTGGGGGTACCTTTGCGGGAACGATAGGCTCTTTCAATATTATGATTAAAAAATGCTGCCAACAAACAAGCCTGTATGCGTAAAAAAATCAGCGTAGACGACTTGGCGGTCGGCATGTACCTGCAGGAGGTCGGCGGTTCATGGATCAAGAACCCGTTCTGGCGGTCAAGCTTTGTGGTGTCCGATCCGGCGCAGATAGCCCGCGTCAAGGCCAGCGGCATCCACGATGTCTGGATTGACCCGGAAAAGGGAGGCGATGTAGTGCCACCGCCGGAGATTGCGCCGGATGCAGGCGCCAGTCTCAAGGCGGCGGCGGACGACCCGGCGCCGATGGTGCCACTTACCACGTCCATGTCTGAAGAGTTGGCCCGGGCCTCTCAGATATGCGCGCAGTCGAAGGAGGCGGTCGCGTCCATGTTCCGCGAAGCACGCATGGGCAATGCGGTGGACGGGAAGGGCGCGCGCCGGGTGGTGCAGGAAATTACCGACTCCGTGGCCCGCAATGCACGCGCCCTGATCAGCCTGGCGCGGCTCAAGACCGCCGACGACTACACCTACATGCATTCGGTGGCGGTGTGCGCCATGATGGTGGGGTTGGCCCGCCAGTTGGGCCTGGACGAGGCCGGCGTCCGGGCGGCGGGCATCGCCGGCCTGTTGCATGACATGGGCAAGGCATTGGTGCCGGTCGAGGTACTCAACAAGCCGGGCAAACTCACGCCGGCTGAATTTACCATCGTCAAGAGCCATCCGGAGCGTGGCCACAAGCTGTTGGTAAAAGGCGGCAACGTGGATCCCAAGGCGCTGGACGTGTGCCTGCACCACCACGAAAAGATGGACGGCTCGGGTTACCCCAAGGGGCTCAAAGGTGATGAGATCAGCGTATACGCCAAGATGGGGGCGGTGTGCGACGTGTATGACGCCATCACCTCGAACCGCCCCTACAAGGCGGGCTGGGACCCGTCCGAGTCGATGCGCATGATGGCGCAGTGGGCCAACGGGCATTTTGATCCGGTGGTATTCCAGGCCTTCGCCCGCAGCCTCGGGATTTACCCGGTCGGCTCGCTGGTGCGCCTGACTTCCGGACGTATCGGCGTGGTGCTGGACCAAACCGCGGAATCACTCACGGTGCCGATCGTGAAAGTGTTTTTCGATAACAAGTCCCTGCAGCGTATTGCGCCGGAAACACTGGACCTGTCGGACCGGGCCACCGGCGAAAAAATCGTTGCCCGTGAAGACCCGGCCAAGTGGAACTTTGCCGACCTCAATGAATTGTGGTCGGGGTTGCCGGGGCGAGATGCTTGAATGCCTCAGCGCTTCTGGTACTGCGTCTTGCCGAACAGCACATCGCGGTCCCGGTCACCGGTGAGAGGCTTGCGCAGTGAGGCAAGCACCTCCACGCCGCGCTTGACCGCCGGGCGCGCCGCGATGGTGTCAAACCAGACTTTGAGCCTGGGGTAATCGGCCCAGTCTATGCCCTGGTTGTGCCAGCTGCGCAGCCATGGAAAGATGGCGATATCGGCAATGGAATAGCGGTTGCCGGCGATGAACCTGGTGTTGGCCAACTGCCGGTCCATCACGCCATAGAGGCGTTTCGCTTCATTGGAGTAGCGGTTGATGGCGTAGTCGATTTTCTCCGGCGCGTAGAGGCGGAAATGGTGGGTCTGCCCAAGCATGGGCCCGACGCCCCCCATCTGGAACATGAGCCACTGCAACACTTCGAATTTTGGCCGGTCGCTCCTGGGCAAAAACTTGCCGGTCTTGGCCGCCAGGTACAGCAGGATGGCGCCAGACTCGAACAGCGTCATGGGTTTGCCGTCCGGCCCATTGGGATCCATGAGCGCCGGAATCTTGTTGTTGGGGCTGATCTTGAGGAACTCGGGCTTGAACTGGTCTCCGGCGCCGATGTTGACAGCTATGGCCTGCCAGTCGCGGCCCAGCCGCAAGCCGCACTCCTCCAGCATGATGTGTACCTTGTGCCCGTTGGGTGTGGCCCAGGAGTGGACTTCGATCATGGTCGGCAAACTTCGGTGGTGGGTATTTTGGCTGTGCCTGGTTCACGCTTGCTGCGCAAACTTCCAGGCCAGCTCGGCCATCGGCCTCACCCCTGCGGCGGAGCTGGCGGCTTGCGGGCTGGACGCCGTCCCCGCTTCGATACGCTTGGCGATGCCTTGCAATATGGCGGCGATGCGAAACATGTTGTAGGCGAGGTAAAAGCTCCAGTCCGGCTTGAGCGCCGTCGGCGTCGTCAGCCCGGTGCGCTCGCAGTAGCGCGCAATGTATTCAGCCTCCGACGGGATGCCCAGGCTTGCCAGGTCCAGCCCGCCAATGCCGCGCGACATCGCATGCGGGACATGCCAGGCCATACAGTGGTAGCTGAAGTCGGCCAGCGGGTGGCCCAGGGTGGACAGCTCCCAGTCCAGCACCGCCAGCACACGGGGCTCGGTGGGATGGAACATCAGGTTATCCAGCCGGTAGTCGCCATGCACGATGCTGGTTTTGCTCCCATCCAGCGCACTGGCCGGCATGTTGGCCGGCAGCCATTCCATGAGCCTGTCCATCTCGGGAATCGGCTGCGTGATGGACGCGACGTATTGCTTGCTCCAGCGGCCGATCTGGCGCTCGAAGTAGTTGCCGGGCTTGCCGTACCCGCCCAGCCCACAGGCAGCGAAATCAACCGTGTGCAGGGCCGCCATGACGCGGTTCATTTCGTCATAGGTGGCGCCGCGTTCGTTGTTGGACATGCCGGGCAGTGCCTGGTCCCACAACACCCGGCCCGCGACAAACTCCATCACGTAGAAGGCGCGGCCGATCACGGCCTCGTCTTCGCACAGGCAGTACATCTTCGCCACCGGCACTTCGGTGCCGGCCAGCCCGCGCATCACGGCAAACTCGCGCTCCACGGCATGCGCCGAAGGCAGCAGTTTGGCGACCGGCCCCGGCTTGGCCCGCATCACGTAGCTGCGCCCCGGCGTGACCAGCTTGTAGGTTGGGTTGGACTGGCCGCCTTTGAACATTTCGACCGTCAGCGGGCCTTTGAAGCCCTCCAGGTGCAGGTCCAGCCACGCGGTGAGTACGGCGCCGTCAAAGAGGTGCTGCTCACCGACGGCGCGGGTTCCGGTGAAATGTGCAAAGTTGCTCATGGGGTGGCTTGCCTTCAGTGGTCGGCTTCAACGATGCGCATCAGCGCATCCCGGTTGCGTACGATCAAGCCGCCCGGCTCGATGCGGATGGTCTGTTCGCGCTCCATGGCCTTGAGCTCCTGGTTCACGCGCTGGCGCGATGCGCCCAGCAATTGCGCCAGTTCCTCCTGCGCCAGGTGCAGGCTGATGCGCATCTCCTGCGCGTTAGAGAGGCTGGCTACCCCATAACTGCGCACCAGGTGAATCAACTGCTTGGCCAGTCGCGCGCGCAGGGGCAGGGTGTTGAGGTCCTCGACCAGGCCGTACAGCTGCCGGATGCGCCTGGCGTGCAGGCGCAGCATCGCCTCGTAGAGCTCGACGTGCGCGGCCAGGATTTTCTTGAAGTCCGCCTTGGCCACACACAGGATGGTGCACTCGCCGTGGGCGTAGGCGTCGTGGGTGCGCCGGTCGCCATCGAAGATGGCCACGTCGCCAAACCAGATGCCGGGCTCGACATAGGTGAGCGTGACTTGCTTGCCCGAAATCGACGTGGAACTGACGCGCACCGCCCCTCTGGCGCAGGCGATCCATTCCTCGGGCGGGTCGCCGCGCGCGGCGATCAACTCGCCGTCGCGGAATTTCTTGACGTAGGCGCAGCGCAGAATATCGTGCCGCAAGGAAGGCGACAACGACGAGAACCAGCGGCCTGCATTGATGGCCTCGCGTTCTTCGATGGAGAGGATCGGGTTGTCCATGTCCTGTCTTATTCTTCCTCGTGCAGCAGGCTCAGGCCGATGGCGCCGCGCCGGCGCAGCCAGGGGCTGGGCCGGTAACGCGGGTCCCCGTACACGGTCTGCATATTGAAGAGCACTTCGAGCACGTTCGTGGGGCCGTAGCAGTTGCCCATTTCCAGCGGCCCCATCGGATATCCCAGGCCCAGCTTCACGGCGGTCTCCAGGTCGGCCGGCGAGCAGATGCCCTGCTGGCACATGTCGGACGCAATATTCACGATGGTGGCAACCACGCGCTGCGTGACAAATCCGCCGCTGTCGCGAATCACGCTGACTGCCTTGCCGTCGCGTGCCATCAAGGCATGGGCCGCGCGGCGCATGTCGGCCCGGGTGGCCGGATTGGTTGCCAGCACCCGGCGCCGCGTGTTGGCATCGTCCACCAGCATGTCGATGCCGACCGTGCGGGCCGGGTCCAGCCGCTCCACGACGGCCACCGTGGTAATGTCAAAACCCAGGGGGGCCACCAGGGTCAAGGCAGCCGCGGAAGGCGTCTGGCCGCTTTCTATGTGGGCGCCGAGATTCTTCAACAACGCCAGCAACTGGGCCCGCCGCGCGGCACGCGGAGAGACCCAGACCGGCGGCATCTCGTCCACCTCGGGCGTTGCTGGTTCTGGCGGAATCCGCGCGCTGCCATTTTGATAACGGTAGAAGCCTTCGCCCACTTTCTTGCCGACCACGCCACCGGCAAGCCGCTGGGCGGTAATCACGCTGGGACGATAACGGGGCTCTTCATAATACTGGCGGTAGATTGATTCCATGACCGGGTGTGACACATCGAGCGCCGTCAAGTCCATCAGTTCAAACGGCCCGAGCTTGAAGCCGACCTGGTCGCGCAGAATGCGGTCGATGGTGGGGAAGTCGGCAATGCCTTCACCGGCAATACGCAGCGCCTCGGTGGCGTAACCGCGCCCTGCGTGGTTGACGATAAAACCGGGTGTATCGGAAGCCTGCACCGGGGTGTGGCCCATTTGCTTTGCGTAGGCCGTCAGGGACTTGCAGCTTGCGGCGTCGGTCTTCAGGCCGGCAATGACTTCCACCACTTTCATCAAGGGTACCGGGTTGAAGAAATGCCATCCCGCAAAACGTTGCGGGTGCTGCAGGTGCGCGGCAATCGCGGTGATGGACAGCGATGAGGTATTGGTGGCCAGAACGGTTTCGGGCCGGACCACTTGCTCGAGCTGGGTAAACAGCGCCACCTTGGCATCGTGCCGCTCAACGATGGCCTCCACCACCAGATCACAGCCGGAAAGGCCGTCCATGGCGCCGCAACACACCAGGCGCGACTTGTACAGCGTGGCCTGCGCACCATCCAGCCGGCCTTTGGCGTACAGCTTGTCCCACTGGGAGAACACGTCGGCCTGCGCCCGGGCGGCGGCGTCGGGCTGGTTGTCGTACAGGATAACGGTGCTGCCGGCCTGGGCCGCGAGTTGCGCAATGCCGCGCCCCATGGCGCCGGTGCCGACTATTCCGGTGGTTTGAAACTGGGGCTGCATCGATCTGATTATTGACCGAAAAAGCGCCCTGGCCGGCCTTTGCGCCGGCTTGTGCCGCAGGCCCCGGCAAACGCTGTGCGAGAATAAAGTGACGACATCAACGGGTTCGCACCTACCTGACTGACCACGATTTCCGGGTCGATCCAATTTTCAAACTGCATGCCGGCAAAAAAATTCAAGCTACTCGGGTTGTTGGTGCTGTTGGTTGCCGTGAACAGCCAGGCTCTGACACTGGGACGCTTGCGCGGTGTTGCTCTGGTTGGCCAGGCTCTGGACGTCGCGGTGCAGGTTCAGATGGATGCGGATGAGACCCCTGCCAGCCTGTGTTTTGAGGCCGACGTTTTCCATGCCGATACGCGCCAGGAGCCAAGCCGAGTGCAGGTTTCGGTGGAGCCAACGCAGATTGCCCAGGCCATCAATGTGCGGGTGCAGTCGCCCGGCCTGATTGACGAGCCCGTGGTCACGGTTTATCTGCGTGCGGGTTGCACGCAAAAGACCAGCCGCCGTTATGTGTTGCTGGCGGACATAGCCAGTGAGCCGGCCGCAACGGTGGCGCCGCGTTTGGTCCAGACTCCGTTGATCACCCCGCTGCCTGCCGCGGCCAGTGCGCCAGGGCGCGACAGCGCGGGTGCCCCTGCGGGTACCGCGGCAGCCGGGCCTGGAACGGGAGGTAGCGCGGCTTCCCGCGCGCCGGTGGCAACCGCGGCGCGTTTGCCGAAGAAAGCCAGGCCCGTAGTCCAGGACCGGGCGCCGGCGGCTACCGCCCCGGCGCGCAAGCCGGGGCGGCCCAAGGCAGTGGCTGCGCCGGCTCCGGCCAAACAGGTGGACGAGAAATTGCAGGCCGGGCGAACGGCGGGCCAATCGCGGCTGAAACTTGATCCGCTGGAGGTGTTGTCGGAACGCGTAGCGACGCTGGAGTCTTCCACGGCCAGCGCTCCGGTGGACGTGGCGGCCCGTGAGGCGCGCGAAGCCCAACGCATCGCCGCGCTGGAAAGCAACGTGAAGAACCTGCTGGCCCTGGCCTCCAGAAATGAAACCAGCCTGGGCGACCTGAAGGCCCGGCTGCGGCAGGCCGAATCGGAGCGGTATCTGAATCCGCTGGTGTACGGGTTGATTGCACTCTTGCTGGCCAGCCTCGCGCTGATCGGTTTTGTCCTGATACGCCGCGGCAATTCCCTGGGCGGCGGCAGCGGCAATTGGTGGAGCGGTGCAACGAGTGTGCCGCCCACGGTGGGTTCACCGGAGACTGGTCCCGGAACGATCCGGCCGTCCGGTTTCTCGCCCATGTCGGCGCCTGGCGCGCTGGCTTCGCGGGATGCGCAGGAGGATCAGACACAGCGGCTTCCGCGGGCCGGCCCGCGTTCCCTGCCTGCCCCGATTACCCAGGTGGACGTGAGCCTGGTGGAAATGAGCGAGTCGACCTTTGATCGGCTGATGCAGTCTGGCGTAACCCATAACGCGGTGCGCAAGCCACGCCCGGCAGATGCCGCGCAGTCGGACGCAGCAGGTCATCGCAAGTCCATCAATTCCGAGGAGCTGTTTGACATCCGGCAACAGGCTGAATTTTTCGTGTCGCTGGGTCAGACGGATCAAGCGGTGCGTATCCTGGAAAACCGCATCAGCGCGAGTGGCGAGTCAAGCCCGCTGGCCTACCTGGATCTGCTCAAGATATTCCATGCCCTCGGCCTGCGTGCTGACTTTCGCCAGGTACGTGAAGACTTTAATCTGCTGTTCAATGCGCGGGTTCCAGAGTTCTCCAACTTCCTCGAAGAAGGTAGAAGCCTGGAGGAATATCCCGAGGCTATCTCCGGTATTGTTGCGGCATGGGGTTCACCACATATTTTCGCCACGATCGAGACCAGCCTGTTCCGGGACCAGTGGAACACGCAGCATGAGTTGTTTGATCTGGCGGCTTTTCGCGACCTGCTGCTGTTGCACGCGGTAGCGCAGGCGGTAATGTCGGCCTCCGAAGGTGGTACTTCGTTGCCCGGTGCGCTCACTGACCACGGTCCGCGCGTGGCTTATCCGGCTTTTTCGGCCACCGCTGGAAGTTCTGGAGCCGGGTCAGTCCGGCCGCCGTCCATGCATCAGGCCGGGGCCGGGCATGGCGACGTGCCTTTGCCAACCCTGGACGGTGTGCCGGAGCTCGACATTGATTTGTCGGATTTGCATGTTCCTCAAGCCGTACCCTCAGCCACCAGGTTGGCCCAACAGGAAGGCGGTTTAAGCCTGCCGTCCGGTGCCGGCAATTTGATTGATTTCGACCTGCCTGATGCGCCCGCCAAGCGCAGGCCCAAAGGCGCCTGACGCGGGCCCAGCCCATGCTTGGTGCTTAGCGGCGCACCTGCAGTGCACCTGGATTCACGATATTGCTCGGCGTCCCGCGTATAAAGTTGACCACATTGTCAAACGCGGCGCCAAAATAGGTCTCGTAGCTGTCCTGCTCGACGTAGCCGATGTGCGGCGTACAAATGCAGTTTTCCAGACGCAGCAGCGCATGGCCTTGCAAGATGGGCTCGGCCTCGAACACATCAACCGCTGCCAGGCCGGGTTTGCCCCGGTTGAGTGCGGCAATCAAGGCGTCGGGCTCAATCAACTCGGCACGCGACGTGTTGACCAGCAACGCAGTCGGTTTCATGCGCGAAAGATCCTCCAGCCGGACGATTCCGCGGGTCTCGTCGTTCAGACGCAAATGCAGGCACAACACATCGCTTTGTGAAAAAACCTCCTCACTGGTCGCCGCCGTGGCGAAGCCGTCCACTAGCGCCTTCTGGCGCGAGCTCGCACGACCCCAGACCAGAACCTTCATTCCAAAGGCCTTGCCATACGTGGCAACCATCTGGCCAATTTTTCCATAGCCCCATATGCCGAGTGTCCTGCCGCGCAATACGTTGCCCAGGCCGAAATTAACCGGCATGGACGCGGCTTTCAAACCCGACTGCTGCCACGCACCATGTTTGAGATTACCAATGTACTGCGGCAGGCGGCGCATTGCTGCCATCACCAGCGCCCAGGTGAGTTCGGCAGCCGCGACCGGCGAACCGGCACCTTCGGCAACCGCAACCCCTCGCTCGGTACAGGCTTGCACGTCAACGTTGCTGCCCAGGCGCCCGGTCTGAACCACGAGTTTGAGTTTGGGCAGCTTCTCAATCAGAGCGCGTGTGAGGTAGGTGCGCTCGCGGATCAGTACGATGACGTCGGCATCCTTGAGTCGGATGGAAAGTTGGCCCAGCCCTTTGACCGTGTTCGTATAGACTTTTGCGGGATAGGCTTCCAGTTTTTTCGCGCACGCTAGCTTGCGCACCGCATCCTGGTAATCATCAAGAATCACAATATTCATGGGTGCATTGTGCCTCGGCGGTCATCGGCACATGCCATACCCGAAGTGTCAGCTAGCGCAAAACCACGCGCGCCACCCTCGCCACGCAGCCACCCGGTTCGAGTTGCGCAAAACGGGTAGCATCCAGAGCGCCCGTACAACCCTCAAGGAGACTTTCATGCCCATTTCGATGTCGTCAGCCAGTTTGCCGATCTGCACCACCATGCTTGGCAATCTCAGCCACATGCTGGACAAGGCACAGGCATTTGTTGATGAAAAAAAATGCGATCCGGCGGCGTTGACCCAATACCGCATGGCGCCCGATATGTTGCCATTCACCCGCCAAATCCAGATTGCCTGTGATGCCGCTAAGAATGGCATAACGCGTATCTCGGGTGTTGAAGCGCCCAAGTTTGATGACAATGAAGCGACGCTGGAGGAACTGAAGGAACGAATCCGTAAGACGCTCGACTATCTCAACTCCGTCCCGGGTTCCAGCCTCGACGGCACGGAATCCAAACAAATTACGTTCCCCTCCGGGCCGGGCACGACCCGGACTATGCCGGCAGAGGCCTACCTGAAGCACTTGATGTTGCCCAATATGTTCTTCCATGTGACGATGGCATATGCAATCCTTCGGCACAATGGTGTGAACCTGGGCAAAAGAGACTATTTGGCAGGCGTCGCTGCCTGAACATATTTAGGCGATAAGCGCCAGCGTCCAGCGAGCAGCCCCGCACAAAGCGCGGTTAGCTACCCGCGATGGAGACCCTGCCCCAAGGCCTACACCCCAGCGTGTGACGCTGACTCACGTTCGACCATGCGGTCCAACTCCGCGCACACGTCCGCCATCCTGCCGGAGATCATCATGCGCCCACCATGCGCCACCGCTTGCCCGGCCTCCATGACCCGGACCACGCGCAGCGGCATATTGGCAGAGTTCCTGGCGCGCGCACCGTTTCGCGCTTTAGCGCAATGGGCTGACTCGGTGGCGGGGATCGACGCCAATTCTCTGGGACGGTTTGCCAGCAAGAAGCCCGTGTGGGCCTGGTGAGATGAAGCGGTGCCGAACCTGCGCAGGAAATTTTGCACTGGTGCCAGCGATCCAAGTACGGCGAAGAGGGTATTGCTCATGGGATATTTTTCAATCTGAATCTACATCAGCATCGTGTTTCTGATCAGGCCAACGGCCAGGCCTTCAATCTCGAAAGGTTCACCTGGCTCAACCACAATGGTCTGGTAGTCCGGGTTCTCGGGGTGCAGTTCAATCAGGTGCTTGTTACGCCGAAACCGTTTGACGGTCACTTCGTCACCGAGGCGCGCAACCACAATTTGGCCGTTTTTCGCGTCTTTGGTGGATTGAACAGCCAGCAAGTCGCCATCCATGATGCCGGCGTCACGCATGGACATGCCGCGCACCTTGAGCAGGTAATCCGGCTTGCGCTGAAACAGGCTGCTTTCGACATAGTAGGTCCGGTCGACATGCTCTTGCGCAAGGATGGGTGAGCCAGCCGCCACCCGGCCAATCAGGGGTAGCGAGAGTTGTGCCAGGCTCTGCAGAGGCAGTGAGAACTGCTTGACGCGCGATTCATTGATGGAGCGCAAGGCTTCGCTGCGCAGGCGTATGCCACGCGAGGTGCCACTGACCAATTCAATCACCCCCTTGCGCGCCAAGGCCTGCAAATGCTCTTCGGCCGCGTTGGCCGACCTGAAGCCCAATTCAGTAGCTATTTCGGCCCGCGTCGGCGGGGCACCAGTGCGCGCAATGGCATTTTTTATCAGTTCCAGAATCTGTTGCTGGCGCGCGGTAAGCTTCACTGGGAACTGCGGCAGATTGATCATGGCTATTCCTTAGGGCAGGTAAAAATTTACTGGTGTAATATCCAGTAACTGTATTTTTAACCAGTTTTCGGAACATTGCAAGCCCCCTGCAAAAATATGCACCCGCGCCTTTCGGCGGGACGCTGCAGGAGAGTTACAAGATGCTTGGTGAAGGCAAGCCAGCCACTGCTGCTGTGCCTGTCGCTTGGCGGCACGCTGTAGCCCGAGCCGGTTTCAGATGGTCCGCTCGGGTACGGCTCGTGCCCTGGAGGTCTTGAACGGCGTGGGCCGCGGAGTCGGCTGCTCAAGCCGCCAGCGCGGCGAATACACGGGATCGGATTTCATCCACCGCACCGGTGCCGCTGATGGACCGGTAGATGGGCGCCACGCCGGGTTGCGCTTTGGCCCAGGTCTCGTAATAACTCACCAGCGGTCTCGTCTGGGCATCGTACACGGCCAAGCGCTTCTTGACGGTTTCTTCCTTGTCGTCTTCGCGCTGTATCAGTGGTTCGCCGGTCACGTCGTCGGCACCATCCACCTTCGGCGGATTAAATTTGATGTGGTAAGTGCGGCCGGACGCGGCGTGGGATCGCCTGCCACTCATGCGTTCAACGATGGCGTCAAAAGGAACGTCAATCTCCAGTACGTAGTCGAGCTTGACGGCGGCCGCCTTCATCGCATCGGCCTGGGGAATGGTGCGCGGGAATCCGTCGAAAAGAAAGCCATTGGCGCAGTCCGCCTGCGCGATGCGTTCCTTGACCAAACCAATGATGATGTCGTCGCTCACCAATGCACCGGAATCCATCACCTTCTTGGCTGCCAGCCCCATGGGGGAACCAGCCTTCACGGCCGCGCGCAGCATGTCGCCGGTGGATATCTGTGGAATGCCGTATTTCTGGCAGATGAAGGTGGCTTGTGTGCCCTTGCCCGCGCCGGGTGCGCCCAACAAAATCAGTCTCATGGATGTCCTCGGGTGGATGGAATCAACCGTGTCGCTCAAGCATGGACCCCGGCCAGTCAGTTCGTGCCTGTCTCCGAGAATAGCATGGGCGCAAACGGGCACCCATGCAGATCAGGTGTTGAAAAGCAGTCGCACACGCTCCAGATCCTGTGGCGTGTCGATTCCGGGCCCAGGGCTGTGGTCGGTCACGTGCACGGCAATGCGGTAGCCATGCCACATGGCCCGGAGTTGCTCGAGTGCTTCAGCGACTTCCAGAGGAGCGCGGGCAAGCCTGGGGAAAAGCCGCAGAAAACCGGCGCGGTAGCCATAGATGCCGATGTGGCGCAGGGGGGCGGCGGCCTCAAGCAGTGTTGCTTCTGGTGCCATGGCGTCACGCCACCAGCGCTGGCCGGCAAAGTCCCTCGCCACGGGAATCGGCGCGCGGCTGAAGTACAACGCCAGGCCGTTGACATCGAGCACCACCTTGACGATGTTGGGGTTGAGATAGTCTTCCAGCGAATGAATAATGTGTGCCGCCGTGCTCATGCTGGCATCCGGGCGCTCGCGCAGCAGGGCCGCGACCGCATCCACCAGTATGGGATCGATCAACGGCTCGTCGCCCTGAACATTGACGACGATGGATTCATCGGCAAGCCCGAGCAGGTCACAGGCTTCGGCGAGCCTGTCACTGCCCGAAGCGTGGTCGGTGCGTGTAAGCACCGCTTCAACTCCATAGGATTCGCAGGCGGCAATGATCAATGGGCTGTCCGCGGCCACCACCACCCGGGCCGGGCTGCTTCGCGCCGCATTCGAAGCAACACGCTGGGCGACTCTTACCACCATGGGCACGCCGGCAATTTCAGCCAGCGGCTTGTTGGGCAGGCGCGTGGACGCAAGCCGGGCTGGAATAAGTACGGTGAAGGTCACGCCATTGGCCCGGCACTGATGTTGGCTTCGGACCTGCTCGTATTAAAGGCCGAGTTCTTCATCGCTGAGAGTACGGGCTTCGTTTTCAAGCAGGATCGGTATTCCGTCGCGCACCGGATAGGCAAGCCTCGCGCTGCGCGAGGTCAACTCCTGCTTTTCCCTGTCATATTCGAGCGGACCCTTTGTGACCGGGCAGACGAGCAACTCAAGAAGGCGTGTGTCCATGGGGGGATGATAACTTTGCGCCAACCCTGGTGGTAAGCAGAAGACCGAACGCGTCCCAGAAAGCGGCCTCGACGTGCAACACGAGGGGTACGGCAAGCGCGTCCGGACGGCGGTGCCACAATTTCACCGCGTCTTTTTCCGTACAGATGAGGGTGGGCGCATTGCCGCGGGACCATTCCGCTCCCTCGAAGCTGGCGTGATCGGCAAGCGCGAACGTGTGCTCAAGCGTGAGACCGCAAGAGCGCAGCATCGCGAAAAAGGCCTCGGGCCGTGCAATGCCGGCGACGGCCCACAACGGACCGTACGGCGGGCCGCCGAAGTTGCGCAATTCATCCAGCGTGACTGTCGACCCATCGGCCCGCCGGGCGTGCCCGGCCAGTGAGCGCTGCACCGAAAATCCGAGTCCGTCCCGGTGACCGTTTGCAGCCAGCACCAGGTCGGTTGCGCGAGGCCACGGTTCACGCAATGGCCCGGCCGGCAATAGAAGCCCATTGCCAAGCCCGCGCTCGTCAAAAACGCAGACTTCAATGTCCCGGTGCATACCGTAGTGCTGCAAGCCGTCATCGCATACCAGCAGGTTCACCTCGGGGTGCGCCAGCAACAGGGCACGTGCCGCGTCGATACGCGCCTCGGCTACAAATACCGGAGCACCCGTGGCCTCCCGGATCAACAGTGGCTCGTCCCCCACATCCCGGGCCAGGCTGTTGGCCGTTACTTCACGGCAATCGCGTGCCAGTCGTCCATAACCCCGAGACACCACTCCAACCTTCAGTCGGCGGCGCTGCAGATGCTGAACCAGAGCCATGACAGTGGGAGTTTTTCCGCCGCCACCCGCCACCAGGTTGCCGACCATCACCACGGGCACCGGGACTTTCCCGACCTGCCACACGCCACGCTGGTAGAGAAGCTTGCGCAGACGCACGAGCAGGCCGTACACGACGGACAGCGGCCATAACAGCAGCGCCAAACCACCGCGGCGCGTCCAGCTATCGACCAGAATGCGCTGCAGTGCCGCGCGCATGAACTCAGGGTTTGGCCGCTTTGGCCGACGGCTGGGTTGCAAACGTGATCTGGGTCAGCCCGGCGCGCCGGGCCGCTTCCATGACCGTGATGACCGCCTGGTGTTTTGCGTTGGCATCGGCATTGATGATCACCACGCTGTCCTTGCCCGCTTTCGCGGCGGCAAGCAGGGCGTTCGTAAGAATCTCGGCACTGGCGCCAGGCAACGCAACCGCGTTAACGCTGTACGCGCCATCGCTGCCGACGCTCACCAGCAGTTCCTTGGGATAGTCGCGCTGCGCATCGACGTCGGCCACGGGGAGTTTGAGTTGCAGCTCCGTGAATTTGCTGTAGGTGGTGGACAACATCAGGAAGATGAGCACCACCAGAAGTACGTCGATGAACGGGATCAGGTTGATCTCGGGTTCTTCCCGGGAACGGCCGCGGAAATTCATGGGCCTTTGCGCAGCGTATTGAGATGGCGAACCAAGCGCTCGGACGCGAGTTCCAGTGTCAGCAAGTGGCCATCTACCGTGGCCCGGAAATAGCGCCAGAAGATCAGGGCAGGAATCGCAATGATCAGCCCGAACGCGGTGTTGTAAAGTGCCACGGAGATTCCATGCGCGAGCTGGGCCGGGTTGCCGCCGGTTGCGCCGCCGGCCGGGCTCTGCGAGCCGAATATCTCTATCATGCCGACCACGGTTCCGAACAAGCCCATCAGAGGAGCCGCGGACGCAATGGTAGCCAGCGCCGCAAGGTATTTCTCCAGCCGGTGTGCCACCAGGCGGCCTGTTCCCTCCATGGTCGCTCGAAGGTCTGCTTCGCTGCAGCGCGGGTTCGAATTCAATGCCTTAAAGCCGCTCGCCAATACCTCGCCCAAGGCGGAATTGCGCTCAAGTTGCGCCACCATGTCCGTCGAAGGTACCCCGTTGCGCGAAACGCTGAGCACCTCATCAAGCAGCCGCGCCGGAGCTATTTTGGCGCTTTTCAGACTGACAAAACGTTCTATGACCAGGGCCAGCGCAAGAACCGAGCAGGCGACAAGAGGCCATATCGGCCAGCCGGCAGCTTGTATGATTGAAAACAAAAGTGGTCTCCGCGCAGATGGAAAAGCTGCTTGATTATGGCGTACAGCGGCACGGTCTCCGCAGCCCGATGTTCGGCGATGTGGTGCCCTTTTTGCGCTCGCGGCCACCCACAGAAGATGTGGATAACTTTGTGTAAAACTCGGGTACAAAACGCCGATATCCAGCACGGGCGCGGGCCAGCGTTGATTTGATGACAATTGGGGCAGTGAAAATCTTAATGAAATCAAGCGCTTGCTACGCGCGTTCAGGCGCTGCGAGGGCTTTCGCATGCCTTGCTGCGAAGGCCTGCACATTGTGGAGTAGTCGGCCCCTGAGTTCCGCGCCAGCCTGCGTCAGGCATGAGGATGGGCGCACGGATGCCTGACAACCCAACACGGGTCTGGCAAGTTGGTGCCTTATGCCGCGCCGTTGCCGACGCGCTGGACGCCCGCTTCAATCCGGTCGCTGTGCGGGGCGAGATTTCGGGTTTCGCACGCGCTTCCAGTGGTCATGTGTACTTCTCCATCAAGGATCCAACCGGACAAATCCGTTGCGTGATGTTCAAGCGCGCTTTCGGCTTGCTGGATTTCCCGGCACGCGACGGGGAATTGGTTGATGTGCGCGGCCGTCTGGGGCTGTACGAGCCGCGGGGGGATCTGCAATTGGTCGTCGAGTCCATGAGCCGGGGCGGGCCGGGGGCGCTGTTTGAGCAGTTTGTGAAGCTCAAAGCCAAGCTTGAGGCGGAAGGTCTTTTCGATGCTTCGCGCAAGCGCCCTGTGTCCCTGATGCCTCGCGGCATCGGCGTTGTTACCTCCTTGGGAGCGGCCGCGTTGCATGACGTGATCAGCGCCTTGCGCAGGCGCGTGCCCCACGTTCCGGTGGTGGTTGCCGCGGCCTCAGTGCAGGGCGCCAACGCCCCTGGCGAGCTCTCCCGGGCTTTGTCAGCCTTGTACCAGTTGGCGTTGCCGACTTCGACGCCCGATCAAATCGGGCACGGGATGGGGTCGCGCAAGGCGCAAACGATGGTGCTTGACACAATTTTGCTGGTGCGCGGCGGTGGCGCAATGGAAGACTTGTGGGCCTTTAACGACGAGTCGCTTGCACGCGTCATAACCCGGAGCCCGATTCCGGTCATCAGCGGAGTCGGGCACGAAACCGATTTCACCATTGCGGATTTTGTGGCTGATGTGAGGGCGCCGACTCCGACCGCCGCCGCGGAGTTGGCGGCCCAGCCGCGTCAGGCGTGGCTGGCTGCATTGGACGTGGTTCAGAAACGTCTGGGTGACGCATTGTTGCGTCGTCTCGATACGGAAGGCCAGCGTATTGACACGGCCTCAGCCAGATTGGGCCGACCTTCGGCGCTAGCGGCAGTTCAGCGCGCTGGTCTGGCTGCGATCTCACAGCGCCTGCAACATGGCTCGCGCTCCATGTTGTTGCAAAAGAATCAAAGTATGCTGCGCTTGGGCGAGAGTTTCCCGCTACATGTGCAGCGCGGCCTGCAGCATTCGCAGGAGCGTCTGGCACGCGCTGGCCTGCGGCTCGGCTTGCTCGATCCTTCGCTGGTTCTGCGGCGTGGCTACGCCTGGCTGGTGGACGAACGTGGGCAGACCATTACCAGCCCGAGCCAAGTCCTTGCGGGTCAACGGGTTCGGGCAACAGTTGCCGAAGGGGTTATGGATTTGCAGGTTCAGCCGGGAATCTGAACAAAGTTTCTACAATCGGGATTTTGCGCAACTACTTTACGAGGACATCATGGAACACACATTGCCGGCACTGCCTTACGCCATCGACGCCCTGGCGCCCCATTACTCGCGTGAAACGCTCGAGTTCCACCATGGCAAGCACCACAACGCCTATGTCGTCAATCTCAACAACCTGCAGAAGGGGACCGAATTCGAGCAGCTACCCTTGGAGCAAATTGTCAAGAAATCCAGTGGCGGGATCTATAACAACTCGGCCCAGATCTGGAACCATACCTTTTTCTGGAACTGCATGAAACCTGCCGGTGGCGGTGAACCTTCCGGCGCGCTGGCTGCCGCGATAAACGCCAAGTGGGGTACCTATGCGGCCTTCAAGGAAGCGTTTGTCAAATCCGCTGTAGGGAATTTCGGCTCGGGATGGACCTGGCTGGTGAAGAAGCCCGATGGGTCGGTGGATATCGTCAACATGGGTGCCGCCGGTACACCGCTGACCACCGCCGACAAGGCGCTTCTGACGGTGGATGTCTGGGAGCACGCTTATTACATCGACTATCGCAATATGCGCCCCAAGTTCGTGGAGACGTTTCTTGACAAACTGGTCAACTGGGGTTTTGCAGAAGCGAATTTCGCTTGATCGGCGTGCCACGGATCGACCTGAAGTGGTCGATCCATGTACCCAGTGACCTGGGTATGTTCGGATAACGGGCCGGGCCGGAGTATGGCCCCGATGCCGGTGCCCATGACGCTACCCGGGCATTATTTTTGTGCTTCAAAAGGTTTGCCGGCAAGTTTGTATCCTGCCTTGACGGCTCTTTTGGAAAACCATCCCTGATTCATTTCCAGCACGAAACGCACCGGTTTGGCTGAGCAGTGCGAATCGGTGGACTGAGCTTTCATGTCCGCCAGATTGACAATCGTGCCGTCGTCGGCCACGAACGCGGCGGTCAGCGGCAAAATTGTGTTCTTCATCCAGAAACACTGCTCGCTGGGCTGCTCGAAGACGAACAACATTCCTTCATGCTGCGGCATCTCCGGCCGGTACATAAGCCCGATTTGGCGCTGGTCCGGCGTAAGCGCCACCTGGGCATCGATCTGGTACATGCCGGCCTGGAGCTTGACGCGCGGCAGACTCAGCTGGGGCTGCTCTTGGGCCAGTAACGGCACGGCGACCAAACTGACCAGCCATAACAATCCAAGTATTTTCCGTTTCATGGCGCCATTGTGGAACAGAAACAAAAATGCCCGCGCAAGCGGGCACTTTTGAATCAGCCGTCAGGAGTTACTTCTTGGCGGCACTGGCCGCCGGCTTGGCAGCAACGGCCTTAGTATCCATCTTGGCCTTCTTGGCAGCTGCTTTTTCTTCCTTGGCTTTGGCGGCGGCGGCCTTCTTCTCCGCAGCGGCGGCCTTCTTGGCGGCTGCTTTGTCGGCCTTCATCTTGGCAGCTTCCGCCTTGGCGTCAGGCTTGGCTTCCATTTTGGCGGGGGCTGCAGCAGCGGGCGCAGCAACAGCTGGCGCTGAGGCAGCTGCTTTGGCCGGGGTCTGCGCGAATGCGCCGCTAGCCAACAAACCAGCGATCAGGATGGCGAGAACTTTGTTCATGGTGAACTTCCTTGAAAAAAACATTGGAGTGGATAAATTTCTTCCTCTATTGGGAAGCCCTCCCGTAACGGCGCGCGCGGACCAACGGTTGACAATTCAGCGCAATTTTTAAAGCTAAAATTAATGGCTGTTGCTTAAGAGAAGCCTTCCATAGAAGCCTCCCTGAGTCTTTCAGGCGTACCACTATCCGGCGTCAAGTGCCGCGTTCAACCAAGACGACTATCCATGTACCAGCACATCAAGGTTCCTGCAACAGGCCTGAAGATTACGGTCAACGCCGACATGTCGTTGAATGTGCCGGACGAGCCGATCATTCCTTTTATAGAGGGTGATGGAACGGGTCTGGACATCACACCCGTCATGCTCAAGGTCGTCGACGCGGCGGTGGCCAAAGCCTATGGCGGCAAGAAGAAAATCCATTGGATGGAAGTTTATGCGGGTGAGAAATCAACCAGAATTTATGGCCCGGACGTGTGGTTGCCGCAAGAGACGCTGGATGCGGTGCGCGACTACGTGGTGTCTATCAAGGGGCCTCTCACGACGCCTGTCGGCGGAGGTATCCGTTCCCTGAATGTCGCCTTGCGGCAGGAACTGGATCTGTATGTGTGCCTGCGCCCGATCCAGTACTTCAAGGGCGTGCCGTCTCCGGTCAAGGAGCCCCACAAAACAAACATGGTGATCTTCCGCGAGAACTCGGAGGATATCTACGCTGGTATCGAGTTCGAAGCCGAGTCTGACAAGGCGAAAAAAATCATCAAATTCCTGCAGGACGAGATGGGCGTCAAGAAGATCCGTTTTCCCAATACGTCGGGCATTGGCATCAAGCCGGTATCGCGTGAAGGCACGGAGCGCCTGGTACGCAAGGCCCTCCAATACACCATTGACAACGACAAGCCCAGCCTCACTATCGTTCACAAAGGCAACATCATGAAGTTCACCGAGGGCGGTTTTCGTGACTGGGCCTACGGTCTGGCGCAAAAGGAGTTTGGCGCGGAACTGCTTGATGGTGGTCCGTGGTGCAAGTTCAAGAACCCCAGGACCGGCAAAGACATCATCGTCAAAGACAGCATTGCCGACGCGTTTTTGCAGCAGATTCTTTTGCGACCTGCCGAATACAGCGTGATCGCGACACTCAACCTCAATGGTGACTATGTTTCGGATGCGCTGGCGGCGCAGGTGGGCGGCATTGGTATCGCGCCCGGAGCAAATTTGAGCGATACCATCGCCATGTTTGAGGCGACCCACGGCACGGCGCCCAAGTACGCGGGCAAGGATTACGTCAATCCGGGCTCGGAAATCCTTTCCGCTGAAATGATGCTGCGTCACATGGGCTGGATTGAAGCAGCCGACCTGATCATCAGCTCCATGGAAAAGTCAATAGCGAGCAAGAAGGTCACTTATGACTTTGCGCGCTTGATGGATGGGGCGACCCAAGTTAGCTGCTCGGGCTTTGGGCAGGTGATGATTGACAACATGTAGCCTTGCCCGCGGGTACAGGCTGCCCCGTTCAGGCAGCAAGTCCAGGAGCCGCCATGACTGGAAGGTTTTGGGCGGTTTTCTTTTGTTCGTGCTTGAATGTGGAAAAGTTGACACCAATTCACTGGGACGCGGCAATGCATTGGGGCGGTCGATAGAATCAGTTCATGGCAACCAAGTCTCCTGTTAAACCGCCGACAAAACCGGTCCGGCTCCCCGAAAGTGATGATGGCAATTCGGTTGTACTTGAACGTCGCACCCAAAAGGTCAAGCCGCCACAGATGTACCAGGTGGTAATGCTTAATGACGACTACACACCAATGGAGTTCGTGGTTGTCGTCATCCAGGAGTTTTTCAGCAAGGATCTTGAGTCAGCGACACAGATCATGCTGAAGATCCATCTCGAGGGCAAAGGCGTTTGTGGGGTTTACTCCAAGGACGTCGCGGCAACCAAGGTGGACCAGGTGCTCGATGCCGCGCACAAGGCCGGGCACCCTTTGCAATGCGTCAGCGAGCCGGTGGAGTTGTAAGCAAGAGACGTGCGCAAGACCTGAACCGCAATTCGGATTACAGTTAAACATCAAAGCAAGGCAAAAGGAAATCACATGATTGCCCAGGAACTGGAAGTTAGCCTGCACATGGCATTTGTCGAGGCGCGTCAGCAGCGTCACGAGTTCATAACCGTAGAGCACCTGCTCCTCGCATTGCTGGACAACCCTAGCGCGGCGGAGGTATTGCGAGCTTGCTCCGCCAATATCGACGACTTGCGCAAGTCTTTATCAACCTTTATCAAGGACAACACGCCGCAGGTTGCGGGAGCGGATGACGTTGACACGCAGCCCACGCTTGGATTCCAGCGTGTGATCCAGCGCGCCATCATGCATGTGCAATCCACCGGCAGCGGCAAGAAGGAAGTGACCGGCGCCAATGTACTGGTTGCGATTTTTGGCGAAAAAGATTCCCATGCGGTGTATTACCTTCATCAGCAGGGTGTAACCCGTCTCGATGTGGTGAATTTCATCGCGCATGGCATCAAGAAGAGCGATCCTCCGGAGCCAAACAAGGCCGGAGAGAGCCAGGCCGAGCCTGAAGAGGGTGCGGAGAAAAGCGACAAGCAATCTCCACTGGAGCAATATACGCAGAATCTGAACCAGTTGGCCAAAGACGGCAAGATTGATCCGCTGATCGGGCGCGAGTACGAGGTGGAACGTGTAATTCAGATCCTTTGCCGTCGCCGCAAGAATAACCCCTTGCTGGTGGGGGAGGCAGGTGTGGGCAAGACCGCGATCGCCGAAGGCCTTGCCTGGCGCATTACCCAGAAAGACGTGCCGGAGATACTGGCGGACTCTGTTGTCTATTCCCTGGATATGGGCGCCCTGCTGGCGGGGACCAAATACAGAGGCGATTTCGAGCAGCGTCTCAAAGGGGTTCTCAAGTCGCTCAAGGACAAACCCAACGGTATTTTGTTCATCGACGAAATACACACCCTGATCGGAGCCGGCGCGGCCTCAGGTGGAACACTGGATGCGTCTAATTTGCTCAAGCCCGGTCTGAGTTCCGGCGCGTTGAAGTGCATCGGTGCCACCACGTTCACCGAATACCGAGGCATTTTTGAGAAAGACGCTGCGCTGTCGCGCCGCTTCCAGAAAATCGACGTGGTGGAGCCATCCATCGAGCAGACCGTCGAAATACTCAAAGGTTTGAAATCCCGTTTTGAAGAGCACCATAACGTCAAGTACGCTTTTGCTGCCTTGCAGGCTGCAGCGGAACTCAGTGCCAAATACATCAACGACCGGCATTTACCAGACAAGGCCATTGACGTGATCGACGAAGCGGGAGCGGCGCAGCGCATCTTGCCAGTATCGAAACGAAAGAAGACGATTACCAAGGCAGAGGTCGAGGAGATCGTGGCGAAGATTGCGCGTATTCCCCCCGCCAATGTGTCCAACGATGACCGTGGCAAATTGAAAACGCTTGAGAGGGACCTGAAGAACGTCGTTTTCGGGCAGGACAAGGCGCTCGACGTTCTGGCTTCGGCGGTGAAGATGGCGCGATCGGGTTTGGGTAAGGGCGACAAGCCGATCGGCGCTTTCCTGTTCAGCGGGCCGACAGGCGTCGGTAAGACAGAAGCGGCCAAGCAACTGGCTTACATCATGGGCATAGACCTGATTCGCTTCGACATGAGCGAATACATGGAGCGCCATGCGGTGAGCCGGTTGATCGGCGCACCTCCTGGTTATGTGGGTTTTGACCAGGGCGGTCTGCTGACCGAGGCGATTACGAAAAAGCCGCATTGCGTGTTGTTGCTCGACGAGATTGAAAAGGCGCACCCCGACATCTTCAACGTGCTTCTGCAGGTGATGGACCACGGCACCTTGACCGACACCAATGGGCGCAAGGCGGATTTCCGCAATGTCATCATTGTCATGACGACGAACGCAGGCGCGGAAGCGATGAACAAGGCGGTGATTGGGTTTACCACCAAACATGAGGTGGGCGACGAGATGGCCGATATCAAGCGCCTGTTTACGCCGGAATTCCGGAATCGGCTCGATGCCACGGTGAGCTTCAAGTCCTTGGACGAAAATGTCATTCTGCGCGTTGTAGACAAGTTCCTGCTCCAGTTGGAGACGCAGTTGGCAGAAAAAAAAGTGGACGTGACTTTCACCGACAAGCTGCGCAAACATCTTGGCAAGAAGGGGTTCGACCCGCTGATGGGCGCGCGGCCGATGCAGCGGCTGATTCAGGACACCATTCGCCGGGCACTCGCGGACGAATTGTTGTTTGGTCGTTTGACGGAGGGCGGCCGTCTGACGGTAGATATCGACGACAAGGACGAGAACCAGCCTGAGGTTCTGCTCGATATTGCCCCTCTGCCTAAAAAGGAAGGCAAGGCCAAACCCGAGGAAGCGGCTGTAGGTTAACCTTGGAACCGTGCCCGGATGTCTTCAATCCGGGCGCGATTAACTCCGAAGTCCTTGCGGCCGAGCCGGCTGGC
>JANLPN010000237.1:0-4749 GCA_031367285.1 Betaproteobacteria bacterium | reverse complement strand
ACGCCGGTCAGCCTGGGCGCCCTGATTGCGTTGCAGGAGCATCGGGTATTTGTGAGCGGCTCCGTGTGGGGCATCAACAGTTTTGACCAGTGGGGCGTGGAACTGGGCAAGGTGCTGGCCAAGGACATCGAGCCGCGGCTGCACAATGGCGACACGGTCGGACTGGATGCTTCCACCGCGGGGCTGTTGCGCCGCCTCCGAACCGCATCGTGACAGCGGGTGGTTGCCGGCGTGCCTGAACTGAGCTTGCAACAGGCGCGTTGTCTGCAACTGGCCGCGCAGGGTTTGTTGACCGCGCCAACGCGCCCTGCCACCGCCATGGCGCTGCGCAATTGCATCACCCGCATGCGCCTGCTGCAGATAGACACCATCCACGTGGTGGCGCGCAGCCCCTACCTGGTGCTGTTTTCCCGTCTGGGCCATTACCCGATGCAGTGGCTGGACCAGGCGCTGGCGCGCGCGCACGTGTTCGAAACCTGGGCCCATGAAGCCTCATTTGCGCCGATGCAGGACCTGGCCTTGCACCGAAGCTACAACCGCGGCCAGCGCCGGCATTGGGGTCTGGCGCGGGGTCGGGACAGCTCCGACAAGCAGCGCGCGCATCTGGACAAGCTGCTTGGGCATATCGAGGTGAACGGGCCGGTCAAGTCATCCGACTTTGAACGCAGCGACGGCCGCGCCGGAGGCTGGTGGGGCTGGAAAGACGAAAAACTCTGGCTCGAGGCACTGTTTGCCAGTGGCGAGCTGATGGTGTCGCGGCGCGAGAATTTCCAGCGTGTCTACGATCTGGCGCATCGTGTAGCGCCGGGCCTTGCCGACCTGGCCCTGCCCGACGCTGGCGAGGTTCACGCCGCTTTTATCGAGCAATCCATCATGGCGCTGGGCATTACACAGGCGCGCTGGATTCACGACTACTTCCGCATCAAGCCGCGCCTCAAGGACACCGACCTGGACCCGCTGGTTGCGCAAGGCCGCGTGTTGCGGGTACAGGTACAGGGATGGGGCTTGCCGGCCTACGTCCATGCCACGCAGGCCGGACTGTTGAAAAAAGCGCTGGGCGGCAAACTGGGCGCCACACACACCACGCTGCTGTCGCCGTTTGACCCGCTGGTGTGGGACCGCGAACGGGCACTGGCGATGTTTGGATTCGATTACCGCATCGAGTGCTACACCCCGCAGGAGCGGCGCGTACACGGCTACTTTGTGTTGCCGGTGCTGCACCAGGGTGAACTGGTTGCGCGGCTGGATGCCAAGGCGCATCGCGCTGATGGTGTGTTCGAAGTAAAGGCCTTGTACCTGGAACCTGGTGTGGCCATCGAAGAAGACTTGCTGACCGCCCTGGCCGGAGCCATCCAGCGCTGCGCGCATTGGCATGGCACACCGGCCGTGCGTGTTACCTCCGCATCACCGCGGCGTCTTGGCGCTGCAATACGCGCTGCCCTGCGCCGCAACCAGCAAGCCCCTCTCGATTGACCAGGAAGAAACCCGGATGACCACCAATATTGTTTTTGATTTCGGCGCGGTGTTATTTACCTGGCGGCCAGACCTGCTGGTCCAAAAACTTTTCCCGCGCCAGGCCGCCACACCGGAGGATGCCCGCCGGCTTGCAGCCGCCATTTTTCACCACGAAGACTGGCAGTCGTTTGACGGTGGGACGGTCGAACTGCCCTGGGTCGTTGAACGTACTGCAAGCCGCCTGGGCCTGCCGCAGGAGACCTTACACGGCTTGATGCACACGATTCCGGAACATCTGGCGCCAATTCCGGAGACGGTGGCCTTGCTTACCCGTCTGGTGCAGCAGCGCGGGCTAGGGCTCTACTACCTGTCCAACATGCCGGCGCCGTATGCCCGCGTGCTGGAGCAACGCCACCCATTCCTGAAGTGGTTCGACGGCGGCATCTTCTCGGGCGACGTCAAGTTGATCAAGCCGCAACCCGAGGTCTTCCGCTTGCTGGAATCCCGGTACACGCTCGATCCCGCGAAGACCGTGTTTATTGATGACCTGCTGGCCAACGTGGTGGCGGCGCGTGCGTGTGGCTGGCGCGCCATCCATTTTGATTCGGCCGCGCAGCTTGCAGCGGATCTGGCACGCGACGTGCCTTGAACCTCATATCCGGCACACCGGCAAGTTCAGCCGAGGCCGCAACTCCATCCACGCACGGGACATGGTTTGATCGGTCGTGGGGCCCGGCCGCCGACAAAAAGTGTATGCAATTACCGACTGACGTGAAGGAAAGATCGGCCTTGGGGCTTGTGTTTGCTTGATCTGTTGCCATGAACAATGCTAGTGTTGTGTCGCAAGGTGGTTGCACACCCTATGCCGCCGGATTGTTTTGTCGATTTGTCAAGGATGTACTTCTGATGGAAACAGGAACATTTGGGTTCTCCGTGCGCATGGCGACATCGCTGGGCGATTTTCATGAAGCCTGCACAGTCCGCGCCGCGGCTTACGGGCACCACGACCCGGATCTGGGGCCGAAGTTTGGCGCTGTCGAGCGCCTGGACCAGGCCGAAGGCACGGCGGTATTGTTGTGCCGCGACAAGACATCGGGGGCATGTATCGGCACGGCGCGCATTCAGGTCAGCGCGTTTGGGCCGCTGTTGCTGGAGGAAAGCATTGCGCTTCCATCCTGGCTCGCCAACAAACCCAGGTCGCAGATATCCCGGCTGGCGGTGGTGGCCGGAGCCGACCCACTGGTCAAGTTGTGCCTCATGAAGGCCAGCTACCACTATTGCCTGGCCACCCAGGTGCGCTGGA
This sequence comes from Betaproteobacteria bacterium, assembly GCA_031367285.1. Lineage (GTDB taxonomy): Bacteria > Pseudomonadota > Gammaproteobacteria > Burkholderiales > Burkholderiaceae_C > CAISIP01. Next base: position 1,991 of record JANLPN010000237.1, on the reverse strand, counting down.
TGGTGATCGGTGCGCGTAGCCCGGCATTGATCCGCAATTACCGCAGCCTCGGCTTCAAGGACGTATTTGGTCCGGGCGAGTGGCGCCCGCTGGCCAGCGGTGGCGGCTTGCCGCACCAGATCCTGGCCTTCGATGTGGTGGGCGCCAAGGCGGCCTGGCAGGCCACCAGGAACCGGCTCTATGGCTTTATGGAAGAGACCTACCACGCCGACCTGCAACTGGTGGCCGCCAACGACAGCGCCATGCAGCCGCTGGAAGCCGCCGCTGCCTGATACGGTTCGGTGCCGCCAAAAACAAAACCCGCAAGGTTTACACCTTGCGGGTTTTGTATTTTTGGTCGAGCGCAATAACGCCACCCGACGCGGCATGGCGATCTACAGCTAGGCGTTTGGGCGCAGACAGTAGCAGCGCTACGGCCAGCCCGAACAACGACGCTGTAGGTCGCCAGGCAAGGAGCCGATTACATGCCCATGTCGCCCATGCCGCCCATACCCCCCATGCCGCCGCCCATGCCGCCGCCACCCATGCCGCCGGCGCCGGACTCATCTTTCGGAGCTTCGGCAATCATGGCTTCGGTCGTCAGCATCAGCGATGCCACGGAAGCTGCGTTTTGCAGAGCCGTGCGCGTCACCTTGGTGGGGTCCAGGATACCCATTTCGATCATGTCGCCGTAGGTGTCGTTGGCGGCGTTGAAGCCGTAGTTGCCCTTGCCGGCCATCACTGCGTTCACCACCACCGAGGCTTCGCCGCCGGCGTTGTAGACGATTTCGCGCAGCGGGGACTCGATCGCGCGCAGCACCAGCTTGATGCCGGCGTCCTGGTCGGCGTTGTCGCCCTTGATGTCGCCAGCCGCTTGCTTGGCGCGCAGCAGAGCCACGCCACCACCGGCCACGATGCCTTCTTCCACCGCGGCACGGGTCGCGTGCAAGGCGTCTTCAACGCGGGCCTTCTTCTCTTTCATTTCGACTTCGGTTGCAGCGCCGACCTTGATCACGGCAACACCGCCGGCCAGCTTGGCCACGCGCTCTTGCAGTTTTTCACGGTCGTAGTCGGAGGTGGCTTCCTCGATCTGCACACGCACTTGCTTGACGCGGGCTTCGATGTCGGCAGCGGCACCGGCACCGTCGATGATGATGGTGTTTTCCTTGCCCACTTCAACGCGCTTGGCGGAGCCGAGGTCGGCCAAGGTCACTTTTTCAAGCGTCAGGCCGACTTCTTCGGCAATCACCTTGCCGCCGGTCAGGACAGCGATGTCTTCCAGCATGGCCTTGCGGCGGTCGCCGAAACCAGGTGCCTTGACAGCCACAACCTTCAGGATGCCGCGGATGGTGTTGACCACCAGGGTTGCCAGCGCTTCCCCTTCGACGTCTTCCGACACGATCAGCAGCGGACGGCCCGACTTGGCAACTTGCTCCAGCGTGGGCAGCAGGTCGCGGATGTTGCTGATCTTCTTGTCGTACAGCAGCACAAACGGGTTTTCCAGCAACGCCGCTTGTTTTTCCGGGTTGTTGATGAAGTAGGGCGACAGGTAGCCGCGGTCGAACTGCATGCCTTCGACGACGTCGAGTTCGGAATCGAGCGACTTGCCGTCTTCCACGGTAATCACGCCTTCTTTGCCGACCTTGTCCATGGCGTCAGCAATTATCTTGCCGATGGCTTCGTCCGAGTTGGCCGAGATCGAGCCGACTTGTGCGATTTCCTTGGAGGTGGTGGTGGCCTTGGAAGCCTTCTTGAGCTCGGCAACCAGGGCCGTGACAGCCTTGTCGATACCGCGCTTGAGGTCCATCGGGTTCATGCCGGCGGCGACATACTTCATGCCTTCGCGGATGATGCTCTGGGCCAGCACGGTGGCGGTGGTGGTACCGTCGCCGGCGATGTCGGAGGTCTTGGAAGCAACTTCCTTGACCATCTGCGCGCCCATGTTCTGGAGCTTGTCTTTCAGTTCGATTTCCTTGGCCACGGACACACCGTCCTTGGTCACGGTGGGGGCG